>JAFXCH010000051.1 GCA_017516485.1 Clostridia bacterium
AATCCAAGATTGAAACACTGCTTGCACGTGAGATCATCGGCGGTGATATTGAGCCCGAAACAACCTTGAAGATTGATTGTGAAAACGCTTCTCTGGTGATAAAATAAAAGTTATGCCCTCGCTCCATTTCGGAACGAGGGCTTTCTGCTATATCTTTAGACAATCTTTATGCTTGTGTCAAAAAACTTATCGTTCTGCTTACAGGAAATGTGGTACAATGATATAAAACAAAGAAAGTATCACAAACAAATTCCATTAATTGAAGAGAAGGTCCTGCGCAATGAATATTGCTAAAATAATGATTCCAAAATGCTTTACGGCATTCCTAAACGAAAATCAGACTGTCCGACAAGGATGGGAGGTTATGACAAGAAACGGCTATACGGCGATACCTGTTATTGACGGAGAGCATCATTACATAGGCTGTGTCAGTGAAGGAGATTTTCTCCGCCACATGCTTCGCGTCGGCTCGATGGACAAGCTTGATATGGAAAAGTACAGAGTTAAAGAATTGGTGAGATTGGATTTTTGCCCTCCACTTAATATCGATGCGAGCGAAGCCGATGTGATAAAATCCTCACTAAAACAAAATTTTGTTCCAATTGTTGATAGCAGAAATACGCTGTGCGGTATTCTGACACGTCGTGTCGTAATTGAATATTTGGCTGAGAAAAACGGCATAGCCAATTCCTGAGCAAGCTTTCGGGCGGTACGGTGTTGAAAAACTGTACCGCTTTTTTATTTAGCTGCAAATGGAAAAATATATCATCTTTATACAATCTTAATACCGCGCGGTAGAGTGCTAATGCCGTCTTTATCTGTTTTTTGGTAAAATGTATATAGTAGAAAGAGTATAAGGAGAGGTGTATAATGCGGCATTTACATAGATTTAAGCTGTCATCATTCCAAGTAATTTTACTTGGCTTTGCGGCAGTAATACTGATCGGAGCGTTTCTGCTGATGCTCCCCATATCGAGCAAAGACGGTATTGTAACGCCGTTTTCGGATGCCTTGTTCACATCAACCTCAGCAGTATGCGTAACGGGACTAATCGTGCAGGATACGGCAACCTATTGGTCGTATTTTGGACAGGCTATCATTCTCATACTCATTCAGATCGGAGGCTTGGGCGTTGTAACGGTTGCAGCTTCGGTATCCATTCTCGCAGGCAGAAAGATCGGGCTTGGACAGCGAAGCACGATGCAGGAGGCAATGTCAGCCCCAAGCGTTGGCGGCATCGTCCGTCTGACTTGGTTTATTCTCAAAGGCGTGCTTATCGTCGAAGCCATTGGAATGCTCGCTATGCTTCCTGTGTTCTGTATTGATCACGGAGCAAAAGGAATATGGATGGCGGTGTTCCACTCTATATCAGCGTTCTGCAACGCAGGCTTCGATGTGATGGGAGATGTCAGCGGACAGTATTCGTCACTAACGGCTTATGCTGCAAATCCCATTATCAGTATTGTTATAATGCTGCTCATCATAATCGGCGGCATCGGCTTCTTGACTTGGGAGGATATATACAGACACAAATGGCATGTCAAAAAATACCGCACGCAAAGCAAGATCATACTTTCAATGACAGGTGCACTGATATTTATTCCCACGCTGTATTTCTTCCTCTGTGAGTTTGAAGGATATGCCCTCGGTGAGCGAATACTGCTGTCTTTATTCCAAGCAGTAACACCGAGAACGGCAGGCTTCAATACGGCAAACCTCGGTCTAATCAGCGAGGTCGGACTCTTATTTATGATCTTCTTAATGCTTGTGGGAGGCTCGCCCGGATCAACCGCAGGCGGTATGAAAACCACAACGCTTGCCGTTCTGTTTGCTTCTGCTACCTCGGTTTTCCGTAAGAAAGAGAACGCACAGATGTTTAAGCGAAGAATTGCAGATGATACAGTCAAGCACGCCTCGGCAATCTGCCTTCTGTATATCGTGCTGTTTTTGCTCGGCGGTGCAGTCATAAGTACAGTTGAAGGAATACCTCTTATGACTAGCCTTTACGAAACGGCATCGGCAATTGGTACGGTCGGTCTTTCACTCGGCATAACTACGT
>JAFXCH010000052.1 GCA_017516485.1 Clostridia bacterium
TCCTTAAAGATACGAGGTGGGAGTGTTAATCCCACCCCTTAATTTCAGTTAATTAGTTGTTGTAAGGGTTGCAGCCTTTGTAACAACAATATATTCACTGCCATCAACATAAGCTTCAACAATACCGAGAGCATCAAATGTATTGATTCGGCTGTCACTGTTAACGTTGAGCGCAAGAATTTCATCATCTGAAGGAGCATCAACTTTACGAAGCCATGTGTCAACTGCACCGAGAGCATCCTGTGCATTGACAATACCATCACCGTTTGCATCACCGAATGTGAGCTCTTCAGTATTGTCACCCTCAAGGGTGAAGTTTGTTTTGTTCACAAACTGTGACATATCAACAGAAGAATCTACCAATGCAACGTATGTTGAAACCCCTGTTTTTTCAGAAATTTCAGCACTGTACTTAAATTCGTAAGTCTTTGTGCCGTCATTGTATGTAAGCTTTGCCTTGCTTTCCACACCTGTTACAGATACAGCAACTGCCTTTTTGCTTGACGGGATAAGGTCAATATCATCACCTGTGTAAAGACATACCGCACTGTAAGAAATGCCTTTGACAACAGAAACAGAACCGTTAGCCTTTGCTGTGTCAACCACAATCATTGAACCGTCGTCAGTTGAATCTGAATTCAGCTTTATTGACATACCGCCGATACTGATATCAAGATTGTTACCTGCATTTGCTGAATCAACACGGAATGTAATGGTGAAAAGCTGTGCGGGAAATGCTGTTCCGCTGACGGTTATATCATTATGATTGTTTGCATCAAAGTAAACTACACGGAGCTTTCCTGTTTCATCAAGATGATAGTTTACTGTTCCGCCCGAAAGACGACTTTCTGCTGTTACTGATGTAACGCTGAGACCTTCAGGAATATTCATAACAAGGTCAATGAGCTTATAACCTGCGTTATTATTCCATTGGTCGATACTGATTGTTGCATTAAAGGTTTTTCCTACGTCATCTGTAATTTCAGCGGGAAGACCGAGAGTTGCAACGGGTTTGCCTACAATTACTTCTGCCTTGTCTCCGAAGCTGACATCTGACATATCGAAAAGCGATGCCTTTCCGTTTACAAAACGGTTGTAAGCAACAAGTGCATAGCAGGATTGGTCAGTAGCCATACCGTTTGCACCTGCACCAACGATATGCTGGAACTGAGCTTCGCTTGCAAGATAATGACTTAAGAGTCCGTCAACAACAGATTTTCCGTTCTTTACAAAACGGCTGTCTGTATCGGGATTGATACCCCATGTTGTGCAGGCAACAATTACCCAAGCACAGCTTTCAGAACATTCACTTCCGCCCGATGCAAATGTACCGTTTTCATGCTGCATTTCTGAAAGGCAGGCAAATGCTTTATCACAAGCTTCAGCTACAGCTGCCTGATTGCGGTAGGGATACAAAGCCTGAAGTGCCATACCCGTCATATCAGGGTCTGATGCATAGTCAAGATTTGCAGACAAAGCCCAACCGCCGTCGTTATGCTGTCTTGCAAGAATTTCATCTACACACTTCTGACGGAGTGTAGTATCACTGATTTCATAA
>JAFXCH010000053.1 GCA_017516485.1 Clostridia bacterium
AAAATCCAGCTTATCCGTGAAAACGGCACTACAACCACAATCGACCGCAGCAAGGCAACTATTACCTCAAACGGCGATACGGAAACATGGGTTGTAAATATGCGAGTTGGAGAAGGTGAGCACTCAATCCGTGCAAAGTACGGCAAGGTCTGGGATGAGGCAAAGATTCCGTTTACCGTCACTTACGATACACCTAAAGCACATTCGTTTGATATCACTTACGAAAACGGCATCGGCACGTTTGAAGTAGTAACCGACCCGCAGATAGCAAAGGTGCAGTTCTTGCTCGACAGCGGCAGCACACTCACGTATTCGCAGAGCTACAGCCGTATTGCCGAGGACGGTATGCGCCACTGGACGGTAATTCGCAAAATCCCTGCCGATACAAACTATACCCTCAAAACAAAACTCGGTTATACCTGGACAACAACCGATCTCAAAGTAACATCATAAAGTAAAAATGTCATTCTGAGCGTCAAGCGAAGAATCTTTACGTTTTTAAAGATCCTTCGTTTCACTCAGGATGACATTGTTTTTTATATTGCGATAAATTGGTATGTCAAAAGCTCCTTTGGAAAGGAGCTGTCGAGCGACAAGCGAGACTGAGGGATTGTTATTGTTCAGGTCACAACCCCTCCGAGTCGGCTTGTGCCGACCCACCTCCCCTTGCACAGGGGAGGCATATAAAGAGCGATGTGAAATTAAAAAGCTCCCTCTGATGAGGGAGCTGTCGAGCGTTATGCGAGACTGAGGGAGAGACAACACAAAACTCTGCTTTTATATTCTCTCCCTCCGACAAAAATCAAAGATTTTTGCCACCTCCCTCGTCAGAGGGAGGCTGTAAAGGTGCTACTGCTCAATATTAATTGCGAATTGATTAAGGTTGTTTGATATCTTTCCAGTCGCTTACTTCACGCTTACCGCCATCACCGGCCTCGCTTATTTTTTTGGTTGCAACAACAGTGCCGTTATTCTTAAGACCGACTGTGTAATCGTCGCCTGCTATAATGGCAGTAATGTTTTTCCAGCCGCTTACATCACATCGACCGTCATCGTTGCCAACAGCAACAACAGTACCGTTTGATTTCAGACCTACTGTGTAGCCCTTACCTGCCGAAACAGCAACGATGTTTTTCCAGTCGTTTACATCACACTGACCATGGCTATTATTACCAACAGCAACAACAGTACCGTCTGATTTAAGACCTACTGTGTGAGTGCTACTTGCCGAAATAGCAACAATATCTGTCCAGTCGCTTACATCACATTCACCGTTATAATTACCAGCACCAGCAGCCACAACAGTGCCGTTGGATTTCAGACCGACTGTGTGATTGCTACCTGTCGAAATAGCAACAATATCCGTCCAATCGTCTACCTCACACTGATCGTTTTTATTCTTACCAACAGCAACAACAGTGCCGTCTGATTTCAGACCGACTGTGTGATTGCTACCTGCCGAAATGGCAACAATATCGGTCCATTTGCTCATATCTTTATCACCCTTTGGGGTAGTAACAACAGTGCCGTCAGATTTCAGACCGACTGTGTAATTCGCACCTGCCGCGACAGCAATAATATCAGTCCAGTCGCCTACTTTATCCCGATCTTCGCGGTCGTAAGAATCAATAGTAGTAACAACAGTGCCATCACTCTTCAGACCGACTGTGTGATAATCGCTTGTCGCAATTGTTTCTCTTACGGCAATTTTATCCCACAGCTCAAAGCTCTTTTCCCGTGCGTCTTTGTAATCGCCTGCCTTGCCGTAGCGGATGGCAGAATTTGTATAATCTTTGTTTTTGGCATACTCAACAGCGAGATCGTAATTTAATTCAGATGCTTTCAGTGCGGAATCTTTATATTTTGGAATCTCTTCAAAAATTTCAACTGCCCGGATGTACTCTTTGTTTTCTACAAGCTTAAGTGCTTCTTTATACTTTGATGACGGGACTATAACAGTGAAATTAATAACAACAATAGTAACAATTACGACCACCAGTGCCACAATGGCTGCAGCAATTTTTTTGGGTCTGTCTCTTCGTTTCTTTTCGGCGATTCTTGCAAGCTCTGCCTGACGTTCGCGCTCAATACGCTCAGCTTTTGCTTTTTCTTTTATACTTTCAATCTTCTTTTGGCAGAGCTGGATTTTTTCTTCCGAATCTCGCCAATCTTTAATAGATCGGAATTCTTTAATCGCTTTTTCGTATTTTATTATGTCGCTTTCTTCACTTGGATTGCCGGCAAAAACTTTGCAGGCACTTTCGTAAATGCCTCTGATACGGTCGATTTCGTTTCTGTCTTTAATATACTTTATGTAGCCTTCAAGTTCGCTCACGAGTGCCTCGTCACCGAAACGAACAATCTTACGGTAATTATTATTGTCATCAAACGGTCGGGCACAATCTTTCAGCTCGATTTGTGTTTTTGCTCTATTATATGCCATAAGTTTACCAAGGTATGCTTCAGCATTTTCGGGGTCGATATCGAGCACCTTTTCACAGTATTCATTGGCGGAATTCCAGTCGCCGTCTTCAAGGAACATAAATGCACGCTTGAGCAAAGAGGCTGTGTTTGCTCCGCCTGAAGTTTCATTAACAGTTACCTGCTGAACAACAGGAGCAGATTTCGGCTCGTCGGGCTTGATGATTTTTTTGATGCCCCTTACAACATCGTTTACAAAGCCTATTTTGCTCATATCCTGTGCCTGAAGGTGTGAAAATTCCTCGGGCAGGTCGTACGCATCCATATCACGGTAGCAGGGGATAAGAAGCTTTGAGCGGTCAGCCTTCATCAGCTTGAGGTAACGTGACCACTCGTTCTTAACCCATACAGCGTCGAAATATTCGGGCTTTGTGCCGACAACAAGCATTACCTTTGCGCTGTTGAGTGCGGCAAATATGTACGGCTCGTATTCAACACCAAGCTTGTCTTCGAGAGTTATTGCGGCATAAAATACCTTGAGCCCCTCTTGTGTGAGCTGGTAGTAAATATCGTTTGCAAGTGCACTGTCGACCGTACGCTTGCCGTTTTCGTCGGTTTCTTTGTAACAGATAAAAACGTCAAACGGCTTTTCGCTTTTAACAATCGCAAGTATATCTTTTTGCAGGGCGGCAATTTCCTCTGCTTGCGATTTGTAAACGCCCAGCGAAACAGAATCTGCATTGGAGATTGTAGCCTGATAGTCTACGTCGGACAGAATCGATTCGTACTGTGTTCTGTGGCAGGTAGGAATACGCTTGTAAGTTTTTGGGTCTTCAACGTATTCTATGCCGTATTTGCAAAGCACAAGACCCCAATAAGCCTCGGCTTCGGTGTTGTCTTCATTTACTATTTTTTCATAAACCTCTGCCGCCTTATCGAACTCGCACTTGATGCGCAGGTTGTTGGCGCGGTTGAAAAGGTTAGCTATGATATCATCGCTCTTCTTAGGTACGGTCTGCACAGATCCGCAGTAATCGCACGTTGCAACAGTTTCGCCGTTGATTTCAAGTGTACCGCCGCACATTTTACATTTAAAAACAGCCATATCCGTTTCTCCTTTAAGTATTGTAATTAATATTATAGCACTTGTATTTAATTATAGCAACCGATTTTGAATCTTATTTTTCCATTACAGCAAATTTTGTGAAGCAAATGTGAAATATAAAAATAATGGTAAAACCCTCTTGACATTCTTTGACTTTCGATATATTATAATGATAGTTTAGCACTCGAAAACACAGAGTGCTAAAATTAGCACAAGGCAGAAAGGGGACGAATCGGGTGCTTAATATGACTGAAAGAAAGCAGAAAATACTGGCTGCAGTTGTTGAAAGTTATATCCGCACGGGTGAGCCTGTAGGCTCTAAAAACCTGATGGGCGAGCTCGATTTTTCCGTTTCCTCCGCTACCATACGTAACGAGATGGCTGACCTTGCCGAAATGGGCTACCTTGAGCAGCCCCACACATCGGCAGGCCGTGTGCCGACTACTCTCGGCTACCGCTACTATATCGATAAGCTGATGAATAAAATGGAGCTTAACGAGGCAGATTGCAAGAGTATCACCAAAACGGTTTCTTCCGGCAGCGGTGACCCTGAGCAGCTGCTCGAAAAAGCAGGCGAAGTAATTGCCAACCTCACAAACTGTGCGGCGATAACTACAATGCCCGCAGGTGATAAGGCAACTGTCCGCAGGGCAGAGATTGTGCCCGTAAGTAACCGTACGGCAATGATTGTGCTTCTCACCTCGGCAGGTACGCTCAAAAGTAAGGCTTGCCGCAGCGATATGCCAATCACTCCGCAGACGGTTGAGCGTTTTTACAATGTTTGTGCGTCACACTTTGTCGGCAGACCGCTTGAAGAAATCGGCACTGTAATGCTCCAGACTCTGGTTGCTTCACTGGGTGAGTATGCACTTGAGATGTCACCGTTTTTTGTTGCACTGGCAGACCTTGCAAACGATGCACTCAGCTCCGATGTTCTTCTTGAGGGTCAGTCAAACCTGTTTAATCACCGCGAGCTTGGCGGTAACGTACTTGAGCTTATGGAGTTTCTCCGCAAGGGTGACCCGTTGGCGAAGCTTATCGCAGGCGGCACAGACGATGTTGATATCAAGATAGGCACTGAAAACGAATATAAACAGCTTGCTAACTCCAGCGTAATTATTTCGCATTACGATATCAACGGTGAAAGGTCGGGTGCTCTGGGCATAATCGGTCCGACACGTCTTAACTATGCAAAACTTATTCCGTATATGCAGTTTGTTTCGGGTCTTGTAGGTAAGATTCTTACCGAAACACTTGATGAATAAAAGGGAGGTTTAAAAATGGAAGAGAAAGAAAATGTAACGACAGCAGAAGAGAAGGAAGAGAAAAAAGAGAAGAAGACAAAGAAAAAGGCTGACAAAGCTGACGAGAAGGTTGCGGAGCTTCAGGCAGAGCTTGAAGAGCAGAAAAACCAATATCTTCGCCTTGCCGCTGAGTATGACAACTACCGCAAACGCACACAGCGTGAGAAGGATGCACTCAACGGCGATATTAAAGCCTACATCATAGGCGAGATTCTTCCCGTTATCGACAACTTCGAGCGTGCAAATGCAAACACATCGGCAGATTACGAAACCTATAAAAAAGGTATGGAAATGATTTTCACACAGTTTGCTGATATCTTCAAGAAGCTCGGTGTTGAGGCATTCGGTGAGCCGGGTGACGCATTTGACCCGATGATGCATAACGCAGTAATGCATATCGACAGCGAAGACTTCGGCGAGAGCGTTATCGCTCAGGTCTTTGGAAAGGGCTACAAAATCGGCGACAAAATTATCCGCTGTGCAACAGTACAGGTCGCCAATTAAAGGGCATCGTGAACAAATCCAAACACGCCAAAAAGAAAAGCTTTTTAAGTCTTTTTGACGTATTCGGTCTCGAAAGGCAGAAGCCTTCCATCGCCCTCATCCACCAAAAATACAATAAAAATCTTTGGCTTTTTGGTTAAAGATTTTCAGACGTAGATTATTCAGTAAAAACGTATTTGGATTTATTCCCGATACCCTAAACAAATATAAAAATTCACTTAATATAAAAGGAGTAATTAATTATGGCAAAAGTAATAGGTATTGACCTTGGTACAACAAACTCATGCGTAGCAGTTATCGAAGGTGGCGAGCCCGTAGTTATCGCTAACGCAGAAGGCGCACGTACAACTCCCTCCGTTGTTGCATTCAGCAAGGACGGCGAGAGAATGGTAGGTCAGGTTGCAAAGCGTCAGGCTATCACCAACCCCGACCGCACAATCGCATCTATCAAAAGACAGATGGGTACAGACTACGGTGTAAAGATTGATGACAAGCGCTTCACACCTCAGGAGATTTCCGCAATGGTACTCCAGAAGCTCAAGGCTGATGCAGAGGCATACCTCGGCGACAAGGTAACAGAGGCTGTTATCACAGTACCCGCATACTTCACAGACGCACAGCGTCAGGCTAGAAAGGATGCAGGCCGCATTGCAGGTCTTGAGGTTAAGAGAATCATCAACGAGCCTACAGCGGCTGCTCTTGCATACGGTATCGATAAGGAAAACGACCAGAAGGTTATGGTTTATGACCTTGGTGGCGGTACATTCGACGTTTCAATCATCGAGATGGGTGACGGCGTTCAGGAAGTTCTTGCAACAGCAGGTAACAACCGTCTTGGCGGTGACGATTTTGACCAGAGAATCATCGACTGGCTTGCAGATACATTCAAGGCAGAGCAGGGCATCGACCTTCGCGGCGACAAGATGGCTATGCAGCGCCTTAAGGAAGCTGCAGAGAAGGCTAAGATTGAGCTTTCAGGCGTTACATCTTCAGCTATCAGCCTTCCCTTCATTACAGCTGATATGACAGGTCCCAAGCACCTTGAGGCAACTCTCACACGTGCAAAGTTCAACGAAATGACAGCAGATCTTGTTGAAGCTACAATGAATCCCGTCCGTCAGGCTATCTCCGATTCAGGTCTCAGCGTCAGCGAGATTGACAAGGTTCTCATGGTAGGTGGTTCTTCAAGAATTCCTGCTGTTCAGGAAGCTGTTCAGAAGTACCTCGGCAAAGAGCCCTTCAAGGGCATCAACCCTGACGAGTGCGTTGCAATCGGTGCAGCACTTCAGGCAGGTGTTCTCGGCGGCGAGGTTAAGGGTATGCTCCTTCTCGACGTTACACCCCTTTCACTCGGTATCGAGACAATGGGCGGTATCAATACAAGAATTATCGAGCGTAACACAACTATCCCCGTAAAGAAGAGCCAGATCTTCTCAACAGCTGCTGACAATCAGCCCTCAGTTGAGGTTCACGTTCTTCAGGGTGAAAGAGAGTTTGCAAGAGATAACAAGACTCTTGGCGTATTCCACCTCGACGGCATTATGCCTGCTCCCCGCGGTGTACCCCAGATCGAAGTAACATTCGATATCGACGCTAACGGTATCGTTCATGTTTCCGCAAAGGACCTTGGCACAAATAAAGAACAGTCAATCTCCATCACAGCTTCTTCCAATATGTCCAAGGAAGACATCGAGAAGGCTGTTAACGAGGCTGCACGTTTTGCCGAGGAAGACAAGAAGCGCCGTGAGGAAATCGATACACGTAATAATGCAGACCAGATGGTTTACCAGAGTGAGAAGCTCGTTAATGAAAACGGCGATAAGATGTCTGAGCAGGAGAAGACAGATATCAATACAAAGATAGATGCGCTTAAAGAGGCTCTCAAGGGTGAGGATATCAACCTCATTAAGTCCCGTCAGGAAGAGCTTACAAAGGTGCTCAACGATGTTTCCGTACGCCTTTATCAGGAGGCTGCAGCAGCACAGCAGGCAGCTCAGGGCGGCGCTGACGCAGGTCAGGGTGCACCCGGTGCAGATAATAACGGCTATTATGATGCACCCTTCACAGATGTAACAGACGACAACAACTAATTTATTAATCAAACAGCAATGAGGGGCGGCTTTTTCGTCCCTCATTGAGCGGTTTATGAAAGAGGAAATACCTTGGCAGATAAACGTGATTATTATGAAGTGCTCGGCGTAGACAAAACGGCGAGCGACGATGAAATAAAAAAAGCATACCGTAAAAAGGCAAAGGAGTTTCATCCTGACCTTCACCCCGGCGACAAAGAGGCCGAGGATAAGTTTAAAGAAGCCAATGAGGCTTACGAGGTGCTTTCCGACCCTGATAAGAAATCAAAATATGACCGTTTCGGTCACGCAGGTGTAGACCCGAATTACGGTGCAGGCGGTCCCGGTGGTGGCTTTGGCGGCGGATTCGGCGGAATGGATTTCGATCTTGGCGATATTTTCGGCAGCTTCTTTGGAGGCGGCTTCGGTGGCGGCAGGCAGGCTAACCCCAATGCTCCACGCAGAGGCAGCGACACCCAGGCACGCGTTACGCTTTCATTTGAAGAGGCTGCAAAGGGCTGCAAGAAAAAGGTTGATTTCAGCCGTATTGAGCTTTGCCCCGATTGCCACGGCAGCGGTGCTGCATCGGGCACAAGTCCCGAAACCTGTCCCGAATGTCACGGCAGAGGTCAGGTCAATGTACAGCAGCGCACCCCCTTCGGCGTTATTCAGACTTCAAAATCCTGCTCACGTTGCGGCGGTAAGGGTCAGATAATTAAAACACCTTGCTCCAAGTGTAAAGGCAAGGGTGCAATAAGCAAAAAGGTTACACTTGAGGTCGATATACCTGCAGGTATTGATGACCGTCAGGTGCTCAACGTAAACGGTCAGGGCAACAGTGGTGCTAACGGTGGCCCGTCCGGTAATCTGCACGTAACAGTGCTTGTGCGTCCTCATCCTTTCTTTGAGCGTGACGGCTACGATGTCTGGTGTGAAGTTACAATCAGCTTTGCTCAGGCTGCACTTGGCGATACTCTTGAAGTGCCTACGCTTGACGGTAAGGTGCGCTATGATGTGCCGGCAGGTACACAGCCCGGCACTGTATTCAAGCTCAAGGGCAGAGGTATCCAGTCACTCAACGGCAGAGGTAAAGGCGACCAGCTTGTGCGTCTTGTTGTTGATGTGCCTAAGAATCTTACCTCACGCCAGAAAGAGCTTCTGCGTGAATTTGAGAAAGAGTCCGGTTCAAAGGCTCCTTCGGGCGACGGCAACGGAAAAGGCTTTTTTGGTAAGAAGAAAAAATGAAAAATACAGTAATTTTTGACCTTGACGGCACCTTGCTCAATACACTTGACGATTTGACCGACAGTGTTAATTTTGCACTCGGTGAAATGGGTTATCCTCCCCATACCGCAGACGAAGTGCGTATGATGGTGGGTCACAGCGTGATTTATCTTATTGAGCAGGCTTTGCCGAAGGGTACGGATAAAGTGACTTTTGACCGTTGCCTTGCAACTTTTGAGGCACATTATAAAACCAATATGCGCAACAAAACTGCACCGTATGACGGCGTTATGCAGATGCTCGATAAATTGAGTACAGCAGGATATAAGCTGGCTGTGGTTTCCAATAAGCCCGATATTTTCACAAAGCAGCTTGTACGCGAGCTTTTTGGTGATTATATTCAGCTTGCAATCGGCAGAAGTGAAACTATCGCGCGCAAGCCTGCACCCGATATGCTTGAGCTTGCTATGAAGCAGCTCGGCAGTGACCACGAATCGACAGTTTATGTAGGCGACAGTGAGGTCGATGTTGAAACTTCAATCAACGCAGGTGTCGACTGTGTAGGTTGTCTGTGGGGCTTCCGCGACAGAGAAACGCTTGAAACGGCAGGTGCTGAATATATAGTTTCTTCAACCGATGAGCTTGTCGGCCTGATTGAAAAATTGTAATATTCCCAAATAAAAAAGCACTCGCAGGGAGTGCTTTTTGCGGACTTCGATAAAGTCACCGAGAACACGCACAAGAAAAATACAAGGAACTTTTTAAAAACAAAACAAGAAAAAATCAGGAGGATTAACAAGGAATCTTTCTGATTTTCTTTTTATTGTGTTAAATATTGTGCGTTTGCCGTGTTTTTGCCCTCTCGCGGTACCTTTGTACAGCTTCGGGGCAAAGAACACAGCATCTCGTTACCTTTCTCGAAGTCTCACAGCTTGCCGAAAATACTTTTTTCGACAAGCTGAAAAAGCACTCCCGGTGAGTGCTTTTTGTTTGCTTTTGTACCGGAATAATAAACAAAATATCAAAATAAAACGGTCAACAGTTGAAAATAAATAATATCTGTGGTATAATTTGATACATAAAATAATGTTAATTTTCGGGGTGCTTTTTATGGCAAAGTGGATTGATAACAAAACAGTAATTATTACAGGCGCATCAAGCGGTATCGGTAAAATGCTTGCTGAAAGACTTATGAAAGAGCATAACTGCAAGGTTATCGGTGTTGCAAGAAGCGAAAAGAAAATGGTTGCTTTTGTTGAGGAACTCGGCGATTATGCAAAGCTGTTTTCTTACAAACTTTTCGACGTTTCAAGCTATGATAACTGGCAGAGCTTCCACGATTGGCTTGTTGAAAACGATATAAAGCCCGATGTGCTTATCAATAATGCAGGTGTTCTTCCCCGTTTTGACAGACTTGTCAACTATACTAAAGAAGAGATTGATGAGTCAATCAATATCGACTTCTATTCAGCAGCATACTCTTCAAAGATTATGCTTCCGCTTCTTATGCAGAGTGAAACTCCCGCAATCGTAAACGTTGCATCATCTGCGGCACTTATGGCTTTGGGCGGCACATCAATGTACTCAGCAAGTAAAGCAGCCGTTAAGGGGCTTACAGAGGCTATGCGTGAGGAGCTTCGTGGCGAAGCTTACATAGGTCTTGTTTGTCCCGGATTTACAAAGACCGATATCTTCAGAAACCAGGGCGAAACAAATGGTATGGATCTTATAAATATGGTTTCAACTCCTTGCCACAAGGCTGTTAACAAAATTCTCAAGGGTATTCTTCGCAAGAAGTCTTACATTGTTGTAGGCTTCGACGGTAATGCGATGGGCAGATTCAACCGCCTTATGCCTGTTCAGGGCTCAAGACTTTTCAGCTCCGTAATCAAAGCATTCAAGATTGACCTTTTCGCTTCCACATTCGGTTACGAAAAGAAAGGTAAATAAAACACTGTAAATTTAAAAGCACTTCACTCGTTTGGGTGAAGTGCTTTCTTTATACTGTTATATCGTCTTTTATTTCATCAAACAGCTTTTGACCTATGCCGTCAATCCGCAGCATATCTTCTTTTGTCACAAAGTATCCGTTTTCGGTGCGGAAGTCGATAATCTTCTGCGCTCTTACCTGACCGATACCTTTGAGTCCGATGAGGGTATCAATATCGGCTGTGTTGATGTTGATTAAACCTTCTTCGGATATTATTGATACAGGTTCTTTCGGCTGAGGAGTCGGTTTGCCGAATTCCTCGGTTACTGCGCTGACGATTACGGCAGAAGCCGTTATTATAAGTGCAAGAAATACAAGCGTGCGTGATGCGGAGCTTTTCATTTATGCGGTTGCAATCTCGATTGAGTTGATAATTACATCCTCAACGGGCTTGTCACCGCGGGCTGTCTTTACGCAAGCAATAGCGTCAACAACATCCATACCATCGTAAACCTGGCCGAAAACAGTGTGCTTGAAATCAAGCCAGGGTGTGCCGCCTACTGCCTTGTAGTTCTCAACAGTTTCGGTGGGGAAACCTCTGTCAGCAAGCTGTGCCATCTGTGAAATAAAGCCGGGGTCAACTTCGCCTGCCTGAACGATGAAGAACTGGCTGCCGTTGGTGCAAGGGCCTGCGTTAGCCATTGAAAGTGCACCGCGGAGGTTGTGAAGGTCAACGCAGAATTCGTCCTCAAATTTTTCACCCCAGATGCTTTGGCCGCCGCAGCCTGTTCCTGTGGGGTCGCCGCCCTGAATCATAAAGTCTTTGATAACGCGGTGGAAAATGAGGCCGTCGTAGTAGCCGTTCTTTGCGTGTGTTGTGAAGTTTTCAACAGTCTTGGGAGCAAGCTCTGAGAAAAGGCGGATTTTGATATCGCCCATATTTGTTTTCATTGTAGCGATGGTTTCGCCGCTTAAGGGTTTGTCAAGCTGATTAATCATTGTTATATCTCCTTATTTTGTAACGGTTGCAAATGCGTTGTATGAATAGAATACGAGCCTTACGTTATAGCTCTGTGGGAGGTTGTTTACTTTGTAATATTCATCAGCATACCAGCTGACAGCTACATAAAAGCCGCGTTTGTTGCCTGACCAGATTGCATTGTACTGACCTTCGGGCAATACTTCTGGCAGAAGGTCTTCTGTTTTGACAGGGTTAAGTTTGCTGGTACTGTAAGGTCCGAAGCCTGTAGCCTCAAGCTGTTTTATATAATCTTTGAGGCCGTTGTAGTCAATATCGTTTACCTCAAATGTGTAGGTGTAGCCTTGGTCATTCTTACCTTCTTTATAGGAAATTATGTCGCCGCCGATAGAGGGTATCTCTTTGAAAAATGCATTGTTAGGCCAGTTTTTAACCGTTGCAGCTTCGGCATTGGTCGGTGCAGCTGTAGTGTTTTCAGCATCGGGATTCTTTGAGCATGCTGCAAGCGAAGCTACGGATACAGCAGCAAGAAGTAAACAAAGTAATTTTTTCATATTCATCCTACCTTTATATTTTTTCAGTATTATTATAATTATAAAGCCATAACAATTTATTTTCAAGTGATAAGTGCTCTTTTTTTAAAAAAGACTTGAAAAAAAGTTAGGTTTTTATTATAATATACTGCGTTATGTGAATATTTTGCTGGAATAGCTCAGTTGGTAGAGCAGCTCATTCGTAATGAGCAGGTCGCGTGTTCGAGTCACGTTTCCAGCTCCAATGCTTCAAACCGCTCTATATCAACGGTTTGGAGCTTTTTTATATTTGCTTAATGTGCAGAATTACACCCTCAAAAACAGGTGTTTGGAGTTTATTTGGAGTTTATTGCCTTGAGAATTATTAAATAATGCAGGATAGTATATATCAGCTTTACAAAAAGAAATGAATTTGATAAAATAAAAAAGGTTATTCGAGGTGGTAAATTTCGTGTCGACCACACGCTGACGGCAAGACAGGGGAAACCCGAGTAGATGCAGGGGAACGGCACGCCTGCCGAATAACCATTATCGAAAATCACAAACGGTTGTGAATATAAAATTTGAGCGGCTTGCCTTTTATGGTTTGCCGCTTATTATTTATGCTTGTTTTGCTTTCTGATTAGAAAATAAATCTTGCAGAGCTTCAGCGGCTCTTTCATCCGCTGTTTTAATAGCGTGAGTGTAGATGTTGCCGGTGGTGGTAATGTTTGCGTGTCCGAGCCTTTTTGAAACGGTCTTTATATCGGTACCGTTGGCAATCATTAACGTTGCGTTTGTGTGCCTGAGGCTGTGCACTGTTATTTCCGGCAGATTATGCCGCCTTACAAAATTGTGAAACCATCCGCTGACGGTGTCCGGGTGTATTGGTTTACCGTCCCAAGTGGTAAATACTTTTCCGCTGTTTATCCATTTATCACCGATTTTTAGCCGCTGCGTTGCTTGCTCTCTTTTGTGTTCTTTAAGAAGCAGCAGAGCGGATTCGGGTAAACGTATAACTCTATGTGATGATTCTGTTTTGGTATCGTTATCAAAAACACCTCTATTGGATAGGTATAGACTTGATTTATTAATATCAATAATACCGTTTTTAAAGTCTATATCATGCCATTCCAAACCGCAGGCTTCACCTCTGCGCATACCGGAATAAAGAATAAGCGTGAACAATGCTTTGTATGTGAGCGGCTCATTCTCAAGACACTCAAGCAGCTCCGCAGCTTCAACCTCATCAAGGTATTTTGCTTCTTTCTTTTCCGCTCGAGGTGGTTTTACACGGGAGCAGGGGTTATATGGGATAATCTGCCAATATACCGCTGTTGTGAGCATAGTTGATATAACACGGTGATAATACAGAGCGGTTGCGCCGGATAGCTTATTATTATCACCTGCAGGAGCAAACAAACTGTTAAAAGGAATATTAAGTGCAGCGGCTATTTTTTCTGCACTTGAGCGGCTTATGTTTTGCCCACGTGCGGCACTACGAACAGTAGCTGCAGACAAGCCCGTTTTATCACAGATTTTCTGCTGAGTGATTTTGTGCTTTTTAATATAGGTTTTTATATCCTTGAGCGGCTTATACTTTGTGTCGCTCCTTATGCCTTCCTCTGCAAGATTCTCATAAAAGCTGAGTAAATGATGCGGCTGCAGTTTATTTAATTGAATATGGCCAAGAGCCGGTGTAATACGCTTCATACAGTCGGTATAGTTCTTTAATGTGGTAGGCCTTAAATGTTCTTTAGCGTATTTTTTCACCCATAAATCAAAGAAGTCTGACAGCTTGATATTTCCACCGATATAAAGCCCGTTTTTTACTTGTTCCTCAAACAGCACTTTTTGCCGCTCAAGCTCTTTTTCTATTTGCTTTTTCGTCATACCCGGTTCGGGTTTCCATGTTATTGAGCGGCGTATTTGCTTACCGCTCGTATCATAGCCGCTCGAAACAGTAATACGATATGTACCATTGCGTTTAGTTACTGTTGCCATTGTCTTCACCTTTTAACATATCTTCAATAATATGGCTCATTTTATTTAACGCTTCGTCAACAAATTCATCATATGTTAAGTCTGCTATGCTCCAATTGCTGTAGTTTGATTCTGTAGTCATTATTGAAATTGCGTTTCTCAATTTTTGCTGAAGTTCATCATATTTTGTTATATCGTGTATAACATTAATGAAAATTTGTTCTATCTCATAAATTTTGTATTTAATCAAATCGTTTTTTGATAATTCATCAGAGCGTATTTTAAACAGTTCCTCTTTAACCATATTTGCTATGCAGTCTGTCGATAAAGCGGAGTTTATTTGAGCTGTTAACAAATAAAAAACATAACATAGTTGAGAAAATTGTTCGTTTGCATACAAGGTGTTCAAAAAGGACCTTGAAATACGTCTTTCTTCATCGGCGGTTATTAAACCCTCAGTACTAAGTTTATATAGATTTCTATGCTCTGTAGAATACAACTCATTATCTTCAAGCAAGAAAGTGATTAAATTTTCTGATAATCCCGTTTTTCTGCATATATCTTGAATCGTTATATCTGTTGTCGCGGTATCGGATAGACCAAGAAGATAATCGGATGATACATTAAAGTATTTCGCCAATGCTACAATGCTATTTAATCCCGGCTCGGCTTTGTTGTTTTGATATTTGCTGATGCTTTCTTTTTTTACTCCTGTAGCCTTTTCAATATCCCTCAGTGTGATTCCGTTTTGAGCGGCTTTGGATATTAAATCGGAAAGTCTATCAGCAAAACATCCGGTATTCTCGGTTGATTTCATAATATTTCCTTTCTGTTTCCAATGAGAAACAATGGCGATTAAAATTAACGAAAAATAATTTTAGTTCATTTTGTTGGAGAATCGCAAAAAGTGTGCTAAAATAAGAAACAACAACAAGATGTGTTAACAATAATACACTGCTCTTGTTAAAATGTCAACAACAATTTTTCACAGAAAGGAATAAAAGAAATGAAAAATAAGGAAATCAGAGAAGCCGCTCACAATGCAGGTGTTAAACTTTGGCAGCTTGCCGAGGAATTAGGAATGAGCGATTGTTGTTTTAGTCGAAAGCTGAGAAAAGAGTTTTCCCCGGAAGAGAAAACAAAAGCTCTGAACGCTATTGAGCGGCTTAAGGCGGTGAGTTGATGAATATCAGTTACATACCGAGAATGAGAACATTGCCCGAAGCTCTTAAAATGCTCAAAGAATTAGATAGCTCTACGGCTATAACTTTACGTGCATTGCGCCGCATGGTGAATAACGGTGAAATACCCGTTGTAATGGTGGGCAGTAAACGTCTTATAAATTTTGATAAACTGCTTGAGCGGCTTAATGTGGCGGCAGAAATGCCGCCCGAAGCTGTCATAAGGCGAGTTGATGAAAAATGGACATAATAAGAAATGAAAGATATAAATATTAAAAATGAGCAGTATTATGTTGTTCATGGTTGGATGATTACTCAGCTGAATCTAAAAGGTAATCCGCTCATTATTTATGCGATTATTTTCGGCTTTTCTCAAGACGGACAGAGCGAATTTAGCGGCTCTTTATCGTATCTGCGTGCACTTGCCGGTGGAATAAATGAAGATACCGTACGCAAAGCAATTAAGGAACTCGAAGATAAAGGCTACATCAAGCAAAGCCGCATATTGAAAAACGGAATTAAATGTTATAAGGCGAATTTTGAGGGGGTCGAAAAATTAGGGGGGAGCCCCCGAAAAAATCGGGGGGAGGGGGTCGAAAAAATCGGGGTACCCCCCCGAAAAAATCGGCCCAATAATAAAAGAGATAATAAAATAGATAATAAAGTGATATATAGCGCAGCGGCACAAAAAACAGGCGGCTTAGCTTCTGAGCCGTCATATGATATAGAGCAATTTGAGCGGCAATCCGCTCAACCGCTGGTATATGTATCACAAAAAGAAAGAGCCGCTCAAAGCTAATGAGCAGCCCCAACAATAAATATTTCTGACAAGGATATTATATAACGGGGTGTGCTGATTGTCAACTGAATTTGAAATAAGTAACGAGCGGCTTGCCGTTCTTATTCAGCAAGGCCACAAAGAATTATACGAGCGGCTATGGGAACAGACAAAGAAATTCTTAAAATTGCAAGCATTTAAATACTATTCTCAGTACCGTGCAATGTTTGACGGTGCAGGGGTTGTTCTTGAGGATTGTTATCAGTCGTGTTTCCTTGCTCTTGTGGATGCTGTAAATGCTTATGACATAACATCCGGCTTTTCTCTGCTTGCGTACACAAAATATCCGTTAACAAATCATTTGAAGGCGCTCATAAGCTCAAGCCGTGGTGAAAAGATAGAGCCGCTCAATTTGTCGCTCAGCATTGATGCGGCAATAGATAACGCTGATGAGAGCGGAAACACTCTGACATTTGCTGATACTCTGATAGATGAAGCAGCGGCTGAAGCATTCGATTATGCAGAAAGAGAAATAGTGAGTGAGCATTTGAGCGGAATATTATCAGAAATATGCTCCCGTTTGAATTGGCAAGAACAAAGGGTAATAACTATGTTCTTTTACCAAAACATTGGAATAGCGCAAATTTCAGATTTTTTAGGCTGTGATGCAAGCCGAGTGAAACGTCACGCTCTGCATCTGTTACGGCGATATATCCGCAAATACAAGGCTTGCTTAGGTGATTTTGATAATTATTACCGTGCTGTTGGTGTGAGAGCCTTTCAAGAGCAGTGCGGCAGCAGTGTTGAGCTTGCGGCTGAGCGGATATCATCTTTTGATTGATGAGTAATGCACAAGTATTAAGAAAGATTTTGAGCGGCAAACCGCAATAGGCAAGCCGCTCAGATATGTTTTATTCTTCTGTATATATAGGGTCAGTTGGTTTTGCTTTATGTCGGTTTTCCTTTAACCATTGCTTGAGCTCTTCAATAGTTTGATATACGTCCTCGTCAGTGTACCACTCAGGATGTTTAAGACGGCTCATAAGAGCTCCGTACTGCCATCTGTAATCAGATTCAGTTTCAATAACGGGCAGCGGAGTGCTTAAACCTAAATCCGGGAATGTCATGTATTCTTTTACGGGGATATCAACACCGCCGATATTATACGTCGCACCGAGCGGCGCAGGAATAACATTATTCTGATTTGAGCGGAATATCGGGGTGGTTGCTGTACTTATCATAATTTAAAACTCCTTTATTGACATTTCGGAGCGGATAAGCTATAATATAACTAACCGCTCCGGCGGTGTTTTATGGGCTGTTTGTAGTGCTTTCCAGGGCGGTTACAAGCAGCTTTGTTTTATTCGGTATCGAGCGGAAAATCAATATTACCGAATCCTATGATATACTCACTGCGGAATAATTCATTTTCAAATGAAAATCTTATTTCAGTGTTTTCCGCTGCGGTCTTTGCGCTGTTCGGCTTCTTTGCCGGCGGTGTTCTTTTCGGGTTACGCTTTTTCTTATTGCGTTTTTGCTTTGACATTTGTTATCACTCCTTTGCTGTGATTATATTGTACACCAAATATCTGTGTATGTCTATTGACATATAATACGAATTATACACTGAATATTTGTGCATATTATACATTGAAAATCAGTGTACAATATGCTATAATGAGGACAATGAAAAAGGATTTTTTTCGAGTGCCGCTCGGAAATATAGAAAAAGGAGCGATTATAATGCCCGTTGTGTATAAAATAGATGTGCTTTCTGCTCTGAAAGAGAAAGGCTATTCGACATATAGATTAAGAAAAGAGAAGATTTTAGGCGAAAGTGTCATTCAGCAACTTCGAAACGGTGAGGCTGTAAGTTGGAGTAATATTGCTCGTTTATGTGATTTGTTAGATTGTCAAATCGGAGACATTTTGGAATATACACCTGATGATAAGTAAACCGCTCCAACAAGCAGAAAAGGAGTTTTTTGAATGTCGGCATCAGCAGCGATAAAACAAAGACTTTCTGAATTGAATATGACACAAACAGAGTTAGCGACAGCAATCGGAACTACTCGACAGAATTTAGCTAATAAAATGAGCAGAGATAATTTTTCCGCTCAAGAGTTGTGTGTTATTGGTGCTGTATTAGGGGTAAAACTTGTTTTGCTCGATAATACCGGCAAAGAGTACAACATTGAATATTAAGCCGCTCAGATTGATTGATATAACGAAACAACTCGAATAATTGTTATGATGTTGGATAATTTAGCCGCTCAAGCGGTTTTGAGTATAATTTGTATATCCCGAACACTCGAACAGAAACAAAAGCAAATAACAGCCTATTTTGATAATAATTAAAGCCGCTCATTCTTTCATCAGAACGGGCGGCTTCTATACGGTAAGGGGGATTTATAACTATAATATCAATAAATTGCACTAAATAGGGTTAAAATGGTTGACAAAGGCACATCCTGTGCATATAATAAAAGTGTAAGGTGTTGCCGATAGACGGTTAACCCCGATTGAATAGGAAAATAATCGCCTACTTTAGCGGAGTGGGGCGGTTATTTTTTTATGCTCATTATGTAGCCTGTTGCTGCGATAAGTATAACTACCACTATAGCAAGATACTCCATAGCATCACCCCCTGTTTATCAGAGGGCAAATGCCCTCTTTTGAATGAGGGCTAACCGCCTACCGTGTTATGACAACACCTTACGAAGGAGATTATAACCGCTCAGCTGATAAATGTCAACAGAGCCGCTCAATTCTTGGTGTTTGTTTGGAGTTTATTTGGTGTTTATTTTAACGTTTGGAGTTTGTTTTTCGTGAAAGGTCGTGAAACGCATAGTGTCACAAAATGGCTCTGTATCAACATAAATTGACAGCTTGTGAAACTGTATGAAAGCTTTGTTACTCAATTCGTAATGAGCAGGTCGCGTGTTCGAGTCACGTTTCCAGCTCCATAAAAAGGTCACCTTTGTCTGCCGACGAAGGTGACCTTTTTATGGTATCCGTTATTGTTTTTTCATCTGCCTTAAAAACATTAAAACAGCAAGCAATGTTATAACTATTGTATACCCGACAACATAATACAGGTGTGTTGTGGATTTGCCGAATGTTCCGTTTATTACGGCTCTTTGCAGCTCAACGGCGTGAACAAACGGAAGCAAATCTGCAATTTTTTTAAACGTTTCTCCTGCAAGTTCAATATCAAACCATATCCCCGAAAGCCAGGCTGAAAGGTTGGTGAGCAATGCACCACAGATACCGCCTGCTTGTTTGGAGTTGAGAATACTGCCAAACAGCAGACCGAGAGAAATATAAAGAACAGATACGGGGATTAACAGCAAAACAGATTTTATGATATTGACCGTAACGGGCAAGCCGAGAAATACCGAAACAGTGTAACAAACAACGCTCTGTGCCGTTGCTATAGGTATAATCGGCAGCATATAACCGAGAATGAAATCGGTTGCTTTGAGAGGTGTGGTGTAAAGCCGTTGCATTAAAGAGCTTTCTCTGTCCTTGGCAATAAGTGTTGCTGAAAATAAAGTCATAAACGAAAGACCGAATACCGTAATTCCGGGAGCAAGGCGCTCTATTCTGAATAAATTTACCGGTACATTGGACTGAATTGCACTGAGCAGCAATAATAACACGACGGGAAAACCTAAACCGAAGAAAAGGTTAAGCGGTTCACGGATTATTTCTTTTGCACATCTGCCTGAAAAGGTGAGGGTTTTCATTTTTCTCCCTCCTTTACGACAGCAATAAATGCATCTTCAAACGAGTTTGCATTTGTCTTTTTTATAATTTCCTGTACCGTACCTGTAATCAGCAACTTGCCGTCTCTCATTATGCCTACGGAGTCAGAGAGTGTTTCGGCCTCTTTCATATAATGGGTTGTAAGGATAATTGTAACCTTGCCTTTCAGTGCACGAATCGTATCCCAAAGCTCACTGCGTGCAATTACGTCAAGTCCCAGAGTAGGCTCATCGAGAAAAAGTATCGACGGTTCGCTTATAAGTGCCATGGCAATACTCAGCCTGCGCTGCATACCGCCCGACAACTTACCTGCTTTTTTATTCAGTATGTTTTGCAAACCGAATTGCTCGGCAAGTTCAATTGTTTTTGCCTTGCGATAATCTTTTGAAAATCCGTATATACCGCACATAAACTCAAGGTTTTCCTTGACCGAAAGTTTGGGCGCAACAGCGGTTTCCTGCGGCAAAACACCTATAATCTGTTTGACATCGGCCGCTCTGTCTTTTATGCTGTACGTGTCTACAAAAGCATCTCCGCTTGTAGGTTTTGTGAGGCAGGAAAGCATTTTGACTGTTGTTGTTTTTCCTGCTCCGTTGACACCCAGCAAAGCAAACAGTGTACCTTGCTCAATCTGTAAATTCAGCTTGTCAACTGCAACGGTATCTTTGTACTTCTTTGTTAAGTTAACAGTTTTGATTGCTACCATAAGATTTCTCCCGTGTGTTGTTTTGTAAAGTATAGCACGGCCTTAATGAAAAATCATTGCATTTTTTTTAATCGGCAGTTTTTTGTTGCTATTCGGTTGAATTTAAAATCATTGAACTTTTGGTTGCGTTATGATATATTCTATTTATATAAGCAGACAGGAGCAATAAAGAATGAAAAAGTTATTATACATTGATGCCTGCATCAGGGATGAGCAGTCAAGAACGAAAAGAATCGCAACACCTGTAATTGAAGCGTTAAAGCAAAGATATGAAGTACAGACATTGGTTATTAATGAGCTTGACCTTAGTATTGTCAGAAAAGAGCTTGTGACAAAGCGTACAAGCGGTGATATTGATATGCAGGTTATGGAGTGGGCAGAAAGTGTGCGCGATGCAGACCGAATCGTTATTGCTGCACCTTTTTGGGATATGTCTTTTCCTGCAGCTCTGAAGAATTTTTTTGAGCTGTGCTCGATTATGGATGTAACCTTCAAGACAGATGACAAAACCTGCTATGGCAACTGTAAAGCAGAAAAACTATTGTATATTACCAGCAGAGGAATGAATATCAGTACAGGTGATGAGTTAGAGCAGGCTACTCCGTATCTAAAAGCTTTGTCATGGCTTTGGGGTATAGGTCCGATGCAGGTGATTTCGGTGCAGAATACGGATTACCTTCCTGCTTCGGAGATTGATAACAAAATCAATGAAGCAATTTCCGACGGCCTGAAAATTGCAGAGGATTTTTAAAGCTTATTTAAAAGTATTTATAAAAATTGACCGGAGGTTGTGAATGAATCCGTCAACATATATACCGATAATAATTCTATGGATTATCATATTTGTAATGCTCCGTAAACGAAAGAAAGCATTGATTATAAGAAAAATTATAAAGAAAAGAAAAACAGGAGATAATACGGAAATGAAAGAACTCGCAAAAAGATTTATTGATAAAGAATGTTTGATTAACTCGATAGACAGCCAATACGAAGGTGTGATTAAGGAAGTTACTGACGGTGCAATCCTTTTAGAAAAAGCAGGAAAGTCTGAAGTAATCAATCTTGATTTTGTTATTCGTATCAGAGAGTTTCCTAAAAACAAAAAGGGAAAGAAAAAATCGGTAGTGCTGGATTAAAAGCTAACTTAAACTTCATATATCAGCATTAAAAAACAACCTGACTTGTTTACAAGTCAGGTTGTTTGATTTTGCTTTCGTTAATCAAACGCATTAAAGCGTATGAAAGTTAAACTTAAAACAGGTTGAAGAAAGCGAGGATGATTTTGTTGATAAGTATGCCGAAGACTTTGCTGAAGAAGTTGAGGCTGATGATGTCGCTGTCCATAGCTTCTTCTGCAAGGAGAAGAACCTGTGAATCGTACTCTGTCTCACCCTCGTGGAGTGTGATAAGACGGCCACCGCGGTTGTAATCCTGACCGTAGGAGTTGAATGTGCAGCCGGGTGTGTTAACGATGTCAACACCGTTAAGCTCTACTGTGAATGTGTTTACGTGGTCGTGTCCGGAGAATACAGCAACTGTACCCTGCTCAACAAGAGCATCGAACTGACCGAAGTTTTCAACACCGGGGCAGGGAGGCTCAGTAAGCATACCGTCCTTGATAGCGGAGAAATCAGCAAATGTGAGGTCGTACTCTTTGCCGTTGCAGAACTTGCTTTCAATGCTGAAAAGAACTTCTGACTTTTCCTTATAGAAAACGTCCATAATCTCGCCGACGATGATGTGCTGGAATGCCATTGAAGGAATTACCTTGCCGCCGTTGAGTGCAGTGTACATCTTGTTTGTTGTCTTGAACCACTCAATCTGGTCGGGGTATACACACTCGTAACCGCCGTTGCCGTTTTCGTCTGTGTAGCCGCCTGTGCCTGAGTCAAACATATAGAGGTTGTAAGCAACCTTGAGGGGATTTTCGGAAGACATGATGGGAAGGTTGTGTGTAGCAACACCGGAGAGTGAGGGAACCTGATCGTATGCAAGGCAGTACTGCTTGCCGTACTTCTGGTAGTAGCCGAGGAGAATAGCGTTGTGGGTAATCTGCTCTTCTACAGGGCCGTACTCTCTATCGTGGTTACCGAAAACGAGAGTAAAATATGTTTTGTTTCTGACAAAGATGTCTACGATTTCAGCAACAGCCTGCTCCTGCTCGCCGTCGCCGTCAACAGTGTTGTCACCGCCGAGAACAACGAGGTCGGGTTCGTACTTTTTGATAGAGTGCTCGATGAACTGAAGCATCTCGCTGTGTGCAGGATATTCGTCCTGACAGTCTGTGATGTGGAGGATTTTGAACTCGCCGTTCTCGTCAAAACGAAGAATGGGAAGATCTGAGTCTGCTGCAAATGCCATAACACTGCATGTGAGAAGCATAGCAATTGCAAGAACAATTGATAAGGCTTTTTTCATTTTTGTTTTATCCTTTCCGATATGTATATTTGAAGTCTTAACAACTTCTGCTTATCTAAAACATTCTAACATAAATCAAAGAAAATTACAAACAGTTATGCTTGTATCTGCTTTACAAATTTTATGTCTCGTTTTTGTGCGATTTGTCTATTTGTGGGTGTTTAGATTGACCGATTGAATAAAATGGTTTAAAATACCAATTATAAATGCAAAGGGGGATTTTTTGTTATGAAGCGTTTAAGTAAAGTTCTGCTCGGTGCAGGTGCAACAGTGCTTGGTATTGCCGCAGCGTCACCCGTTATTGTAGGTGAAATTTTGTGGCATGGTGTACTTACAAAGAAAGGCAGCGACGCACTCGGTAAGTATTTTGCGGAGGAGCCAGCCGTACCTTCTCAAAAACCTGCTTTTGATATATGCGAGGGTGCAGGTGAGTGGTTTGATTCCACTCCTCACGAGGATGTTATAACGCTCAACTCAATCGGCGATACCCCTATGGCAGTGCTTTTCAAAAACGGTGACAGCCACAAGTGGGCGATTGTCTGTCACGGCTATACAGCTGAGCCGTGTGTTATGGCACGCTATGCACGTGAGTACTACAAGAAAGGTTATAATCTTGTAATGCCCTATATGCGCGGTACGGTAAAGGGTGTCAAATCACCCAAGAGCGTTGTCGCTTACACAATGGGCTATCTCGATAAACTGGACCTTGTTGCGTGGGTGAATTACGTTGTTGAGCTTGACCCCGAAGCTCAGATTGTGCTTCATGGCGAATCAATGGGTGCTGCAACAGTTATGATGGCTGTAGGAGAGTCTCTGCCTGATAACGTAAAGTGTACTGTTGAAGATTGCGGTTATACAAGCGTATGGGATGAGTTTGCTCATAATATTGTCGATATGTTTCATCTGCCTGTATTTCCGTATCTCTATGCATCGCAGCTTTGCATAAAACGCCACATTGACCTTGATTTTAAAAAGGCTTCTTGTGTTGAAGCACTTAAAAAGTCCAAAACACCTATGCTGTTTATCCACGGCGAAGCCGATACCTTCGTACCTTTTGAAATGGTATATAAGAATTACGAGGCGTTCGGCGGAGAGAAGGATATCCTTACCATCCCCGAAGCTGACCACGCACTTTCCGTCAACACCGACCCTGTAACTTATTTCAATAAAGTCTGGGAGTTTGTCGGTAAGTATATAGAGGAATAAATTTTGAAAAAAGCTTTGCTTGTTTGTTTGAGCAAAGCTTTTATGTTTTTTTGTGACGAAAGGGTATAATAATCTGTCTTTAAGGGTGAAAGGAGGAAGAAAAATGCAGGATGAACAAATTGTTGCGTTGTATTTAAGTCGGGATGAAAACGCAATACGTGAAACCGAACGTAAATACGGCGGCTACTGTATGAGTATTGCTCAAAATATTTTACACAGCCTGCACGATTCGCAGGAGTGCGTGAATGACACGTATATGCGCACGTGGAATTCCATACCACCGCACAAGCCCGATAATCTGCGTGCTTTTATCGGCAGAATCACACGTCATCTGGCACTTAATATGTATGAAAAAGCGTCGGCCCAAAAGCGGGGCAAAGGTACTGTGCAGTTGGTGCTTGATGAGCTTGGCGAATGTATCCCCGATACGGTCGGTGATACTGTGCAAGGATTTGTGATAACAGATGCGCTTAATTCTTTCCTTGCTTCTTTACCCGAACAAAACAGAAATATTTTTGTCAGAAGATACTGGTATATGAGTACGGTAAAAGATATTGCGACAGATTACGGTATGAGCGAAAGCAAGGTAAAAATGCGGCTTTTACGAATGAGAAACGAACTGAAAATACAGCTTGAAAAGGAGGGTATTAATATATGAAAAGCAAAAGGCTTTTGTTTGCTATGGAGGATATTAAAGACGAATTTATAGAATCTGCTGCTCCGAAAGAAAAAAAGAAAGCGCCCAAAACCGTTGCGAAAATTTGCGCACTTGCCGCCTGCGTTGCGGTGATTGTTACGGCAGGTGTAATTTATCGGCAAAACACAAAACTGCCGCCCGTTTCACTCCCCGATATTTTTGACGGCGGTATGAGTATGGAAGCGTATTTCGCTTACAGTGCCGATGAGCTTGTTATCAACAACCCGTGGAGTGAAGCGGACTCACCTAAAAAGCTTCCCGTTTATAAAAATACGGTATATGTGCCGTCGGGTGATGATATACCGCAGACTGATTTGAGCAGGCTTGAAGATGTTTTGCTTGATTATGCAGAAAGACTCGGAATAAAAGCGGACAGGTCACAAATCAAAAAGGAAGAAACACAGATATACATCGAAACCGATACTATTAAAATCACATTGAATTCTTGGTTGAGACTCAACGCTTATATCAGTGGCAAGAATGTTTTGCCGAGCGGTTATACGCTTGATTGCTATGCGGGCTTTGAAGAGTTAAGCAAAACTGCGGAATATCTAAAAGAAAAATACGCCTCTTACCTCAATATGAAAAATCCGACTGCGGATATAAGTATGGGCGATTATGATGTTTACGGTAAGCGTAGTTTTAGCCTTTCGTTTTACGATGCTGACTCCGATATAGAAAAAAGTATAGAAAACTATAATTTCAACAGAGTTTCATTTAGTATGTATGAAGACGGAGTGCTTCACATTTCTCAAAGTGTAGCGAGCAGAGAGGCGGTCGGAAATTACCCGATAAATTCACTCAACAAAGCGACGGAGTTGCTTGAGCAGGGTGAGTACGTTACAAGTGTTAATGTAGATTTTCCCGGTGTGCAGGCTGTAAAAAAAGCAGAGCTTGTTTATTACGTTTCTTCAGCGGCAGAGTACTTCGTGCCTTATTACAGGTTTTACGTTGAAATTGAGCATGACGGAGATATAGGTGATGCTTTGCCTGGAATGAAAAGCTACGGCACATATTATGTGCCGGCAATTAAAGACAAATATATAGTTGAATAAAAAACGCCTCCAAGGCTCTGATGAGCTTTGGAGGCGGTGTTATTTAATTATCAGTTTTTGGGCTTTCTGTCGCCACGGCGGAAGTCCTTACGGGGTGCGGAACGGCGGGGAGCATCGGAGATTGTGTTTTCGGGAACCATACCCTCAATCTCGATAAGTGCATCTCTTCTGGAGAGGTTGAGTCTGCCCTGGTCGTCGATTTCGAGAACCTTAACGATAACCTCGTCGCCTACTGCAACAACATCTTCAACCTTCTCTGTGCGCTTAACGTCAAGGCGGCTGATGTGTACAAGGCCTTCTTTACCGGGAGCGATTTCTACGAATGCACCGAAGTCCATAATACGGGTAACAACACCGTTGTAGAATGAACCGGGCTCGGGATCGTTAGCGATTGTGTTAACCATAAGAAGTGCGCGCTCAGCGTCTTCCATATTGATAGCACAGATGAAGATTGAACCATCCTCTTCAACGTCAACCTTACAGTTGCACTCTGCACAGATCTTCTGGATAACCTTACCCTGCTTACCGATAACCTCGCTGATCTTCTCAACGGGAATCTTTGTTGTAAGCATCTTGGGAGCGTACTTGGAGAGCTCCTTGCGGGGCTCGGGAATGCACTTGAGCATTACATCGTCAAGGATTTCGCAACGAGCTGTGTATGTCTTATCAAGAGCCTCACGGATGATTGCGGGAGTAAGACCGTGTACCTTGAGGTCCATCTGGATTGCTGTGATACCCTTCTTGGAACCTGCAACCTTAAAGTCCATATCGCCGAAGAAGTCTTCAAGACCCTGGATATCAACCATTGTCATGAAACGGTCGCCCTCGGTAACAAGACCGCAGGAGATACCTGCTACGGGAGCCTTGATCGGAACGCCTGCTGCCATAAGTGAAAGTGTTGAGCCACATACGGAAGCCTGAGATGTGGAACCGTTGGATGAGAGAACCTCGGATACAAGACGGATGCAGTAGGGGAACTCCTCTACACTGGGGATAACAGGAACAAGAGCCTTTTCTGCAAGAGCACCGTGACCGATTTCACGTCTGCCGGGACCTCTGGAGGGCTTTGTTTCGCCAACAGAGTATGCAGGGAAGTTGTAGTGGTGCATATATCTCTTCTCTGTTTCGTTGTCGATACCGTCGAGAAGCTGAACATCACTCATGGGGCCGAGTGTTGTTACTGTGAGAACCTGAGTCTGGCCTCTTGTGAACATACCTGTACCGTGTGCTCTGTCGAGAAGGTCAACCTCTGCTGCGAGAGGACGGATCTCGTTGATGCCTCTGCCGTCAACACGCTTGCCGTCGTCAAGAAGCCAGCGGCGTACAACGTACTTCTGTGTCTTATAAAGGCAGTCGTCAATCTTTGCAATCTCTTCGGGATAGATTTCGTCAAACTTCTCGTGAACTGCATCATAGATGGGCTTGAGTCTTTCGTCACGGATACGCTTGTCGTCTGTATCGAGAGCAACGCGGATATCCTCAATTGCGAAGTCCTTGATAGCCTCGAACATCTCGGGAGCGGGATCGTTTGAGGGGAACTCAATCTTTTCTTTACCGCACTCAGCCTTGATGGAATTGATGAATTCAACGATCTTCTGGTTTTCTGCGTGAGCAAACATGATACCGTCGTACATATCGTCGTTGGAAACTTCGTTTGCAGCAGCCTCAATCATAGCAACAAGGTCGGATGTGGAAGCGACTGTAACGTACATTTCGCTCTTTTCCTTCTGCTCTGCTGTGGGGTTGATAACATATTCGCCGTCAACCATACCTACAACAACACCTGAAACAGGGCCGTCCCACGGAATCTCGGAGATGGAGATTGCGATTGAAACACCGAGCATAGCTGTGATTTCGGGTGAGCAATCGGGGTCAACAGACATAACTGTTGCAACAACGCCGACATCATTTCTCATATCCTTGGGGAAGAGGGGACGGATAGGTCTGTCGATAACACGGGAAGCGAGAGTAGCCTTTTCGCTTGCTCTGCCTTCACGGCGCTGGAATGAGCCGGGGATTCTGCCTACTGAGTAGAGCTTCTCCTCAAAGTCAACGGAGAGGGGGAAGAAGTCGACGCCTTCACGGGGCTTTGCAGCCATTGTAGCTGTACAAAGTACATTTGTCTCACCGTAGCGGACAAGGCAGGCGCCGCCTGCAAGCTCAGCCATCTTGCCGATTTCAACAACGAAGGGGCGGCCTGCAATTTCTGTCTTGAAGGTTTTGAATGTGTCAAAAGTTCTTAAAGTCATAATGCTTACCTCTTTCTTTCATTATTTATATTGTTCCGGAAAGCGGCACGAACTTACTTTTAGCAATAAATAAAACATTCGAGCTTGTCCGCTCAAATACTTTATTTACCGCTAAAGCCTGTCGGCGGCTTTCCGGTGCTTTTCAAAATTGCAGGGCGGCAACCGCATTGGAAGCCGCCCTATTAGTGCCTGAATTATTTACGAAGACCAAGTCTTGCAACGATTGAACGGTAACGCTCAATGTCAACCTTCTGAAGGTATGCAAGAAGGTTACGTCTGTGACCGACCATCTTGAGAAGGCCACGGCGAGAGTGATGATCCTTGTGGTGCTCCTTAAGGTGAGCTGTAAGGTCATTGATTCTCTTTGTGAGAACAGCAATCTGTACCTCGGGTGAACCTGTGTCGCCCTCGTGGATAGCGTACTCAGCGATGATTGCACTCTTTTCTGCGTTTGTCATTGTTTTTCACCTCATTTAAATTATTTATTCGCAACCCCAGAACAGGGCAGGTGACAACCTCGTTGAGGTTTACTCCCTGTACCGAGAGAAGGAACATGCAAAGCAAATTATAACACAGCAACATCAATTTGTAAAGATTTTTTTACTGTATTATGTGCACAAAATATGGCGCAAATTCATGCGCCATACTGTTTTTTATGCATTATAGTTATCTTTTAAGCCCTGCTCATCGTAAAGGAATACGGATTCGAGCATAATGTTGATACCTGTTTCGATTGACTTGAGGTCGAGGTTATCGCCTGTGTCAAGTCTTGTGTGGTAGTATCTTGCAGGTGCGGGGTCCATAGCTGCAAGTGTTGCACCCTTGAAGCCGGCCTTACATACAGCAGCTGCGTCAGATGCACCGAGGAAGATTGCTTTGTAAGGAAGGTCGAGACCTGCGTTGAGAGCAGCCTGCTTGAGCAGTGCACATACCTGCGGGTCGGACTTGACTGTAAATGTCATATCACGGCTGTATATTGCGTAGAAGTCATAATCGCGGAGTGTATCAACACCGACGAATACGGTTTCCATATCTTCAAGCTCTTTTTTGTGCTCTTTTGCAAAAGCCTTTGCGCCTCTGAGACCTGCTTCTTCAGAACCTGTAAGAAGTGTCCATACTTCAACGTCTTCAAAACGGATATTGTTGTCTTTGAGGTACTTCATAACTGCTATAGAAGCAACTGAGCCTGTGAGGTTATCGTTTGCACCCTCAACGGGAAGCTTGTAGTTGAGGAAGAAGATGGCTGCACCGAAAAGGATGCACCATGCGAGCATTACCCAACGGAGAATGTCGATAAGAAGTGAACCTGTGTTGCCTGTTGCAACACTGTAAATCTCGGCAACAAGTGCAATAACGATACCTGCTACAGCGCCGCCGATAACTGTTGTGATGAGGGGCGGGCCGCCGAGGTATGTGTAACGCCATTCGTAAGATGAGTCAACGTGACCTGATACGATGATACGCTTTTTGGCTGTGCCGTTTGCGTTGTATCTTGCGACAACATTGTGCGATGTGCGTTTGGGGAAGAACGGGTCAAGAGTCTCACCGTAGAAAAGGAACTCTGTGATGATGAAGAAAAGGCAGATAAGGCTGAGTGCAAGCGGAATGACGGGCAGCCACTTGGGTGCACCCTCAAAGAATGTACCTGCGAAGAAAAATGCGTTTGCTACCATCATAATGATTGCACAAAGTCTTACCCAACCGAGAAATGCCTTGGGATGAAGGTCAAACGGCTCGATTTTTACGTCGTCAGCGTACTTCTTAAGCTCGTCGGCAAATCTCTCCTGAGCTTTCTTTTCGGCTTCCTCACCGGAAGGGCGGGGGCCGATTGTTTTGCAGACATCTTTAATCTGTCTTGCAGTGTAGTTTGCGTATTCACGCAGTTTGGGAGCATAATTGGGAATGCTCTCGGATGCTTTCATATTATATTCCCCTTTCGTATTATACATATATCCTAAAGTATATCAAATCTACTGAATTTTTCAAGATAATATACATAATAAAATGTAACATTTTCGTGAATGATATTCCTCACTTGAAAAAATATCAAATATGTGTTATAGTAAATTGAAATATTATGATAATACCAAAGGTGATAGAATTATGAAAAAAGTTCTTTGCGCAATATTGGCAGCTATGGTAGTTTTGCTTGCGTTTACCGCTTGCGGTAATAACCCTGCATCGGATGAGCCTACTACAATCAATACCGAAGGCTTTCCCGAAATTACAGCGGGTGTATTAAGAGGCAAGAGTCCGCAGGACGAAGTAATGTACGGCCTCGAACTTCACTTCCCCGAATACGGCTATAAGCTTGTATACAAAGAGTTTGATACCGGCGAGCAAGCTCTTGCGGCACTCGAAAAAGGTGAAGTTGACTTTACACTTATGCCGACCAAAAAGGAATATACCGAATACAATTCTGACGCATTGGTGAATTTAGGCCCTGTTTACTATCATCCTATGGCTATCTATCTTGAAACATGGGATTCTCCGACAAAGGTTAAAAACGGTGCAAGTATTGTTATTCCCAACGATGAAGACAATATGGCACGTGCACTGTTGCTTCTTGAAGCAAACGGCTATATAACCCTTAAAGAGGGCGCAGGCCTCAAAGCAAAGCTTGAGGATATCGCAACAAATGACAGAGGCTTTGATATCAAAGCCGTAGCACACAATCAGGTTGCTTCGAGCGGTGCGGATATTCTTGTAATGGGCTCACTTGAGGCAAGCGCAGCAGGTTATGAGCGTGGTTTCGATGCCTATACAAGCGAGCAGGCAGATACCGATGCAGCGGTTGAATACGCTGTAGGCTTAATTGTTCGTAAGGCAGATCTCAAGACAGCTGAAATTGATCTTGTAGAGAAATATTTCTTCACACGCCGTATGTACCAGGCAATAGACGGCTCAACAGACAATATTATTTCTCCGATGTTTGACCTCAGATGATGAAAACGGGTGTTGCTATGAGCGGCGGAGTTGACAGCTCCGTTGCAGCTCTGCTTCTTCAGCAGGGCGGATATGATTTGCTCGGTGTTACAATGCGCGCTTTCGAGGGTGCGCCCGAAAGGGATGAAACCGATGCGGCAGCAGTTGCGGCAAGACTCGGCTTCTCTCATATTACGGTCGACCTTTGCGATGAATTCCGTCGTACTGTTATGCAGTACTTTGCCGACAGCTATATCAGTGGCGAAACTCCGAACCCCTGCGTATATTGCAATAAGGCGATAAAATTCGGTGCTCTTGCCGAAAAGATAAAAGAATTCGGTTGTGATTTGATTGCGACCGGTCACTATGCAAGAATCAACAAAAACGATCCCTCGGGCAGAATTATGCTTGAGCGTGCCGTTTATACGGAGAAAGACCAGAGCTATGTGCTGTGGCAGCTTTCTCAGGCTCAGCTTAATGCCGCGCTGTTTCCGTTGGGCGACTATACCAAACCGCAGGTGCGTGAGCTTGCGGCAGAAAACGGGTTTATTTCGTCCGACAGACCCGACAGTCAGGATATCTGCTTTGTGCCCGACGGCTGTTACCGTGAGTTTATCGAAGAGTTTTCCGGTAAAAAGTTTGCTCCCGGTGATTTTGTAGGTACCGACGGCAAGCTTTGGGGCAGACACAAAGGTCTTATCGGTTACACAATAGGTCAGCGTAAGGGGCTCGGTATAAGTGCACCTGCTCCGCTTTTTGTTATCCGTAAAGATGTTGAAAAAAACAGAGTATATCTCGGCTCAAACGAAGAGCTTTTTTCTTCAAGAGTTGAAGCAAAAGAAATAAATCTTATCGCAGTGGAGAAAATAGATTCGTCTCTGCGAGTTACCGCAAAAACAAGATACAGCCAAAAGGAGGCTGCCGCAACGGTTTACCAGACGGGCGACAGCACAATGACAGTTGAATTTGACGAGCCGCAGAGAGCTGTTACACCCGGTCAGTCAGTTGTACTTTACGACGGCGAAACCGTGGTAGGCGGCGGTATAATTTGCTGAGAAAGGTTGTATTCCGATGGCTGAAAGCCACAGTATGATTGAGCGTAACGAAAACGAGCGCAGGAGTATTCTCGAAAAACATATACTCGGCGGTGTGGATATACCTTGTGCTGACGGCATTATTATCTCGTCCGAGGTCGTAATCGGTGCAGGCACACAGATTCTTCCCGGTACGATTATTACAGGAAAAACGGTAATAGGCTCCGGCTGCATTATAGGTCCGCAAAGCAAGGTGGAATCGAGCGTTATCGGCGATGATTGTGTGCTGAATTCCACACAGTGTGAAAACAGCACGATTGGAAATCGTGTAAAGGCAGGTCCCTTTACCCATATACGTCCGGGCTGCGTTATTGCAGACGGTGTGCATGTTGGCAATTTTGTTGAAATCAAGAATTCGGCAATTGGTGCCGATACCAAAATCAGTCACCTGAGCTATGTGGGTGACAGTGATGTTGGCAGCGGTGTGAATATCGGCTGCGGATGTGCTACGGCAAACTACGACGGCACACATAAATTCCGCACAACCATAGGAGATAAGGCGTTTATAGGTTGTGATACCTGCCTTGTAGCTCCCGTAAAAGTAGGCAAAGGTGCATATACGGCGGCAGGCTCGGTTGTAACCGAGGATGTGCCCGACGGCACTATGGCAATAGCAAGGTCAAGACAAACAATAAAAAGAAAAGTGAGGAAGTATAATGAAGACTAAAAGAATAGTTGCACTGTTGTTAGTGTGTGTAATGGCGTTTAGCTTTACAGCCTGCAAGAAGAATTCTGCAGGTACGAACAACGTTGCGTCCACAGTACCCGGTACACTTTATGCCGGATTTGAGTGGGCGGTAGTAAATGAAACGGAAAAAGCAAACTATATCAAAGATGAGGCAAGATTTATTGATATAGCTACAACGGATATCGGTCTTACCGAGGAAAAAGCAAAATCTTTGCTTGCAAACGTTGGTACATGGAGCATCTATACAATCGATGTTCAGATTAACAATAACTCTGCTACAAGCAAAACTTTTGTAGGTTTTGCCGCAACGGGTTTGCCTGCCGGAATGTGGTTGAATACAGCAGGTTCTTATGAGCTTACCGTGCCTGCAAACGTGACGGATGAATATTACCCCGTGGGTATAATTGTTGATAATACTCTTCTCAATAAAGTTGAAGTGTATAACGCTCTTTCGAAGATGAAGCTCGAGCTTGTTTATTTTGAGACACCTGCAGACGGCAGTGATGAAGTGCCCGAAAGTGAATACAAGAAGTTCCCGGTATCAAATAATCTTGTTGCACCTGCACCGGACAGCACACAGAACGATTCTCTGCTCAGTGCAAAGCGCGTGAATGTTGAGGACGGTTCAAGTATTCTTGAGTCTTACAAGGGAAATTCAGCAGCGTTCAACAGCGAATCAAAACTCTTCGGTCTTGACAGTGCAACTGCTTCAAAGGTGCTTGCTGACGGCAGTACATGGCAGTGGTATGTGCTCAATATCGAAATTGAAAACAAGACTACAAGTGACCTTAATATTTACGGAATTATTGCCGAGAATAACGGCAAAAACGGTGTCTGGGTATGCAGTGTTTCACAGTACGGTGAGTTCGGTATGCCTGCAAAGGATAAGCAGATTCTTCCCGTAAATGTTCTTGTTGATACCTCTGCAATCGGCGATAAATCCGTTCAGGAAGCAATTTCAGAAGTCAAGATTCAGCTCGAATACTTTACCGGCGAATATGATGAAGATATGGTCGATGAAGATTCTGTTGTAAAGAGCTTTATCACAGTAAAATAAGTGCAGTAAAACCTGCGGCATTTTTATATGCCGCAGGTTTTTTGCTGTATTATGGCAGGAAGTACAGAATTTTCGGCAAAATGCTTTGTTTTTTTTATTTATAATATATGGACAATTATTTTGCACTGTGATATAATTCGAGATGTATGCAAGTATAGTTTAAGACCTATGCATATCGTACGGCAAACCGTGCGGTTAACACTCTACGACAAAGGAGGCAAAGTCGAATGCTTAAAAAAATCAGCAAACTCCCCTTCAAGGGCACACCCGAGCAGGAGGCACAGCTCAACGCAATCATCGAAGAGAACAAGAATGATTCCAGTATGCTTATGCATGTAATGCAGCAGGCACAGGCAATCTACGGTTACCTTCCCTTCGAGGTTCAGGTTATGATTGCAGAGGGTATGGATATTCCGCTTGAAAAGGTTTACGGTGTTTCCACTTTTTATGCTCAGTTCTCACTTTCACCCAAGGGCAAGTACAACATTTCCGTATGCCTTGGTACAGCTTGTTATGTTAAGGGTGCTCAGTCGGTACTTGACGAGATTTCAAAGCAGCTCGGTATCGCAGCAGGTGAGTGCACAGAAGACGGTATCTTCTCACTCGAGGCAAGCCGTTGTATCGGTGCTTGCGGTCTTGCTCCCGTTATGAACATCAACGACGATGTTTACGGCAAGCTTACACCTGACCAGATTGCAGGTATCCTTGCAAAATACAAGGACTGATAATTTATGCGTGAGCTTTCACTCAATATTCTCGACATTGCACAGAATTCGATAGCAGCCGGCGCAAGCCTTACAACTATCACTGTTGCGGAGAATACCGCAAAGCACGAGCTGACAATAACTGTCAGCGACAACGGTTGCGGTATGACGGCTGAGCAGGTTACCAACGTGCTTGACCCGTTTTTTACCACACGCACCACACGCAAGGTCGGTATGGGTATACCGCTTTTCAAGCTCGCAGCAGAGCAGACCGGCGGATGCTTAAAGATAGAAAGCGAAAAAGGTAAGGGTACAACAACTTCGGCTCTTTTCAGGACCGACAGTATCGACTTTACACCGCTTGGCGATGTAACCTCGACAGTTGTAATACTTATCTCAATGAACACAGACAGAGATTTCATCTACACCAGAAGCAGGGACAGCGAGAGCTTCACCCTCAGTACGGCTGAGATGCGTGAGATACTCGGCGGAGTACCTCTCGACGAGCCGGAGGTGGTACAGTGGATGAAAGATTATATCAATGAACAAACCAATATCCTACTCGGAGGTGTAACCCAATGAAATCACTTGCAGAACTTCAGGCAATCAAAGAGCGTACACTTAAAGCTATGACAGCAAGAAACGACAGTGAAGATGCAACAAGAATCGTTGTCGGTATGGCTACCTGCGGTATCGCAGCAGGCGCACGTCCCGTAATGAATGCCTTCACAGAGGAGCTTGCACGCCGTTCACTTAAAGGTGTCACAGTTTCACAGACAGGCTGCATCGGTATGTGCCAGTATGAGCCCATCGTCGAGGTTTTCGTACCCGGACAGGAGAAAGTCACATACGTTCAGATGTCAGCAGAAAAAGTAGCAAAGGTTGTTAACGACCACATCGTAAACGGTAATATCGTTACAGAATACACAGTCGGCGCTGTTGCCAAATAACAAGGAGGAAACAAAATGTATCGTTCCCACGTTCTTGTCTGCGGCGGTACGGGCTGTACTTCATCTCACAGCAATGAGATAATTGAAAAGCTCGAAAGCGAAATCGCAGCAAAGGGACTTCAGGATGAAATCAAGGTCATCAAGACAGGTTGCTTTGGCCTTTGTGCTCTCGGTCCCATCATGATAGTTTATCCCGAGGGTTGCTTCTACAGCGAAGTTACAGTAGAAGATGTTCCCGAAATTGTTGAGGAGCATCTCCTCAAGGGCCGTATGGTTACCCGCCTTCTTTATGAAGAGACAGTTCAGGAGGATACCGTCAAGTCCCTTGAGCAGACAAAGTTCTATGCAAAGCAGAAGAGAATAGCTCTTCGCAACTGCGGTGTCATCGACCCCGAAAATATCGATGAGTATATTGCACACGACGGTTACCAGGCTCTTGAAAAGTGCCTTAACCAGCTCACACCTGAAGAGGTTATCTCTATTGTTAAGGATTCAGGCCTTCGCGGCAGAGGCGGCGGCGGTTTCTCAACAGGCCTCAAGTGGAGCTTTGCAGCAAAGAACGCTGCAGACCAGAAGTATGTAGTATGTAATGCTGACGAAGGTGACCCCGGTGCATTCATGGACCGTTCAATCCTCGAAGGCGATCCCCACTGTATTATTGAAGCTATGGCTATCTGCGGTTACGCAATCGGCGCAACTGAGGGCTATGTTTATGTCCGTGCAGAGTATCCCATCGCTGTTAAGCGTCTTCAGATTGCTATTGACCAGGCTAAGGAATACGGCCTTCTCGGTAAGAACATCTTTGATTCAGGCTTTGACTTTGATCTTCACATCCGTCTCGGTGCAGGCGCATTCGTCTGCGGTGAGGAAACAGCTCTTATGACCTCTATCGAAGGTAACCGTGGTGAGCCCCGTCCCCGTCCGCCCTTCCCGGCTGTCAAGGGTCTCTTCGGCAAGCCCACAAACAACAACAACGTTGAAACCTACGCAAACATTCCTCAGATCATCCTCAACGGTGCTGAGTGGTTTGCTTCAATGGGTACAGAAAAGTCCACAGGTACAAAGGTATTCGCACTCGGCGGCAAGATCAAGAACACAGGTCTTGTTGAAGTTCC
>JAFXCH010000054.1 GCA_017516485.1 Clostridia bacterium
CCATCTGTAATACTCTTAACGCTCTCGTGAAGATGAGAGTATAACTGTCTGTATTCCGCCTCGCTGATGCTGTCAAGGTCGGCATAATAATTGATATTTTCAATAATGGAGTGAAGATGTATTCCCGCATCAGCGGCAAATCCTGCCTGACTTGTTGTGACACCGTTGGGATTCGGAAAATCCGTATTGCCGAAAAAGAGGACGGGAGATGTAAGCTGACCGTTGATTGAAAGCCGTGATAATCCATTAACCGAGATAACCTCTGATTCCGGCATATCCGCCGCAAAAACAGGCTTCGGTATGTCAATAGCAACACTTTCATTTTCAACGAATTCTGCTGTTACGGCAACTGCCTCTTTGCAGGTGTATTTCACCTTGCCGTTTGCGCACGGAAGAATTGAAAGAATAAAGGCAAGAATGCCGGCAAAAAAACTTTTAAACATACATCATATCCTCCTGCTTTTTTCACAATAATATTCACAAAAGATTCAAAAACTTATTAAAACTTAATTAAAGGTTATTTTAACACACTACAACAATAGTTACAAGAGCTAACAATAAAGGTTAATTATCTTTTTTTCAGCAGCTTAAGTGGATTATATCAGAGAAGGACATTCTGAAGATTGGATTGACGAAGATAATAGAACCGCACGGATTTTCACATCCGTGCGGTTTTAAGTTTATTACTGTTTAATATTTTTTAGAAAATACGGTTGAAGAATAATACAATGCGGTTTACGGGCCAGTTGATAGCATCCCAGATAAGATAGAAGAAACGAAGTGAGAAATACTCTTTGGGAGTGTTGATGATTTCAATGAGCTTTCCAGCCTGAGCCTTGTATTCATCCAGCTTTGCTTTTTCTGCTTCGCCCATATTCTCGTCTGCAAGGAGTTCGTCAATCTTTGCTTTGAGAGCTTCAATATCATCTTCCCAGAACTTTGTTACTCTCTTTTCGTCGAACATTTCAAGTTCTGCGCCGATGTCTGCAACATTCTTTTCTGCTGCTGCGATTTCTGCAAGGAGAGCTTCAAATCCTGCCTTGATTTCTTCGTATTCTTCCCTTTGCTCGTCGGTGAGGTTGTCGGGATTTACAGCTTCGATTTCAGCAATCTTATCTTCGATAGCTGCCTTGTCGTCGCTTGAAACGGTTTCGGGATTGAAGTTGTTTTCGATATCCTTGATTTCTTCAAGCTTTTCTTCTGTTTCGGTAATCTTATCTTCAAGACCTTCGATGTCCTTAATCATTTCTTCAAGGGGGGTCTTTTCGTTTTCGGTTGTGTTGGTGCTGTCGATAAGAGCCTGAATATCTTCTTTGAGCTGTGCGAGGTCTTCCTTGTCAGTTGACTTGACCGTTTCTTCGTCATAGGACTTAACAGCTTCATCAACCTTCTTGATTTCCTCCGCAACCTCTGCGAGCTTTTCAACGATTTCATCTATTGCTTCGTCGTTTGCTTCAAGAGCCGCTCTTTCATCTTCGGTGAGATTATCACCGTCGGTGAGAACCTTGATGTCCTCGATGAGCTTGACGAGTTCGGGAATATCGTCTGATGTGACAGTTTCCTCGTCGTAGCCGTTTACAGCTTCGTCAATTCTTTCGATTTCTTCTGCTGTTTCTGCAATTTTCGCTTTAAGCTTTTCAATTCCGTCAAGAATATCTTCAAGCTTCTTTGCTTCTTCGTCTGTGAGGTTGAAGCCGTAGCGGTCCTTGATTTCGTTTACCTTGCTGACAATCTCATCAAGCGCAGGAATATCGCTTGATTTAACTGTATCTTCGCTGAATCCTGCATAATCTTCTTCAACGTCTGCAATTGCCAGCTCAATGCTGTTGATGATGCGGAGCATATCCTCGCAAGCTTCCTTGGTATCTGCCCATTCGTTCTTTGTGTCATCATCTGCAATATCGGTTACTGCGTTGTTGAGCTGATCAATAACGTATTTAAGGCTCTCTCTGTCGGTTGACTTAACGTTCCACTTCATCACGCCGTTATCTTCAACACGGTCAAGGTGAGAAATGCATTCGTCATCGAGCGCTATTTCATAAGCAATCTTTGCTTCGCCCGTGAAGTTGCCTGTACCTGTTACGGTGAGCAGATATACGCCGACGTTTGTTGCCTTGTTGCCACTTACGGTGTAGGTTGCTTCAAGGTTATTTGTTGTGAGAACCTTTTCAACGGTCTGTGTCTGCTCTTTGCCGTTATAGGTGAGAGCTTCGCCGAGAATGATGGAGCCGTCGGAAATATCCTTTGCGTTGATTGTAACAATAACCGTTGCAGGCTCGGTATCATTGTGGTTTGAATCACCGATGACTTTGTAATATACGGTGTAATCGCCTGCATCTGTGCCTTGGGGGATTGTTTCGGAATATTCTGCACCGTCAAGGCTGTAAACCATTGTGCCGAAGCTTGCTTCGCCTGCGGAAATAAGATTATGTGCTTCGCCTTTATATGTGAGAGTGTTGGGCGTAGGTGCTGCAGTAACGGAGTTATCTGCCTTTACGATTGTAAACTCTTTTGTTGCTTCGCCCTTATAATCGCCTGCACCGGTTACGGTTACTGTTGCTGTGCCTGCGTTAACATTGTTTGCGAAAGTGAGAGTGTAGTCCTTACCCTCTGTAATAGCTTTGCCGCCGATTGTTACAATAACCGTGGGCTTGATTTCGCTGCCGGTATAGGTGAATTCTGTTGCATCAAAAGTAATAACGCCGTCTGTAATATATGCGCCTTTTTCGATCTTTACATAGCCTTTTATTACGGATATATTGTCGGCAACGGTGATAATTTTGCCGTCGGCATCACGGAAATAACAGCCTTCTGCTATGAAATCATTCAGGAAATCAGTACGTGGGAGATAGAAGCCGTTGGGGAATTCACCGCCGTAAATTACAACAGTAGTACCGTCATCATCACTGATTGAATAACCACCCTCTGAACCATTATTGAACGTACCGCCGTTGATTATAAGGCTGCCATTTCGCAGGGAAAGATATCCATCAAAAATGCCGTTGTTGATGGTTACACATTGAGCTGCAATTATATTCAAACTCATAGATGAAGCATAAATCTTACCTCCGCCGATACTGTCAGCTATTGTGAGGTTAACATCCGAGCCATCCACAAAAAAAGCAGTATTTGAACCGCTGATTGTAAGCGAATTTCCTGCAAGGTCAAAGGTAAACGTGCCGGAAGTGATTCCAACATAATAATTTACATTGCAATCATCAATCAGAGTTAGTGTGCTGCCTTCGCTGCCCTGTGCCGCTGTTATTGCATCTGCAAGGGTTTTGTAAGTACCGACAGCGTTGCCGTCCTTATCGGTTACGGAGGCAACGAAATGCTCCTTGACCTGAACATAGCCGTCAATCTTGGTTGCATCATCTGCAACGGTTATCTTGTAGCCGTCCTTATCATAGAAAGCGTATCCCTCTGCGAGGAATGCGTTTACGGTTGTTTCATCAGCAACAAAGCCGTTGGGGAATTCACCGCCCTTGAGGATAAGGGCTGCACCTTCGTTACAATAAACGGTATATTCTCCGTAGGGTGTGCCGCTGTAAAAACCGCTTGCAAAGTCTGTTCCCGTGAAGCTGCCGCCGGTTACCTCAACCGTACCGCCGTGCAGATTAAGTGCCGCATAGGAGTTGCCCGTGAATTCGCCGCCTTCAATATAGGCTGTGCTGTGGTTGACTATGCCGGCAGAACCGCTGAACTCTCCGCCGTAAACATAGACGGTTGAATCGGAGCGGTTCTCTATTGCACCTGAACTAACAGATTTAAAGCTGCCGTTGTAAATATAGGCTGTGCCATAATTACCGATTGCATAATAAGTATCGGCTTCAATTTTGCCGCTTTTAAAGTTGAGCGTACCGGAACGGGAATTGCTAATACCGCCTTCGCCCTTGATGATGCCGGATTCGACGGTTAGAGTTCCGTAATTATAGACAGTATTCCAAGTATCCGCTTTGGATTCTATCGTACCGCCTTCACCGCTGTCCTTGATTGTTACATCCGCATCAGATTCAATGCATATAGCTGCTGCAGTTTCATTAAGAAGAGTTTTGCCGTTAAGGTCAAGGATGAACTTGCCGGAGCTAATATCCTGCTCTTCGGTAAGCGTGACATCATCAAGCAGAGTTACCGTGCTGCCTTCGCTTGCACTTGCCGCTGTGACTGCTTCGGCAAAAGTTTTATAATTACCTACTGCATTGCCGTCCTTGTCGGTTACCTTTGCGGCGTAGTTGAGCAGAGTGAACTCAACCGTTGCCGTTGCACCGCCGACTGTTACACTTGCGGTGTAAGTGCCTGCGGTTTTGGGGACAGAGCCGTCTGCGGTTGAATATGTAACGGTATAATCAACCGCTTCAACAAGCTGATTGTCAATAACTGCTTCCTTGGCTGTTTCGCCGTCAACATAAAGGTCAGCGGGTGCGGAGATTGTGAGCATGCCGCCAATGCCGTTTTCAAGCGGACAGTCACCTGCAACACAGGTTGCAACTATTCTGCTACCCCCTGCAGTGTAGGTGAATGAGTGGGTGTGAGGAACAATTTCAAAGTTTGCCGTAAGCTCACGGTTTTTAGAAGCTGTGAAAGTATAGACTGCACTTGTGCTTACTTCCTCACCGTTTTGAGTCCAATTAACAAATCTGTAACCGTTGGCTGCCGTTGCGGTGAGAGTAACTGTTGCACCAGCGCTATATGTGCCTGCTCCCTCTACCGTTCCGCCTTCGGCGGGGTTGACAGAAGCTGTTACTTTAAAACCAGCCTTGGCTACGTAAATATCATTTTTTACAAAATCGATGCAGGGTGTACCGTCAGTTTCAAATAAACCCCATCCGTCGGGCAATGCGACTGCACTTGCCTGTAATCCTTCATCAACACAAGCCTGAATACGAACCTCATCAGCTGTGCAAGCTGAAAGGTCAATGCTGCCGCCATACCAACCGATACGCCAGTTGCCGTTCAAAACAAAGTCTTTACCCGTCAACTTAAGTGTACCGTCTCTAACGGTTGCGGGATAGCCGGCGGAATTAAACGTACCGCCTGAAATGTTAGCACTTCCGCTTAACACCTCAAGCACTATGTTGCCCTGATCGTTGGTTGCATTAAAAATACCTCCGCCTGCACTGTCAACGATAGTTACATCAGCACCGTCAATGCGTAAAAGAAAATAACCGTTTGAGAACAGTTCTTTACCGTTAAGGTCAATGGTGAAATTGCCGCTTTCAATCGTGATACCTGAGTCAATGGAAATATGAGACAGAAGTTTAAGCTCGGCGCCGCTGATACTCTGTGCTGCAGAAATCGCATCCGCCAGAGTTGCGAAGCCCTGACCGTTCACCTCTGCTACAGAGGATACAGCCTTTGATACCTTCATATTACTGAAAGTATCGCCTTCATAATCTGCGGGAACAGATACATAAGCTAACGATGAACAACCCAGGAATACTGTATCGCCTATAGTTTCAGGCTCTTTATTGCCGAGAAAAATAACTTCGTTCAAACTGGAAGTTTCCTCGAAGAAAAAGTTTCCGACAGATGTTACACTTGCGGGAATTGTAACGCTTTTGATGGGCCCATATCCGAAAATATATGAACCAAGCGTTGTAACGCCGTCGGGAATAACCATGTTTTTAATTTGTGTGCTGTTGAACGCCGAGTTTCCGATTGTTTTAAGATTGCCTGCATCGGAAAACTCAAAATTTGTAAGACCGGAGCCAGAAAATGCTCTGTTGCCTATGCTTGTTACGGTGTCTGAAATCGTTGCATTAACAAGAGAAGAAATACCGTAAAACGCATCTTTGCCGATGTTTGTAACACCGGATTCTATAACAACCGTTTTAACATTGGTTCTTTTGCTGTACCACGGCACTTTTGAAACGTTGGCAAAATCTTCCATTGCACCGCTGCCGCTTATGGTAAGCACACCGTCACTGTCAAGCGACCAGGTGAGATTGCTGCCGCTTGCGCCGAATTTACCGCTTGCTACTACTGATGCCGCAAACGCCGAAATCGGCGCCATTGACAAAAGCATCGCAACAGCGATTAAAATGCTTATGAGTTTGTTTGTTTTTTTCATAGGGTTTCCTCCTTGATTGTTAAGTGCAGAGTGCAGAATTATAATTATTACATTATTCATTCTGAATTCATCATTCTGAATTCTGCATTTAATAATGAGCCATTTTGCATTCGCAAACGGGATTCAGACCGAAAAGCCTGTTAAAGAAATTGACTATCTTCCATAAGAAGCCCATAAAACCGTCTCGGTGACATACATGCTCGCAGTTTACCGCCTTTTCAATCTTTGCTTCAATCGCCGCTATACCGTCCGCAGCATCTGCGTGGGTTTCAGGGTTAGATTCTTTGATTGCCGCAAGGTCTGCCTTGATTTCGGCAATAAGCTGTGCATATTCTTCGCCTAAGTGAGCCTGCTCAAACTCTGCAATCCTTGCTTCAATCGCAGTGTAATCGGGCTTTAAAAATGTACCGTCTTCAATACCCTTTTCGATCGTATCGCATATTTCGTTTATACCGTCTGAAATACCGTCAAGTATATACTGTTCATCCGTGGTATAGTTGTTTTTTATGCCTGTGTTTCCAAGATATTCGTCAGCAATTTTCCCGACCTGTGTGCGAATATACTCCTTTGTATCCTCAATAAGGCTGTCGGCATATTCATTGATAAGGCTGTTATAACGGTCCATAGCTGTATCATATTCGCTGTAATCAGCTTCTATTGCGCCGCAGATGCACTCATCGGTATTGTCAAAGCTGTGTTTGTGGCTATCAACCTTCAGCTCCAGATATTTTTCATTTTTGAGAGTCGATGCATCGCGGATGAGAACAAAGTCGCCGTCAGCAGAGGTTTTTGCAAATATATATGAGTTTTCCGGAGTGCCTTCAGCTATCATGAAACTTCCCCCACTATAGAGCATTCCGTCAGGAGAACTACCCTTGAAGATTGCCCCCGGAGCTATTGTTAAGCTTTCGTGGTTGGCTATGATTTTTTGGTTATCACTTGAAGCGGTCAGAGTGCCCCCATTGAGAACAACATCATAGGAGAAAGCAGGGTTGTTTTTTGCAGAAATCGTAACGTTGCCACCGTTTTGAGTATAAGGTGTGCATATGACCGAATAACCTTCTCCTTCCGCAGTTGCCGTAATACTGATATCACCGCCGTTTACGGTTAATTCTCCGCCCCAACCGCTATTCGTAATAAAATTTCCTTTTGTTGTTACCGAAAGAGATGCGTTTTCTTCTGCATTGATAATAACATCCACATTCCAGTTTTCAATTGCATAGCTTAAACTGGGAACTATTGCATTATCACCGGAAAGGGTTATGGTTATACTTTCGGCAATATTTAAAGATAATGAATAATGGTTAAACGTAAGATCTTTGAACGTAACATCAACGCCGCAACTGTCAATAATTTGCATTTTGGGATTATTTCCGGTAAAAACGAAGCCGTCCGGGTCGTAATTGTTATCCTCAATATAGTAATAATCTGTTTCAGTATTTGAAACATCGACAACAGTCGGCACGCCGTCACTTTCAGCAGCAAAAGCAGAAAGCGGTGCAATGGCAAAAATCATTGCCGCAACAAGCAATATGCTTATGAGTTTGTTTGTTTTTTTCATAGGGTTTCCTCCTTTATATGTGAATACAAATTATTAATGTATTTATATGCCTTTCGGTTTAATCGTTTTCTTTTTCGACAAAATCGGTAAATTCCGCAAGAACACGTTTGCCGAGTCCTCTGCAATCCATCGCAAGAACTCTTTCAATTTTCTCTTTGCGGATTTCTTCGGGTATATTATATATGCCGAGAATCTGATTTAATGCAGCAGATATTCTGACATCAAGCGGTACGGACGCTTCGTTTGAAATAATCGTTGCATAATCTATGCCCTGAACAAGTATCTCCGCTTCAACAAATTGCTCGTGGGTCCAATCCTTGCAGTAGTCTGCAAGAAGTTTCTTTGCTCTGTTCACGTGGTTTTCACGAAGATAATCAAGACACATTCTGCTCTGGAATGCGGAAACGAAGAAATCTCTTGCAACCTCGTTTTCTTCACATGCCGATGCAACAGTCATCAGCTCAATACATATTGACAAAACCGAGCCTACTCCCCTGTCCGACTCATAGTCAATCAGCTTTTCCTGAAACTCGCAAAGCATTCTTACAAGCTCGGCAAGCACATATTCTTTTGTAGGGAAATAAAACGTGAAATTACCTTTGCTGATTCCAAGTTCACTGCATACCATCTGTACAGTTGTTGCCGAATATCCGTGCTCAAGAAACATTCGCGTTGAAACACGAATAATTTTATCTTTTGTTTTCTCTTTCTTTGCCATAATGCCTCCTCTGAAACACATTTGCACGTGTACTATTCACAGCTTAGCACACGTGCAAATATATGTCAATATATTTTGAAAAAATTTTTTTCGTTAAACATACGATTAAAACATTTACAAACTCCCCGTTATAATATCAAATCCTTGTTGAGCAAGATGCTTCTGTAATTGTCAATACGATGCTTGTGGCAAATGATAATGTATCGCTATTCACTGATTATCACCTAATCGTTCAAAATTATATTTACATTTAAAATAGCTTATAGTAGAATAATTATTAAAACATTTTGTCTGAGGTGATTCTATGTATAATTTTGATTTTGATATTATCTGCAAAAATGATAACTGCAAGGTTACATTGGACAAAACCGTCAAAAACGGTATTCTGTTTGTTGACGTAAAAATGGTGCAAAACAAATGCGCAGTGCCTGAGCAATTTTCGGTTATATGGAGAATCGACGGTACTGATTGCTGCGGTGCATGGAACTCCTTTGCACGCAACCACACAGTACGTCCCGACTGGGGCTGTGTTGAAGCAATTTCAAGGCTGGCTTCGGGTATGCCGATTCAGCAGATAACCACATTTGACGGCAACAACAAAATCTGCGTTTCGCTCTCTGACGTTGACACTCCGACAAAAATCTCGATGGGTTACTGTGAGGAAACTGCAGAAATAATATGCGAAGCTATATTCTTTACTCTGCCTACAAATGCAGTTGACAGTTACTCTGCAGAAATAAGAATTGATATGAGGGCTGTCCCCTTCTATGACAGCATCTATGATACTGTTGAGTGGTGGGAAAGCGAATGCGGCTACAAATCGGCTTTTGTACCCGAAAGTGCAAAAATGCCTATGGATTCTCTCTGGTACAGTTTTCATCAAAATTTGAAAAGGGATAAGATTTTAGAAGAATGCCGTCTTTCAAAAGAGCTCGGTATGGAAACCGTTATAATCGACGACGGTTGGCAGACTGAAAACAACAGCCGCGGTTACGCTTACTGCGGTGACTGGAACGTATCCGAAAACAAGATTGGAGATATGGCATCTCTCGTTGAAGAAATACATAAAATCGGCCAAAAGGTAATCCTCTGGTATTCCGTGCCGTTTGTTGGTCTTTATTCAGAGAAGTATAAAGAATTCAAAGACTATATTCTTGACCAATCGGGTAACAAAAAAGATTTTTGGGCACTTGATCCGAGATACCCCAAGGTAAGAGAATACCTTTGCGGAGTTTACAAAAAAGCAGTAACCGATTGGAAGCTTGACGGATTGAAGCTTGATTTCATTGACAACTTTGTTTTAAAAGGCAAATCATTGGAGTACGACGAAAGACGTGATTATCAGTCACTTGAAGACGGAATACATGCGCTTATGTCCGAAATCAAGGCTGAGCTTACTGCAATCAACAGCGACATTTTAATCGAATTCCGTCAGTCGTATGTAGGTCCGTCAATTCGAAAATACGGCAATATGCTCCGTGTCGGTGACTGCCCAGGTGATATCCTTGCCAACCGCAGTCAGATAGTTAATATGAGAATGACCTCGGGCAAGACCGCGGTACATTCGGATATGCTGATGTGGAATGAAAAGGACAGTGCAGAAAATGCCGCATTACAGTTTGCAAACGTTATTTTTGCTGTACCGCAGATTTCAATGCTTATAAAGGATTTACCGCAAGAGCATGTCGAAATGCTGAAGTTTTATATCTCATTCTGGAAAGAATACAGAGATGTTCTTCTTGACGGTAAATTAACGGCAAAAAATCCCGAAAACGATTATTCGCAAGCATCATCAACCCTTGATAATACTACGGTTACAGCGGTTTATACCAACAATGTTGTTGACGCAAAAAGTGATAAAACGGTTGTGGTAAATGCTTCGGGATTCGATTCGGTTATTGTGAAAAACGCGGCTGATAAGAGCTTTACCGTCAAAAACTGTAAGGGTGAAATAACAGACAGCGGCACATTAAAAAATGACCTTGAAGAGATAGTTGTAACAAAAGCCGGAGTTATTGTTATTGAATAAAGCACATAAAAAATCACTTGCAAAATTGCAAGTGATTTTTTAATAATATAGTTTATTCCAGCCCTTCGAGCATCTGGGCGAAAAGTGTATTTGCCCAGGCAAACCATACACGTGTGAAGGTTGCAGGGTCATCGACGTGGAATGATTCATGCATAAAGTTAGTGCCTGCGTGAGTTTTACTCAGCATATCAAGGCACTCATTGATTTCTGCTTTATCACTGCTTGTTATAATCTGCATTGTAAGTGCGATATGCCAGATATGGTCTTTGGGTGTATGGGGGCTGCCCACACCCTTGGCGACTTTGCCCTCGAAGTAATAGGGATTATCCTTTGAAAGGATGAAGCGTCTTGTATTCTGATAGATTTCATCGTCCTTACTGCAATAGCCGAGATAAGGTGCGGCAAGAAGGCTCGGAGAATTCGCATCGTCCATAAGGTTGTAGTTGCCGAAGCCGTCGGTTTCATAGGCATAAATCCTGCCGTATTTAGGATGATTTACTATACCGTAAGTCTTGATACCGTTATCGATTTCGGCAGCGAGCTTAAGGCATTTCTCTGCAAGAGCCTCGTTACCGAAGCAGTCTTTTGCAAGCTGAGCGGCATTACGCATTGCAACAACAGCCATCATATTTGACGGCACAAGGTAATTGAAGATACAGGCATCGTCTGACGGACGGAAGCCTGACCAGGTCATACCCGTAAAGTTAACAGGTCTGCCGTAGCCGCCGAAAGGCAGAGTATCGGACTCCGGACAGTTTTTTCTGTCAAAAAAGTAGGTTGAGTTTTCTTTATGATGCTGTTCTTTTATGAAGTGGTCCGCAATTGTTTCAAGCATTTTTTCGGTTTCGGGTGCAAGTACCTTGCTGTCACCTGTCACCTTATAATACTCATACAGCAGATAAACCGATGCACAAAGTGAATCGACCTCATACTTTCTCTCCCATATAAGCTCGTGGTCAAAATCAGAAGGATCTTTCCATTTTTCGGGATTAGGCTCTGCATTGAAAGCATTTGAGTACGGGTCAAGGTTGACATACACAGCGTGCCTTGCGATAACACCGCGCAGAATCTCTTTCAAATCCTCATCCTGCGGTGCGTATTTGATATAGGGCTTAAGCTGTGCGGCACTGTCACGAAGCCACATAGCGGGAATATCGCCCGTAATAACAAAATAACTGCCGTCATCAAGCTGTTTGGTTGTTGTTTCTATCGTATTCAGAAAGCACTGCTTTGCAAGCGGTGCAAGTGCAGGAAAAACACGCTGCATTTTTTCTTCAAGCTCTGCTGCTTTTCTGAGTAATATCTCGGGTGTTTTCATTACAAATCTCCTTTAATAATGTGTTCACTTGTACTATACAACATCGGCAGATATTTTGCAAACAAAATCAGGTATAACACTATCTTGTTTTTAAAGTTTTCGTATGATAAAATAATATAAATAAAGCTGAACAAGGGGAACACGCATATGAATATATTTTCAAGCATAACTGCTTTCATCCTCAGTATATTTACTTATTTCGCTTCAACTCTGACACCGTCTTTCGTTGCACCCGTACCCGAAATCGGGCAGGATGATTTTGTACCTGTGATGCGATTTGTTGCTACAAGCGATACCCATATACAAAAACTCGGTGACACGGGCTGTCAGAGAATTTCTGCAATGATGAAAACCGTTTACGCAATAAGTGATGCTGACGAAGACTACAATAAGCTTGATGCCGTTGTATTTTCGGGCGATATTACGGACAGCGGATATGCGAGCTCATTCTATGCTTTTGCCGCAGTAACAGACACCGAAATACGTGACGGCACCGAGCGACTTGCAGTAGTAGCAAAAGCGCACGACAACTATATGTTTTTAAATAACAGCCTTAAAGTATTCACGGGAATAACCGGCCAGGAAACCGACTTTCACAGAGTAATCGGCGGATTTCATTTTATAGGCATTTCACGCTCGAAAACACTTAAGCATTATACCGACGACCAGGTAAAATGGCTTGATGAAAACATTGCCGCCGCAGTTAAAGCAGACCCGAATAAACCCGTTTTTGTATTCCAGCACGAACACGTACTTGACACCGTTTACGGAAGCAGTGAAACCGACGGCTGGGGTCTGGATGTATTCACCGATGTACTTTCAAAATATCCGCAGGTTGTACATATTTCGGGTCACTCCCACTTCCCTGCCAATGACCCAAGAGCTGTATGGCAGGGTGAGTTTACCGCAATAAATGACGGCGGTCTCGCCTATTACGAGCTTGCAGTTGACGGCAAAAACGGCCAGTTTCCAAAAGAAAAAGACAGAATGAGTCAGGCACTTATTATCGAGGTTGACGCTGATAACAGAGTACTTGTAAAAGTGCTTGATGTTGACGCAGGAAAGATTATGCGTGAATTCCTCATCGACAATATAGCCGACGAAAACAAGACAAAATATTCGTTTGAAACAAGAAAAGAAGAATCCTCAGGACCCATATTTGCTGACAGTGCCGCTCTCTCATACGAGAAAAAAGGCTTAAAGCATTACATAACCGTACCTCAGGCAAAGGTAAGTGAAGACAACGAGGTTTTTGTTTACAGAATCACTGTGACAAACCCCAAAGGTAAAACCGTACATGAAGACTGGGCATTTTCCGATTATTTCTTCTCAGACAAAGCTGAAAGCATAACCTTTGACGGATTTATGACACTCGGCAAAAAACTTACCGTAAAGGTATGTGCCGAAGATGTATGGGGCAACACAAGCGAATACCTTGAAATCAAGATTTAGTATACACAACTGTAAAATATCTCATCCGCGTTTTTATAAACGCTTTACTGAGAAGATAATTTCATTTGAGCAAGGAGAAAGATTGAAATGAAATTCAAAAAATTATCAGCGTGGTTACTTGCGATTGTTATGTGTTTTATGTTAACCGCCTGTCAAAGCGATAAAAGTAATTTAGAAACAGATGAAACAGAGAAGATAACCACTGACAGTGATGATGAAAAAAACAGCTCTGCAACACCTCTTCTGTACCGTATTACAGACAATGACGGCAATACAGTCTGGCTGTTTGGTTCAATACACATAGGCAGAAAAGACTATTACCCTCTTCCGTCCTATGTAACGAATGCTTACGACAGTGCTGACACCCTTGCTGTTGAGGCAGACATAGTTGCTTTTGAAAAAGACACCAATCTTCTTATGCAGGCAATAACTAATTTTATTTATACCGACTCAAGCACAATAAAAGATCATATCCCGCAGGAGCTCTACAATAAAGCTGTTGAAATTCTAAAAGAATACAATTCGTATGTACCTGAAATGGATTATTATTGCCCTGCTTTCTGGAGCAGCACGATAGAATCTTTACTGCTTGAAGAATTTGACGGCGATGTTAATCTTGGTATAGACAGACATCTGATAAATAAAGCATATAAGTCAGACAAAGAAATTGAAGAGATAGAATCTGTGGATTTCCAATATAAAATGATGTCAGAATTCAGCGACGATATTCAGATTATGCTTTTAAAGATATCCGTAGGAATGTACGAAGACAAAAAGGCATCGTCGGATGATTTAGAAAAGATGATGGATTTGTGGGCAGATGGCGATGAAGCTGCATTTAAAGCTTATCTGGAAAAAACAGATGAGAATATGACACCTGAAGAAAAAGAGCTTTACAAAGAATATCAGCAGGCTATGATATCAGACCGCAACCTTACTATGGCAGATTATGCTGAAAGCGCGCTATCAAGCGGTAAAACCGTATTTATCTGTGTCGGCTCAGCTCATATTATCGGTGAGGGTGCAATGGCGGATTTACTATCTGAACGTGGCTATAAAGTAGAATGCATTACTCAATGAATCCGGAATAAAAATAACAAAGCTGACTTCGCTTCAAAAACGGAGTCAGCTTTTTCATTATCTTTTGTTAAGATTTATTTTTCGAGTGAGTAATGTCTTATATTGACGGAGATGAGCTTATCGTAATCCGCTACATGGATAAACGAGCCGTCTGCCATCGGGTAAACCGTCAGGCCCTCTGCCTCGTGGTCACGACCGCTTACTGTTCTTTCAAACAGATTTTTAACCTCGCCCGTCTTGACATCAACAGTCTGTATAATTTCAGTTGCAGAGCCTGAAACATCGTATGACATATAGAGAAGTCCGTCATAATACTCTGCACCCTGAATTCTGTCAACAGGCTCGGAGAGCATAATCTTATGAGAGAATGACATATCTTCAAGGTTATATGCAAGTATGCAGTCTGTTTCGTGGAAAGGTGAAGTGTAAAGATAACCGTTATCAGCATCAACTGCACAGTAAGGAATACCGTCATCAAGGTACTCCGTACCGAGGTCGTAGTATTCGCCCGTAAACTCAAGAGTTTCGGCATCGTAGATAAGGATGAGGTTATATGTGTCGCTTTCATCCTCCGTTGCGGCATAAATCTTGCCGTCATAGTAACTGATGCCGCCTATATGGTCGCTGTTGTACTTCTCTTTGATTTCCTTCGGAATAGCAAAATGAGTGTAAGCAACACGCTCAAATCCTTCAACAGTCCATTTAGCCATACCGACAAGGTCAAGAGCTGAAATTGAGCCTGCGGTATAAAAATATTCACCGTCTGTTGTGATACCCTGACTCATAAGAAGCGCTCTGTCGAGCGTAAATTTGTCGGTCTTAACAAGCTCGGCATTGGGTGAACAGGTAATTTCGCCGCCGTTGATAACGCCCGAAAGCATAATTATGAAAGCACTGAAAAGCGCCCAACCGGGATAAAGTACGGACTTGATTATTTTCCAGATAAACATTGTGTAACCTCCAATTTGCAGATAGATTAATTTCAGTATATTACTTTATCAAAAACAATGCAATATTTTTATGCAGTTATTTCTTTATCAATAAGGACATTTCCGTTGTTATCTACTGTATACATATTGATTGTACCATCTTTAAGAGTAAGCATTGATGCCGCCCAGACCTTATCACCCAGCTTACCTCCGTCGATAAACACGGGGACTGTTTTCTCAATAAACTTGGACTGATGATGATGACCGCCTACGACGAGGTCAACACCTAAAGTATTGAGCGGAGAGGTCCAATCCTTACCGAAATGATCTGTAAGAGTCGGATCGTGGCTGATAGCAAGCTTATACTTTGCACCCTCAAATTTGCTTGCGTCAAGTGAACAAAGCCAATTATATTCCTGCTCACGGTAGGTTGCAAAATCGACAAGGCCGCTGTGTTCCTTGTGGTCATCTTCTTTATCTTCGCCCGAATCAATAACCACTGCGGAAAGCGAACCGAAATCGAAGGTGAAATAGTATTCGCCGGTTTCACTCGGCAGATATTTAATCGCCTGGGCACCGAACTCGCCGCGTGTTTCGTGGTTACCTCTTACGTAAACAACAGGAATTTCACCGCCGCAGTCAAATACTGCAGGCTCAACCGAAATATTGAAATAAGCAGGCATATACGCACCTATAGTCGAGAATACCGCAACAAACATCGCGTAAACCAAAGAGAAAATCGTCTTTTTACAGCCTCCTGTTTAGGATAATTTTTTTAATAAAGCAACTCTTTAAGCACTACAACAATATCAAGTTTTTTCATTTTTCTTACTGCAACAATTATACTCACTGCTACAGACAATGCAAATATTAAGCAAAAAGTAGCACCAATAATAATCGGAATTTCCGGTTCCCCAAGCGATACTGCAAGCTCTTCTCTGTAAATTTCAGTAACCTCACTATAGAAGTGCGCAACAGAAAAAACACTCAGGAAAGAGCCGATAATATTACACAAACCGCCTTCCAAACGCACACATCTTAATATTGATTTTATCGGAGAACCTGCCGAACGCATAATTGCAAACACACCGATATTTGAATTTACATTTGCTGAAAGTGCATTAAAGGTACTGAAAGCGGTTATAACAGCCATAACAACCGATGAAGCACAAAAATAAATCTGAAATGCATAGCTGAACCCGACAAGTGCATCAGCCTGATTGACCGCCAGATAGTCATTGTAATTCCTGATTGCACTGAAAACCATAAAAGATATTCCCATCATCAGAACATACATTATGCTCATTGTTATTATCCGCAGATATTTACCGACATTATTTGTAAAGCTTCTGAAAGATATGTAATACTCAACGCCCGGAAATAAATATTTTTTAGGTTGCTCGGTAAATGCACACAATCCAATTTCAGTTACAATTTTTTGCTTTACTTCGGTTGCAGCATTTTTGACAGACAGCTTTCTTGCAGCCGACATTGAAAGCATACATACTACGGCAAACACAAACAATACCGCCACTATGCAGGACAGAAATGAAAAGCTGATATTGACCGGCATATCGCCTATTCCGCTGTATCTTTCCCCAAGCACGGCAAAAACTTTATTCGCTGCCGCTTTTGTAATATATGTTTCTGCAACGCCCAGTACAACTCCAGGCAAAAGTGCTGCCGCACAAAAATGTACCGCATCATAAAAAGCACAGACCTTTATCATTTTATTGGATGCACCTGAAATCATCAGTGTAGCTAAAAAGCTACGTCTCGACCTCTTGTTTACGGAGAAGATTACAGAAAGAGAAATATATACGGAAAAAGCAACAACCGAAATGAGAGCACCAACTGTAACAGGCAAATTTGCAACCGATGCCTGAGGTGAAAATACCGCCTCGGAATTATGAGCAGCAGGAGGTAACGATTCGCCGCCTGCCCGAAAATACTCCAGATACTTATCCATATACTCCAGCATTTCCCCTGCGTTATGCTTCCCAAGCTCTTTTATCTCTTGTGACGTCATATTGAGAAGCCGCGGTGCATCATTGATATAAAAGCGCATAAAGCTGAAGCTCAGCGACAGTGCGGAAGTAAGGGTAGCGATAGCAAGAACAACAGTGATAATAATAAGCAGTGATTGAGATTTGTTGGAAAGAATCCTTTTCTTTGAAATTGTTCTGATTCCGTTCATATCACACCGCCGTTTCTTTTCTCGTGTCAGATACAATTTTGCCGTCTTCAATACGTATAATTCTATCTGCACGCTCAGCTATTCTCTCATCGTGTGTGACAATAATAAGCGTTCTGTTCATTGTCTTACAGAGATTTTCGAGAAGATCTATAACCTCCTTGCTGTTTTTGGAATCGAGGTTACCCGTTGGCTCATCTGCAAGTATCAGCGAAGGCTCGTTTGCAATCGCTCTGCCTATCGCTACACGCTGTTGCATACCACCCGAAAGCGTACTCGGATACATATCTCCTTTTGTCCCGAGATTGAGCTTCTCAAGAATTTGTGCCGCTTTTTTAAAATCGGGTTTCTTACCTGCTGCAATCTGAGGAAAAGCAATATTTTCCTCAAGGTTAAGAACGGGAATCAGATTGAAGAATTGATAAACCATACCTATCTCTCTGCACCTGAAAGCAGATAAAGTATTATCATCCATTTCGTAAATATCGTGACCGCATATGTAAATTTTACCCGAAGTCGGCTTTTCAACACCGCCTATCATATGCATAAGCGTAGATTTTCCTGAGCCGCTTGTACCGACAATTGCTGCAAATTCACCTTTTTTAATTGTCAGAGAAACTTTGTCAACCGCTGTAACACTGTTCGCAAATCCTTTACCGTAACATTTTGTAACGTTTTCGATTTTAACCGTTTCGTCAGTGTCAATAATAGGGATCGCAATCTTTTTTCTCATACTTTTCACTCCTTTGATTATAACAAACAAGCCTTTGCTTTTTTCTTTTGTCATAACGTAAATTTGCAGAGATTAAGTATTTTGTCGGTATTTACGATTACAGAAATATTATAGTATTTATTTGCTGATTATGCAATATGATTGAATATCAAATTTATGAATTTTCATTTATATTTGTCGTAGACAAAGTTGTCAAGCAGCTTTTTATATGTTATATTAGAAAGAAATGTAGGGAACGGTCTCTACCGTTCAGTCAAGTATTCGGAGCAGTCAAGACTGTTCCCTACACTACTCCGTAAAATGATATTTCTTAACAACGGCAGACCACACAAGGTCTCCCTCCTGCGGTAACCAACCGCATAAATCTCAAAAACAAAGTTGCTCTATACAACAGAGGTGAATGTCAGACAATGATTAATTTAACCACAAAGATTAAAGAGATGACCGTAGAATCGGGTAAAAGGATACTTGTAACAAGTGATATTCACGGAAATCTTAAATATTTCAAGAATGTTCTGACTAAAGCCTCCTTTTCCGATAACGACATTCTGTTTATTGTCGGTGACATAATCGAAAAGGGACCTGAAAATTTAAAAACGCTTCGCTACGTTATGGAACTTTGTAAAAAAGGTAATGTAATACCTCTGATAGGTAATGTAGATGCATACAGAATAAAACTGATATACGGATTATCTGAAGAAAACGTAAGCGGATTTTATAATTACATTTTATCTTTGAGAGAGTGGGCAGGCACAAGCTTTTATGAAGAGCTTGCCAATGAATGCGGCTACTCAATAAACTCCCCCGAAGATATACTTTCAGCTAAAGAAGCTGTTATAGAGCGTTTAGAAAGTGAATTCAGTTTTTTGGCAAGCCTTCCTACGATTATAGAAACTCAGAATTATGTTTTTGTACACGGCGGATTAAGAGAAAAAGATATTGAAGGTAACATCAACAAAGGCGTTTTGGAGCTTACTAAATTTGATGCTTTTATGACTAATACTCCACATACCTTTGATAAGTTTGTTATAGCGGGTCATTGGCCTGTTGTACTGTACAGTAACTCTATACAGCAAATGAATCCGATAATTGACCGTAATAAAAAAATTATATCTATAGACGGTGGGTGCGGTGTAAAAAAAGAAGGTCAGTTAAATTTGCTTATTATTCCCGATATAAACTGCTCTGTTGATGATATAACTTACATCAGCCATGACGATATCGCTACCGTAACTGCCCTTGAAAACCAAGAAGAAAGCAACGAGTCGATCTATATATCATGGCTTAACAGAGAAATACGCATTATAAATAAAGGCGATGAGTTTTCATACATTGAGCATATGCAGAGCGGACATAAATTCGACATTCCTAACCGCTATATAAGAAACGAAAACGAATGTTACGATTATACCGATTACTTGCTTCCTGTAAAATCGGGTGATAAGCTCTCACTGATAACCGAAACCACAAAAGGATGTATTGTAAAAAAAGACGGAGTAATAGGTTGGTATTTAGGAAAATATGATTGAAGAACTTTTAAAACTTAAATCAAGCTGGGAATTTCTGCAGAGCACCACCCTGCCGATTGCTGTTTACGGCACAGGCAACGGTGCTGACAAAGTATTTGATGAATTCGAAAAGCTCGGTATTAAAGTATCTGCCGTGGTTGCAAGCGACGGATTTGTAAGAAAACGCACGTTCCGTGGATTTGAAGTGAAATCTGTTTCACAGGCAGAAAACGAACTCGGTAATTTTGTTGTGGCGCTCTGCTTTGCAAGCCCCTTACCGGATGTAATTCACAGCATAAAAGAGCTGTCTAAACGGCACAGAGTAATTATGCCGTCGGTGCCCGTTTACGGTGATAATATATTCAACAAAGAGTTTCTGAAAGATAACATTAATGAAATAAAAAGTGCTTACAGTATATTGGCTGATGAGCAATCAAAAAAAGTATTTGAGGGTATTATCCGATTTCAGATTACGGGTGATTTAAACTGCTGTTTTAGCTGTGAAACAGATAAAAACGAGGCTTTTTCGATACTTGATTTAGGCAAAAGCGAGAGTTTTCTTGACCTCGGTGCTTACCGCGGTGATACAGTTGAAGAATTCTTAAACTATGCAAAATCATACAGCAAAATCGTTGCTGTTGAGCCGGATAAAAGGACATTTAAAAAGCTGCAGACAAACTGCGAAAGTACAGAAAACTTCACTGCAATAAACAGCGCCGTATGGTCTTGTGACTGCACGCTTAAATTTGACGGCAACAAGGGTCGCGGTGCCTCTGCAAAAGCTGACGGCGAAGAAATAACAGCAGTATGTGTTGACAGTTTATTTGATAAATTCGGCAAGTTTACATACATTAACACCGATATTGAGGGTGCTGAAAGCGAGATGCTTGACGGTGCAAATAAAGCACTGAAAACCAAGCCGAAGCTATGTATTGCGGCATACCACAGAAGCGAAGATATTTTTGCACTTGTAAACCAAGTAAACAGCATCAATCCCGAATACAAAATATACCTTCGCCACCATCCGCATATTTCTTTTTGGGATACAAATATTTACTGCATTTAAACACAGGAGAATCCTTATATGAATATAACAGGTGCAATTTTTGACTTTGATGGTACGCTTTTCAGCTCAATGCATATATGGAGAGGTGTTCGTTTCACATTCCTTGAGCATCTCGGTATCACGCTCACCGATGAAGATAAAAAAGCGTTTGACGGTCTTTCTCTTATCGAATCGCTCAAATATTCACAAGAGAAATTCGGTATTACCGAAAACGGAGATGACCTTTTTACACTGTTTTTCGACTATATTAGGAGCAGATATCTTGCCGATGCCTGCCCTAAAAACGATATTATTGAATTTCTCGAAAAGCTGAAAGCAAAAGGAGTAAAAATCGGTATCGCAACGGCAACGGCTGAATATGCACTTAAGTCAGTGCTTGAAAAATACGGAATGCTCGGCTATTTTTCGACAATACGCTCAACCTATACCGTAGGTGCCGCAAAAACTCAGCCCAAGGTGTATGATACCGTACTCGAGGAGCTTGGCACAGACAAGGAAACCACCTGGGTGTTTGAGGATGCACTTTATGCTGCCAAAACAGCCAAGGCAAACGGATATAACCTTGTAGGTATTTACGACGCAACCGAAGAAAATACAGCAGAGCTCGAAGAAATATCGGATATATATATTCACAACTACGCAGAGCTTGAAATCGAATAATAATATATGCTATAATAAATTCAAATAAAATGCAGAGGTGTTAATTATGGGCAGATATGCAATTTACGGTGCAGGTTCACTCGGTACCGTGCTCGGTGCTTACATTACAAAAAACGGCGGTGAAATCGACCTTATCAACCGCAACAAGGCTCACGTTGAGGCACTTAATACAAAGGGTGCTACAATTAAGGGCACTGTTGATATGAACGTACCCGTCAAGGCTCTCACACCTGACGAGATGGAAGGTCAGTACGACGTTATACTGCTTATGACAAAACAGCTTTTCAACAAAGAAGTTGTTACAAAGCTCAAGGATCACCTTACAGATAAAGGCGTTATCGTTACCCTGCAGAACGGTCTGCCCGAACCCGGAATAGCTGAAATTGTCGGTGCAAACCGCACAATGGGCTGTACAGTTGAATGGGGTGCCGCACTCGGTGAGCCCGGTGTATGCACACTCACAAGCGAGCCCGACAGCCTTTCTTTCCATATGGGCAAAATGGACGGTATTTCCGACGAACAGTTCAGAATGGTAAAAGACCTGCTTGAACTTATGTGTCCCGTACACGAGGAAGATAACCTCATCGGTGCACGCTGGTCAAAGCTTCTTATTAACGCTACATTTTCGGGTCTCGGCACAGTTGTCGGTGGTGTATTCGGCGACGTATCCGAAAACAAGGATGCGGCAAAGGTTGCCGTAAGATGTATGAAAGAGTGTATTGACGTCGGCCACGCAACAGGTGCCGAGTTTGCTCCCGTACAGGGCAAGAACATCACCGCCCTCTTCTACTACAAAAATGCAATCAAGCGTGCTTTTGCAACTTTCCTTGTACCGATTGCTATGAAGAAGCACCGCGACATTGAGCCTTCAATGCTTCAGGACATCAAAAAAGGCAAGGCTTGCGAAATTGACGCAATCAACGGCGTTGTCTGCGAATGGGGCAGAAAAACAAACGTCCCCACACCGATTAACGACAGAATCGTTGAAATCGTCAAGAAATGCGAAAAGGGCGAGCTTAAGCCCCAGGCATCAAACATCAAGCTGTTTGACGACCTGCTGTAATACATAAAAGTTAAAAGCGTGGTATCAGGCCGATACCACGCTTCTTTTATTGTTCTGTTTCTATTTCACCGCATGATTTTTCATAATTTTCAACATACTGCTCGAGCACAAACTCAATCTCTTTGTTTGCAGAGCGTTTGTTTTTTGAAGCAATATATTTAATTTTCTCAAGCAACTCTTCAGAAACTCTCAAAGAAAAAGGAGGATAGTAATTACCTGCCATTTACATTACACCCTTTCATAGTAATTGACATCAAAATACTACCATTTTGAAGTTATTTTATATGAATTAGTATTGACATCAATTTGATATCAAATTATAATAAATTCACTTAATAACAACTTCAAAGGATGTGCATTGTAATGGAAAAAACTCCGTTCTGGAAAAAGACATGGTTTATAATAATTGCTCTGATTTTTATTCCTCCGCTCGGAATAGCACTGATGTGGATTAGTAAAAAACAGTGGAAATCGGTTATCAAAATCATATTAAGCGTAGTTCTCGGCTTCTGGACACTGATACTTGGTATTGCTATTTTCTCCCCTGCAGACGAAACATCCGCAACCGAAAGCGAAACCACAACCATTGAAAATTCAGATGCAGAAGATGTAACCGAACCTGCGACTAAAAAGCCTATATCCGAAACGAAGCCTGTTACAAGCACAACATCGCCAACAACAACCGAAACTGTAACAGAAAGCACAACTGAGCAGGAAACTACAAACCAACCTACAACGACGAAACCTGCAACAACAGCAAAGCCCACAACAACTAAAAAAGAGACCACGACAGCAAAGCCGACAACGACAAAGGCACCTGCAACTCAAAACACAGAAACTAACTTTGTTTTAAACAATAACACCATGAAATTCCACTACCCTACCTGTAGTTCGGTAAAAAAAATAGCACCCGAAAACAAAGGAACATTTAAAGGCAATAGGCAAACATTATTAAATAGAGGTTATGAACCTTGTGGCATTTGCCATCCATAAATTCAAATAATCAAGGTGATTACAAATGAAATTCGGAATGAGAAAGCCTTCGCTCAAGCGTTCTATAAAAGCGAGAACCACAGGCAAGGCAAAACGTAAAGTAAAAAAAGCATTGATTCCCGGATACGGAAAGAAAGGTGCCGGCTGGGTGAAAAATCCAAAGAAAGCCGCATACAACAAAGTATATAAAAAGACAACATTCAGCTTTTTTGATATTTTCAAATAATATAAAAACAAACAACCTGCTTCAAAATTAATCGAAGCAGGTTGTTTGTTTCTCATTCTTTTGTGTAGAAGCAATCTAATTGCCATTTCAGCGGATTCTCTGAAATATACTGAGCTATTTTCTCATAATCACTGTCATCACGGATAATATGGTCGTGATATCCGCGTTGCCAGATGTTTACAAAGCCGTATTCTTTATGTATCTTTTTTGATGCATTCATTTTTATGTATCCTATTAGTTTTGACATTACAGACCTGCCGTGTAGGGGCGATTCACGAATCGCCCGCAATTCTTCATCATCTGTAATTATAATTATCAAATGAATATGGTTAGGCATAATAACATAAGAATCCACCGTTGCTTTAAAACGGGTTGGAATACTGTTGATAATACTATCAACTATTTCTCCGTATTGCGTTAATTTTGTTTCGGGCGATTCGTGAATCGCCCCTACAACATGGGACAACGTGCATTTTCTGTTATACGTACATATTGTTAAAAAATATGCGCCCGGTGTACTGTAATCATAATTTTGTAATCGCAACCGTTTTCTTTTAGGTAAAGCATTTTCTTCTGCCATTTTATCACCTGTCTATATAATTAATCCAACTGTGCTATTTCGTGATAAAGGTCGGCGTATCTGCCGCCCATTGCAAGAAGCTCTTCGTGTGTGCCGCGCTCGACGATTCTGCCGTGCTCAAGCACCATAATTGCGTTTGCCGTACGCACGGTAGAGAGTCTGTGGGCAATTACAAAGGTTGTGCGGTTCTCCATAATTGCGTCCATACCCTCGTCTATATGCCGCTCTGTACGGGTATCAACCGAGCTTGTAGCTTCGTCGAGGATAAGAATAGGTGCACGGCTAATTGCCGCACGTGCTATATTCAGCAGCTGTCGCTGACCCTGAGAAAGGTTTGCACCGTCGCCCTCAAGCACTGTATCGTAGCCGTTTTGCAGGTGCATTATAAATGAATGAGCAGAGGAAATTTTTGCCGCCTCTATAACCTCTTCGTCCGTTGCATCAAGCCTGCCGTAGCGTATATTTTCACGCACCGTACCTGTAAACAGGTGCGTATCCTGCAAAACCATAGCAATATTACTGCGAAGAAGTTTACGGTCAATCTGCTCAATCGGCACACCGTCAATCGTAATCGTACCGTCCTTGATATCGTAAAAGCGTGAGAGAAGATTTGTAACAGTAGTCTTACCTGCACCGGTTGAACCTACAAAAGCAATCTTCTGACCGGGCTTTGCGTAAAGAGAAATATCGTGAAGCACCGTAACCTCAGGCACATAGCCGAAACTGACGTTTTTGAGCTCGACGTGACCTTTGATTTTGCTGATATCCGCAAGCTCGCAGGTCTGCTTTTCGGGCTCTTCATCAAGCGCCTCAAACACACGCTCTGCACCTGCCAGAGCAGAAAAGACTGTATTCATCTGCATCGAAATCTCATTTATCGGTCGGTTAAAGCTTCGGGTATAGTTGAGCGACACTGCAAGACCGCCTATATCAAAGCCTTTATAAACAACAAGCAGAGCACCGATACAAGCAGTTATACCGTAGCACACGTTACATAACTGATGAGTAACGGGGCCCATAATACCTGCGTTAAACTGTGCCTTTATCTGTGCCTCACAAAGTTCACTGTTGAGATATTCAAATTCCTCAACAGCTGTATCCTCATGCTCAAAAACCTTGACAACCTTCTGGCCCGATATCATCTCTTCCGCATAGCCGTTGAGCATACCGAGAGTTTTTTGCTGGCGGACAAATGCACCACGGCTGGACTTAATAATCCTCTTACTTGCAAGTGTAAGAAGCGGAGTCATAACAACCGTAATTGCACCAAGAATCGGGTTTGTATAAAACATCAGGAAAATTATGCCTACAATGGTAATCGCACCCGAAACAATCTGAATAAGCGTTGTGTTGAGCATTTCGCCGACAGTATCAATATCGTTTGTAAATCGGCTCATAACATCGCCTGCCGGGTGAGTATCAAAGTAACGCACAGGTAAAGTCTGAAGCTTGGAATACAGCTCATTTCGCATTAATTTGAGCGTACGCTGTGAAACCGACAGCATAAGTCTTTGCTGAAGCCACTGAGTAAGCACCGCAACAGCATAGACCGCGGCCATAACTGCAACACCCTTTGCAAGCCCTGTCAGTCTGTCAGTTATATCAGGCTGTGCAGCATCGTAATAAAGAAATTTATTCATTATCGGGCGAAGCAGATAAGACGCAACAAGCGAAGCCACCGTTTGCACAACCGAGCAGAAAAGTGCTACTGCAAGCAGAAACCTCTGCTTTGAAAGGAATTTCAGCAAACGCGATACTGTCTTACGCAGATTCTTAGGCTTACCGCCTGCACGCATTGCACTCTCTCTGTTACCTCTGCCTGCAACATCCATTTCTTTTCCGCCCGATTTTGCAGACGTTGAAGAAGAATAGCGGTTGATAAGGCTCTGAGCTTTGATTTTATCCATTGCACTCATCCTCCTTATCCTTCTGCGAATAGTAGATTTCGCCGTATTCCTTACACTCGGCAAGAAGGGTTTTATGAGTGCCGCAGCCCACTACCCTGCCCTCATCGAGCACGATTATTTTATCGGCATCGATAACGGAGTTGATACGCTGAGCAATTATAATTTTTGTCACACCCGTCAATTCCTCACGGAATGCCTTACGGATTGAAGCATCGGTTGCTGTATCGACGGCACTTGTCGAATCGTCAAGGATAACAATTTTCGGGCTTTTGAGCAATGCTCTTGCAATACACAGTCGCTGCTTCTGTCCGCCCGAAAGATTGGCACCGCCTCTGCCGAGGAAGGTATCGTAACCATCGGGGAAAGAGCGTATAAATCCGTCCGCCTGGGCAACTTTGGCGGCGTGGTACAACTCTTCATCCGTTGCATTTTCATTACCCCAACGTAAATTTTCAGCAACAGTGCCCGAGAAAAGTGTATTTTTCTGAAGTACTACTGCAACGGCACTGCGAAGGTTTTTGAGAGAATAATCACGCACATCTGTACCGTCTACCAACACAGCACCTTCATCGGCATCATAAAGCCTCGGAATAAGCGAGACAAGCGTTGATTTACCACTGCCAGTAGAGCCTACAACACCTATAATTTCTCCCGAATTAATAGTGAGATTTATATTGTTGAGAACCTTTTCTTCATTATTCTTAAAGTAGCGGAAAGAAACATTTTTAAACTCAACGCTGCCGCTGTTTACCGTCTTTTCTTTTTCATTTGATTTGTCATCAGCAAGGTCGATTTCAGCGTTAAGCACCTCAGAAATACGTCGGTCACTTGCTGCAGCTCTTGTACCTTGAAGTATGATATTTGCAAGGAAATTGAGTGCTGTAAGCACCTGAGAAAGATATGTAATAAAAGCTGTAAGTGAACCGAGCTCCATATCGCCTACCATAATCTGCTTACCTGCAACCCAGACAACGCCGAGGGTTGCGGCATTTACTGCAAAAGCTGACACAGGCTGCATAAAAAGCATAACCTTGAGTGCGGAAGTGCTCTTCTCTACAAGGTCGGAGTTGACTGCCGCAAACTTGATTTTTTCAAATTCTTCACGCACAAACGATTTGATAACACGCTGATTGATTACTGTTTCACCAACGTTATTGTTGAGTGTATCAAGAGCCTTTTGCATTGCGGTATATCTGGGCGAAGCTACTCTGATAATAGCGAATATAGTTACGGCAAGCACAGGCATTACTATAAAAATTACAAGTGCAAGCTTAGCATTGAGCGCAAACGACATTATAAGTGCACCGATAAGCATTACCGGACTTCTGAACATACCGCGAAGCAGAGTCTGAGCAAAATTCTGCACCTGAGTTATATCGTTTGTAATACGTGTAATAAGTGAACCTGTAGTAAACTCATCAATATTATTAAATGAAAACTTTTGAATCTGCCTGAAAACATCGGCTCTGACGCCTGCACCGAGACGCACTGAGCCGCGCACTGCAAAATTTGCACCGAGCACGCCCGTAATCATCATAAAAACAGCAATCAATGCCATAAACACGCCGTTTTTGATAATATAAGGTACGTCACCGTTAGCCGCACCAACGTCAATAATATTGGCATTTATGTACGGCAATATAAACTCTCCGCACGCCTCGAGCACCATAAAAAACGGACCGAGCAGAAAGCTGTACCAGTATTTTTTTGCATAGGGTTTGTACTTTTTCATTTTGCCTTGTCGCCTCTTGATAAAATGAATAACATTATAATTTTAGACCCCTCAAAACATTTTGTCAATAATATTGAGAAGCTAAAAAATATATGCTATAATTATATTTAATATTTTATTAAAGAGGGAAAGCTTATGAAAACATTTTTCATTATTCTCGCTGTTATAATCGGTCTGCTTATTCTTATTGGCGGAGCAACAGCTGTAATTGCGTATTTTGCCTACAACGCTGTATTCGGCAAACGCTGCGACGGTGACGAAAGGCTCAAGATTTTCACGCACGAGGATTTTGAGGGACTAAAAGCTGCTCCGGTAAAATTTGAAAACGATAAAGGTGACACCCTACGCGGTGCAATATATGCAAAAGCAGGTTTACAGAACCCCGAAGCACTTGTTATTTTTTCACACGGTATGGGCGGCGGACACAAAAATTATATGACCGAAATAAACACCTTTGCACAAAACGGATTTGCAGTGCTTGCTTATGACAACACCGGTACCTGTGCTTCAGACGGCGACAAACTCGGCAGCTTCTGCCAAGGTCCGAGTGACCTTATATCCGCAATAAAATTTGCACGCTCACACAAGTCACTCGGCAATATGAAAATACTTCTTGCAGGTCACTCGTGGGGCGGCTACTCTGTCTGTCAGGCACTCGGAAACAAAGACATAAAGGTTGACGGTGCCGTTACATTCGGTGCACCGGACAGCGGATATCAGGTAATCGGTGCGGCTATGGGTGAAAAGCTCTCATTCTTAATGCCTGTATTCAAGCTCGCATTCAGAATCCTTGAAGGCAAACGTGCTATGGTGCATTCATCGCAGGCACTTGCAAAAGCTGAGCCTACGCCGGTGCTTCTGCTTCACGGTAAAGAAGACCACATTGTACCACCTGCCGTTTCTGCCGCAGAAAACGCAAAGGATTTGCCGCACGTAAGAAGTGTTATTTTCGATTCACGATACCATAACGTTTACCAGACGATTGACTCTGAAATTTATATGAATGAAACCTTTGCAAAAATTAACGCAACCAAGAAAAACAAAAACGCAAGCGAAGAAGAAATCAACGCCTGCTACAATATCGACTATGAACTTATTACCAGAGAAGACCCCGCAATGATGAACACAGTCGTAATGTTTATGAAAAAATGTATTGAGAGGTAAAAGAATGAAATTATTTATTGCGTCCGACATACACGGCTCTGAATTTTACTGCCGCAAGCTCATAGGTGCTTACAAAAGAGAAGAAGCAGACAAAATGCTTCTCCTCGGCGATATACTTTACCACGGACCGAGAAATGATTTACCCGAAGGTTATGCACCCAAGGCTGTAATCGAGCTGCTCAACGCACTCAAAGACGAAATTCTCTGCGTGCGCGGCAACTGCGACACAGAGGTTGACCAGATGGTGCTCGCATTCCCCGTGCTTGCCGATTATGCTGTGATTTTTGACGGCAAAACTACCGTTTACGCAACCCACGGACACGTATATAATGAGAGCAAACTGCCGCCTCTTGCCAAAGGCGACATACTCCTTCACGGTCATACACATGTACCTGCCTGCAACGAACACGAGGATTACACTTACATCAACCCCGGCTCGGTATCAATCCCGAAAGAAAACAGCCACCACGGGTATATGATACTCGAAAACGGCGTATTTGCGTGGAAAAATCTTGAGAGTGAAGTTGTGAAGGTTTATTCAATTCGCAATTCGTAATGCGCAATTCGCAATTATAAGATTCTTCGCTGTCGCTCAGAATGACAGTTTCAAAAGGTAAGGAGCAATACTATGTTTACCCTATACCCTTTTGCGTTATACAGGATTGAAAAATTCACCGAATACCTTAACAAACAGTATCAGCGTGGTTTTGCAGTCACAAAGATACTGTTCGGGTGTATTGTGTTTTTCAATGCGGTTGAGCCTAAAAAGCACACAAACGTTGCAATTCTCACCAGAAATTATCACAGACATATGAAGCGTGAGAAATGGAACGATGCAAAGTTCATTCAGTCACGCCACAGATTCAACACCGGCAACGGGTTTGTGTGCGAAATATACGCACTCACAGTTTCGACAGAATACAAAATTTATATAACCCGAGTGATAGACAAAGAAGATATCGAAGCACTCAAAGAACAACGCAAAGCACAAATAAAACGGATTAATATCTGCAAAGGACTCTGGGGTGTATTTGATCTCACTGCAATAATTATGATTTTGTCTTTAATCATTAACGGTAATTAAGATCCTTCGTTCAGGATGACACCGTTTTTATATCGCTGTAAATTTGTTTGTCAATAGCTCCCTTTGAAGGGAGCTGTCACGAAGTGACTGAGGGTTGCTATTACAAATACGTTAACATATGAATTTGCAATCCTCCGTCACGGCATACGCCGTGCCACCTCCTTTCAAAAGGAGGTTTTGACAAAATCAAAGTAAATATCTCTTTTTTAAACAATTTTGAACAAGAGATAAAATGAAGTTAAGCCGTATTGCGCTATTGCAATACGGCTTAACTTTTTAGCCTAAGGAACTAATTAACTGCTCTGCTTTTACCGGATCTGCTTTTGATGAGTCAAGTTCAAGCTCAAACATAACCTTTACACCTTCATATCCGTCACTGAAAGCTATACTTCCATCAGGATTCAAAGTAAACGTATCAGCATTTGGTGCTATGCCTTCAAAGCCCGCCAGATAAACAGTTTTATCTGCAAAAGCCTCAAAACCGCTGAACTCCCAAAGATAATAAAGCACATTGTTTTGTATTGTCTTATGAACCGAAGCTCCGTCAAATTTCAAACCGTTTACACGCCAAGGCTCATATCCTTCAAAAAGCGGAACAAAGGTAATACTGTCATCAAAGGTTATTTCACTTGAATCTGCTTTACGGGCAGTAATTACCACATAGCTCTTTTCTGCTTCAACAGCGTTATTGCCTAAGTATTCAAGCTCCTTGCCTGTTGCAACACCCTCAAGACCAAATACATAACCGCCGTTTTCAACAGTCTGACTTACATTCTGTTCAACTTGGTTATCAAAAGCACTCTGAGCTTCTCCCTGTTTAAAATATGCCGCCAACTGTGACGGAGTAAGCAAGCCCGAAACAGCAAGCGCACTGATAGTAAACAAAGATATTATCGCAGCAACTAAAGCTACTTTGACAGATTTTTTCATATTAATAATTCTTCCTTTCCTTTTGTGCTGAGTATGCAGCATATTTACAGTTTCGTTTTCAAAATTACTGCTGAACTCAACTTTATTCATTTGCTCACGGTATTTTTCATTTACAGCCATAAATCCCCCTCCTCTTCCAAATTTGTTTTAAGCATTTTTCGTCCTCTCGCAAGCCGTGTACCTACCGTAGCAGACGGAATTCTGAGTATTGATGCTATTTCCTTTATCGAATACCCTTCGTAATAATACAGATGAATTACCGTACGGTATTGCACCGGCAATGACAATACAGATTCCAAAAGCAGAGAATCCGAATCATCGGTATAAATAACGTCGCTTTCAACAAGATCACCGTTAATTTTAGACTTTTTAAGCATATTCAGCGAAATATTGACAGTTACTCTTAAAAGCCATGCTTTTTCATGCTCATCATCATTAAAGATCGGGTTTTTTGTTATCAACTTTACGAAAGCTTCCTGCACGGCATCCTCGGCACTCGGCACGGATTTCAGAATTGCATATGAAGCGGAAAGAAGTCTTTTACTGTGTGTCAGAACAATTTTTTCAATATATTCATCGGTACCAAATGAACTGTTCATCACTACCTCCTTTCACTTAATACACAATTTAAAATGCCATTATTTTTCAAACAACAGAAATTTTATAAAAAAGATGCTGTATCAATCACGATACAGCATCTTTCATTTTATTTTACTTTAACTGTTACGATTTCAAACGGTTTTACATTGAGGGTTACGGAGTTATTCTCAACTGCAAGGGGCTCAATTTCATTTTCCATAAGGTCGCAGAGCACTGCGGATTTTACATCAAAGCCGAATGTGAGCTTTGCACCGTTTACACGCTTATTCCAGCTTTCGTACATACGTACAACTGTTTCATCGCTGTCCTCAGCCTTCTTAACTGTATCAATAACGATATTTTCATCCGATACGCTTACAAAGCTGTAGCTTTCGGGCAGTGCACCCTCCTGCTTGCCGAGCTTAACGGCAGTCATCGGGTTATTGAGGTCGTAAGCAAGCTGTACCGTACCTGCCTGAGTGTATGTACCTGTATGCGGACGCAGCGAGTAAATAAACTCGTGATGACCCTTATCAGCCTTGGGACTCGGATGAGTTGCACACTTGAGAAGTGTGAGTTTGATTACACCGTCGTGAATATCGTGGCCGTACTTACAGTCGTTGAGGATACTTACGCCGTAGTCGCACTCTGAAAGGTCAGCAAACTTGTGTGCACAGACCTCAAACTTTGCGGCATCCCAGCTTGTGTTGGTATGAGTCGGACGCTCAACACTGCCAAACTGAATTTCGTATGTAGCCTTATCGGCGTTGATATCAACGGGGAATGCTGCCTTGACAAGGATATGCTCCTGATACCACTATGCGGTTGTATCAAAGTCAATCTTATCGATATCGGCATAGAGCCATACCTTCTGCTCAATTACGGAATCGTAGAACTTTCTTGTAATCTTAAAGCCCTTGCGTACGCCTTCGTCGAGCATTTCAACAGCACTGACGTCGTTGATTTCGTACTTCTTCTCTTTATAGTATACGGAGATTTCCCATGCATCGTACTCTCTCGGGAAGTCCTCATAAGCTTCGATAACGTTTGCACGCTCGCCTGCTTTGAGCACCTCTCTGCCGACACGCTTATCGTAAATACAGCTGATTGTGTAATCATCGGCAAACTCAACAATGAAGTAAGCATTTTCAAGCTTCTTATCGCTGACAGCAACTTCACCGCTGCTCTCGTTACCCTTTACAACCTTCCAGCCCTTTGCAGGGATATCGGTTACATAAATCTTTTCGCCGTCAACATCGACAACACCGCTGTTTGTAAATGAAAGCGGATTGAATACGGCTATACCGCCATCGGTAGCGATATTTGCGGCAATATCAGCCTGTGCAGAGCCGAGCATTTCTCTGCCTGCCTTGCCGATTGCCTCATACTGTTTTGTGCTCTCCTCATAAACCTGGTAGATAGAAGAACCTGGAATAATATCGTGGAACTGATTGAGAAGTATGCACTCCCAACCCTCGTTAATTTTCTCCTGCGGATATACCTTCTTGTTGTAAAGACGGTTGATTTCGCTGAAAAGCTCGATATTCTGATAGAGAATTTCGCTCTTTCTGTTATAACGCTTGTTGCAAGCGTTGGAGGTATAAGTACCTCTGTGGAATTCGAGATAGAGCTCACCTGCCCAGTGAGGCATCTTCGGATTATTCTCGGTACGCTGCTTTACACGCTCAAGATAATCGCCGGCAAACTCCATTTTAGTCTGCGGTAATCCCGGTACACCGTATTTGAGTCTGTTATGGGTTTCAAGGTGTCCCTGAGTCGGACCGCCGCCACCGTCACCGTGACCGAAGGTTATAATAACCTCGTTATTGATATGTTTCTGCTGGTATCTGTTCCACGAACCTTTTACAAGAGCAGGCTCAAGCATTGCATTATATGTAGTGTTACGGTTTACGGTATTGTTCTTATCACAGTATTGTGCTGTAAGGAAGTGAGTAAAAATTTCGGTTGAGTCTATGCCCTTCCACATAAATGTATCGTAAGGCATCATATTTGTTTCATTCCAGCTGATTTTGGATGTGACAAACTTATCGACACCGCTCTTGCGCAAAATCTGCGGAAGTGCCGCAGAATAGCCGAAAACGTCGGGCAGCCAGAGAACTTTACTGTCAACACCAAACTCTTTGTTGAAAAAGCGTTTGCCGAAAAGCACCTGGCGTACAAGGCTTTCACCGCTTGTGAGGTTACAGTCAGCCTCAACCCACATTGCACCTTCAACTTCCCAACGGCCCTCTTTTACAAGCTGCTTGACATCTTCATAAACATCGGGAGCTTCTTCCTTGAGATATTTGTATAGCTGAGCCTGCGAGGACATAAATTTGTACTCAGGGTACTGCTTCATAAGTGCGACAACTGTTGAGAAAGAACGTACAACCTTCTCCCTTGTCTGTTCAAGAGTCCAGAGCCAGGCAACGTCGATATGAGTGTGACCTATACAGATACACTTTACATCCTGCTCACCGCAGTACTTACCGTAAAATTCGCTACGCAGATAATCAAGAGCCTTCTGCGAAGTGGCTCTGCACTGCTCGGAACCGGGCACGCACATATCAATCATATTAAGTGCAGTATTGATATGCATAAGAGCATCTGCATACTCCTTGCTGTTTTCGTGAAGTACACGGAGTACATCGTAAGGCACCTTCAGATCATAGTAGAGATTCTTGTAAAGCTCGTCCACTACAAAAATATTGCTGACTACGCTGTGTCTGCAGGTATTCATACCCGTATAAGCATAGACGTAAATCTCGTACTCATCTGCAGGCTCGAGCATAGTATAACGGTGGTTGGAATCGCAGCCGTTCATCAGCTTACCGTTGACATAAACGGTAAACTGCGGGTCACGCTCAACATCACTTGCGTATGCGCCTGTTTCAAAGTAAAATTCAACGGTTTTGCCCTTCATATTTTCGGGCATAACAACCTTTTTATAAAACCAACCGTGAGCATCCTTTTCTTCTCCCCAACGGTCATATTTACCAAAATCGACCCATTCGCAGGTAACGGCAGGCGGCATCTCCGCTACGCCCTTGTATCCGTAAGGCAGATACTTGAAATCGGTAAGCTCAAGCGAATCTGAAAATACAAGTTTCTGAATCTCCGGTAAAAATACGCGGAGCTTATCAAGCAAGAAATTCAAACTGTAACCCTCCTGATTTTTGATGTTACGCACAGTTTAACACAATATATTGTAAATTTAAAGTATTAACTAACAACTTTGCGTGAAAATTTTCATATATATTTTTGTGCTGTTTCAACATAAAAGGAGGCGATTTTATGCAGCACTGTATTGCTAACCTCAGGACAAAGGAAGTAATAAACAAAAAGGACGGTTGCAGGCTCGGCAGAGTATGTGACGTGGAAATAGATGCGTGTAACGGTCAGGTAGTAAATCTTGTAATATGCCGAGGCGGAAGAATGTTTGCACCCTATGCCTGTGAAAGCGACCTGCGTGTGCCTTGGTGCGACGTTGATGTTATTGGTGATGACATAATTCTTGTCTGCTACACTCCGCCGACAGCACCGCCCAGAGGATGCTCAAGAAGAGGATTTTTCAGATAAAAACGGTACGGTTGTATTAAGAGTAACATCGGGTACACTTGCAGGCTCAAGGCGATAGCTTACAACTGCAAGCGTACCCCCTGCCTTATCGGCAGTAAAACCGAATCCGTACCACTGAGTATCGCACCTCCGTACACCTTTTGTATCCGAAGGTAAAGGCTCACAAATAGCAAGCGTATTAAAAACAGCATCTATCCGCTCATCATCAAAGCCGCAGAATGCCTTGACAGTTTCTCGTGCAAGAGCCTCGAATCCGCCGCTTTCACTGCCTGCATAAGTGACGGTGACATTAACAAGCCTGCCTTGAGCATCTGAATAAAGCGAGAGCTTACAACCGTTGATAAAACAGCTTTCCTTGAGCTTTCCTCCGCTCACGGTTTCATCAATATGCAAATCATATCCGGCTTTCATCATATCAGATATAAAATCAACACTGTCTTCCTGACCCGTACGCACGCACGAACACAGCATAAGCAAAGACAAAAAATAAAAGATAACAGCAATTTTTTTCAAAAGCTCTCCTCCGATGCAAATCGTTATAATCACCAAAATGCAGTAGTTTATCGGTAATATATACATATATATGTACAAATTATAAAATATATGATTTTATGCTTGAAATCCGTCGACAAATAAATTAAAATAGATTTATCTTAAAGCGAAGGATGTGGCAACTATGTTTATTTTCTTCACCGGACACAACATTGTACCTTGCCGCATTGTCGAATTCTGCAATAAATAAAAAACGGCTGTTGCTCTTAAACAAGTGCGACAGCCTTAATCTTTTGAATTATGAGGTGCACGGTTATGAAAAAAGTAGCAATCGTTATGGGCAGTGACAGTGACCTGCCGGTAGTAGGTAAGGCAATCAAAAAGCTCAGAGAGTTCGGCGTTGAGTGCGAGGCACACGTTATGTCCGCTCACAGAACACCCGATGCAGCCGCAGAGTTTTCCAAGAACGCTGCTGCAAACGGTTTCGGCGTAATTATCGCCGCAGCAGGTAAGGCTGCTCACCTTGGTGGCGTGCTTGCAGCTCACACAACATTACCCGTTATCGGTATCCCTGTTAAATCTTCTACACTCGACGGTCTCGATGCACTTCTCGCAACAGTACAGATGCCTGCAGGCATCCCCGTTGCAACAGTCGCTATTGACGGCGCAGAAAACGCTGCTATACTTGCAGTACAGATGCTTGCACTCAGTGAGCCTGCACTCGCCGAAGCACTTGAAAAAATGAAGAAAGTTATGGCAGAAAAGGTACTTAAAAAAGATGCCGCTCTTGCCGCTCAGGTTGCTTCACTTTAATAAGGGAGGAAAACCGTTATGTCAATCCACGAAGAATGCGGCGTATTCGGTATATTCAACCGAAACCTCGAACACGATGCCGTACAAGAAACCTATCTCGCTTTATACGCACTTCAGCACCGCGGTCAGGTAAGCTGCGGTATTGCCGCCCGTAACGGCGACAATGTTGACTGCATTACAGAGCTTGGCACAGTACCTGATGTATTCAACAAAGACAAGCTTGCTTCTCTCACCGCTTCAGGCAAAGGCAACGTTGCAATCGGCCACGTACGCTATTCCGCTCAAGGTGAGGAAGACGAAATAAACTCACAGCCTATGGTTATGAGCTATGCTAAAGGCTCTATCTCAATTGTAAACAACGGAAGTCTTGTAAGCACGGCAAAGCTCAGAAGTAATCTTGAAGCCGGCGGCTCTGTTTTCCAGACTAACAGCAATGCTGAAATGATAGTACACCTTATTGTACGTCACAGACTGCAGACAGAAAATATCGAGAAAGCAATTTCCCGTGCAATGAGTGAACTTGAAGGTGCATATTCCTTCATCATTATGTCACCTAAAAAGCTTATTGCAGTGCGTGACCCGAAAGGTTTCCGTCCCTTATGCTACGGCAAGCTCGGCAACTCATATGTTATTGCTTCCGAATCCTGTGCAATACAGAGCATCGGCGGCGAAGTAATCCGCGATATTGAGCCCGGTGAAATACTCGTCATAACAGAAGACGCTGTATACAGCAACAAAGATAACTGCGGTCAGAAGACCTCTATGTGTATATTCGAGCATGTTTACCTCGCAAGACCCGACTCGGTTATTGACGGTGCAAGCGTACACCGTGCAAGACTCAATGCAGGTAAGTTCCTCGCAATCGAGCATCCCGTTGAGGCTGATGTTGTCGTAGGCGTTCCCGACTCGGGCATCGATGCCGCAATCGGCTATGCAAACGAATCCGGAATTCCGTTTGGAATAGGACTTATCAAAAACCGTTATATTGGCAGAACTTTTATACAGACCACGCAGAGACAGCGTGAGCGCTCTGTGCAGATAAAGCTCAACCCGCTCGGCAACGAAATCGAGGGCAAGAGAATAGTACTTGTTGACGATTCAATTGTCAGAGGTACAACCTGTGCAAAGCTCATCAAAAAGCTCAGGGATGCGGGTGCAAAAGAAATTCATATGCGAATCTCCTCCCCCCCGTTTATCAATCCCTGCTACTTCGGCACAGACATCAGCTCAAAGGACAAGCTGATTGCCTGCAAGCTCGACATTGACGAGATATGCCGATTCATCGGTGCTGACTCACTCGGTTACCTCAGCCGCGAATCAATGATGAAGGTTGCAGAAAACTCGAAAGTAGAATTCTGCAGTGCCTGCTTCACGGGCGAATACCCCGTAGATGTTACAGGCGAAAACTTCGTTGATAAATACAGTAAAAAAATCAATTGACATAAAGGAGAGCTTTAAAGATGGAAAGTTATTCAAACAGCTACAAAGAAGCAGGCGTTGATGTAACAAAAGGTTACGAGGCCGTAAAGCTTATGAAAAAGCATGTTGAGCGTACAAGAGTACCCGGTGTTGCTGACGAAATCGGCGGCTTCGGCGGTATGTTCATCCCCAACCTCACAGGTATCAGCGAGCCCGTACTTGTTTCCGGTACTGACGGTGTCGGCACAAAGCTCAAGATTGCATTCATGATGGACATCCACAACACAGTAGGTATTGACTGCGTTGCTATGTGTGCAAACGACGTTGCTTGCTCCGGTGCAAAGCCCCTCTTCTTCCTCGACTATATTTCCGTTGCAAAGAACATCCCCGAAAAAGTTGCAGCAATAGTCAGCGGCGTTGCTGACGGCTGTGTACAGGCAGGCTGTGCACTTGTAGGCGGCGAAACAGCCGAAATGCCCGGCATTTACACAAACGATGAATACGACCTTGCAGGCTTCTGCGTAGGTCTTGCAGACCGTAAGGACATCATCGACGGCAAGAACATTGCTGAAGGCGACGTACTTATCGGTGTTGAGTCATCAGGTGTTCACTCCAACGGTTTCTCACTTGTAAGAAAGGCTTTCAACGTTTCTCCCGAAAGACTTTCAATCTATGTTGATGAGCTCGGCAAGACACTCGGCGAAGAGCTTATCACTCCCACAAAGATTTACGTCAAGACAATCTCCGCTATCAAGGATGTATGTAAGATTCACGGTATCTCTCACATCACAGGCGGCGGATTCTATGAGAACATTCCGAGAATGTTCAGTGGCAACGACCTTCGTGCAAAGGTTGAGCGCAAGGCTGTTCCCGTAAAGCCCATCTTCAATCTCCTTGCTTCCGAGGGTATCCCGGAGAGAGATATGTTCAACACCTTCAATATGGGTGTAGGTCTTTGCGTTGCAGTTTCTGCTGACAAAGCTGACGAGGCTGTAAGAGCAGTAAACGCAATCGGCGAAAAGGCTCACATCATCGGTGAAGTTGTCAAGGGCGACAAGGGTGTTGACATATGCTAAACATAGTTGTTCTTGTATCGGGCGGCGGTACTAATCTGCAGGCTTTGCTCGATGCAAAGGCAGCAGGTCAGATTCCGAACGGTAACTTTGTACGCGTTATTTCAAGTGCTGCAGGTGCTTATGCACTTGAACGTGCGAAGAATGCAGGTGTACAGGGCGTTGTTGTTGAGCGTAAAGGCAAGACAGCTGAGGAATTTGAAACCGCACTTTTAGCTGAGCTTGAAGCAGCAAAAGCTGACCTCATAGTCCTTGCAGGATTTATGACAATCCTCAGCGAAAAAATTATTGAGAAATACCCCGAAAAGATTATAAACGTTCATCCTGCTCTCATTCCCTCTTTCTGCGGCAAAGGCTTCTACGGCCTTAAGGTGCACGAGGCGGCACTTGAGAAAGGTGTTAAGGTAACGGGTGCTACAGTGCACTTTGTAAACGAAATCCCCGACGGAGGCAGAATTATCGCACAGAAGGCGGTTGACGTACTCGACGGCGACACACCCGAAATTCTCCAACGCAGAGTTATGGAGCAGGCAGAATGGAAAATACTCCCCGCAGCAGTTGCAAAGCTGTGCGAAGAAAGAAAGTAAATTCAGGAGGTAACAAAAATGAAAAAAAGAGCACTTCTCAGTGTTTCCGACAAGACAGGCATTGTCGAGTTTGCAAAAGAGCTTTACGAGCTTGGCTTTGAAATAGTTTCCACAGGCGGCACAGCTAAGGCTGTTGCAGATGCAGGTATCCCCTGCACACAGGTTTCCGATATCACAGGCTTCCCCGAGTGCCTTGACGGCAGAGTCAAGACTCTTCACCCGATGGTACACGCAGGTATCCTTGCAATGCGTTCAAATGCAGAGCATATGGAACAGCTCGAGAAACTTGAGGTTACACCGATTGACGTTGTTGCAATCAACCTCTACCCCTTTAAGCAGACAATTCTCAAGCCCGACGTTACACTTGAGGACGCTATTGAAAACATTGATATCGGCGGCCCGACAATGATTCGTGCAGCTGCTAAAAACTGGCAGGACGTTGCTGTTATAGTTGACCCTGCAGACTACGCAACAGTTATTGAAGAGTACAAGGCCAACGGTGCACCCAGCAAGGAGACAAAGTTCAAGCTTGCAGGCAAGGTATTTGAGCACACAGCAAACTACGATTCAATGATCAACACATACCTCAGAAAGCAGCGCGGCGAAGACCCGTTTGCAAACTGCTTCACAATGACCTTCGAGAAGGTTCAGGATATGCGTTACGGCGAGAATCCCCACCAGAAGGCAGCTTTCTACACCGAGGTCGGTGCAGCTGACAATGTTCTTTCCGCTGCAAAGCAGCTTCACGGCAAGGAGCTCAGCTACAACAACATCAACGATGCTAACGGTGCACTTGACATCATCAAGGAATTCGGCTTTGACGAGCCCGTTGCCGTCGGTGTTAAGCACGCTAACCCCTGCGGTGTCGGTATCGGCAAGACAATTCACGAGGCATACCTCAATTCATACAATGCTGACCCCGTTTCAATCTTCGGCGGCATTGTTGCTCTCAACCGTGAGGTTGACGAGGAAACAGCTAACGAGCTTGCAAAGATTTTCCTTGAGATCATCATTGCTCCCAAGTTCTCCGAGAAGGCTCTCGAGATTCTCACAGCTAAGAAGAACATCCGTCTTCTTGAGCTTCCCAACCTTGCAGATTCCAACAAGAAGGGCCTTGTTGATATGAAGAAGGTTGCAGGCGGTCTGCTTGTTCAGGAGCTTGACACAGAGCTTCTCAATGAAGAGGATATTGTTTGCGTTACAGACAGAAAGCCCACAGAGGAAGAAATGAAGCAGCTTATGTTCGTTTGGAAGGTTGTAAAGCACACCAAGTCCAACGGCATTGCACTTGCAAAGGATAACGCTACAACAGGTATCGGCCCCGGCCAGACAAACCGTATCACAGCACTTGAGCTTGCTATCAAATACGCAGGTGACAAGGCAAAGGGCAGCGTAATGGGCAGTGATGCATTCTTCCCGTTTGATGACTGTGTAAAGGCAGCTCAGGCAGCAGGCATCACAGCTATCATTCAGCCGGGCGGCTCAATCCGTGACGAAGACTCAATCAAGGCTTGTAACGAAGCAGGCATCGCAATGGTATTCTGCGGTATGCGCCACTTCAAACACTGATTAGCATCAGCCGCAATGCCTCAATAAAATAGATATTGCGAGTAAAAGTGATAAAACGAGATAAGTTATATCACACCAACAAGCCGAGATCCTCGGGTCGCAACACCTCAATAAAAAGGATATTTCCAATCACATTGAGGCAACGAGATAAGTTTAATCACATCAAATTAAAATGTCATTCTGAGGAGCAAAACAACGAAGAATCTTAACAACACTCACATAAGATTCTTCGCTTCCGCTCAGAATGACAAAACAGAATAGATAAATATTAAACGAGCGATGAAACCGCAAAAGTTTCATCGCTCGTTTTAATTTTAAAACCACCTTAACCAAAAGAATCCCGTCCAAATATCAAACGCAATAGGAGCAATAATAAATAACGCACCGGATATTAACGGAATAATTTCATTGCCTAATGTAAGCTTCTTATCATAGGCAAATTTATGCGGATTTTTCGGGTTTACAAACAGCGTGTATTTACAGCTTTTTGAAAACTCATTCATACGCTTCGTACTGATACCGAGGTCTGTCAGCCCATAGTATTCCTTACCGTCATACACGTAAAAAAACTTTGCTTTAGTTGAGCTTCTGTATGAAATCTTTCTGACCGTATCAAGAAACCAGCCGTCTACAACCTCTGTACAACGCTTCATTTGAATAATTCTTACCAGAGCCAAAGTGATAAAAGCAGCACCGCTGCCGCAAAAAAACAGGTATATAATCCACATATTATCCCTCCGTTCTGTTAGTATTATATGCTTGTGTTAAATTAGAGACAAATCACCATTGGCTCCCTCTGACGAGGGAGCTGTCAGCGAAGCTGACTGAGGGAGAGAAAACTGCCCCTCCGTCAAAACTGCGTTTTGCCACCTCCCCTGACAAGTGGAGGCTGTTTTTTGAATACATAGATTACATTTCTATTATTAGTTCGGTTTCTAAAAAGTTGTTGCCTTTTAAATACATTATCTTTATCTTATCATCAAATTTAACATAGTCAACAATAGGGTCTACCGTTTCAGACACATCCTCAAGCACTACTTCCTTTAAATACTCTCCTTGGTTAAAAATATCCTGTATTATAACACTATGCCTTCCATTATCATAATTTACAAATACAACATTCTCTTCGTATTCGCCTAAAACAGAATAATATGTGTCAGATACATTTCCACAGTTAACATCACAATAAATTGTCCAACGAGTAGAAATACCCGTACCTGTTTGAACTGAAATGCTCAATAAATCCTCATTTATAACATTCACCTTAGGTTTCCTTGATACATCCTTATCACTTATGAGAATATTATCATGCCTGTCTTTGATGACATAATCATAGGTAAAATTGCCGTTATCAGTAATTTCATATAATTGGTTTATATCATAATTGCCATCACAACCAGACAAAATCACAATAAGAACATTTATTAAGCACAGGGTAATAATTAGTCTTTTTTTCATTACCTATCTCTCCTGACAGTCATTTCTCAAGGTATGACTGTTTTTCCTGCCTTACCCTACTTATTTTGATGAAATAAATAGGGTAAGGCTATATTTGTCCTCATTGTACCTCAACCATATCATAAAAACATCTTTATTTCAAGAAGGAATCGGCAGTTTCATCGCTGTTATTTTTATGAGAGTCTGTATTCTTTATAAACGGGACCGTCAGAAATTGCTGTGAAAAAGTCAGTTACCATATTACCTACAGAATACCACGTAAAACCTCCCATAACCATACCAAAGCCCGGTACCAAAAGCATCACTGTACCAAACACAGCATACAGCGGTGATATAAACAGCCATGCGGTTGCATTACCAAGGTTCTTTGAATATGCCTTTTTTTCACTCAGAACCTCAATTTCAAACGTTTTTGTAAAAACGCTGTCAAGCTTCAACTCAACAACATATTTACCCGGTTCCTGCGGCACAAATTCGTTTGAATTTATTTGAGTAGTTTTTCCGTTCAGTGTGTATGTGGCTGTTATTTCATTAATCCACACCTCACCGCCGTATTTATTGTAACCGGCTATTTTGATGGTCTTTCCGACTGTTGTATAGTAGAGGAAGTCAGTTCTCGTTAAAGGCTTATCTACTTCGAACGCCTCGAACTCACACGGCAAACCCAATTTATCGAACTGTTGTATTTTACCGTTTGATTTATCTATCTTACCGCTTATTTCACCTGACTGAGTAACAAAAGCACCTGTGCCGATTACGATACCGGTTATGTTATCGTAACCCTCTGTATTAACAAACAGTTGCGGATATCTTTTGCCGTCTTTTTCAAAAATTTTCAAAGTGATTAAATCTTCTTCTACGGGATATGCGGTTGAATTGTTGTAAAGTTGCACCTCAGGTTTTTCGCCAATCTCAGAATACTTGCTGTCAAATGTAACAACAATAAAATCCATTGAATTATAATAATGACAGGCATAGTTTTTTTCAAGCACTTCTGCATTATCCTCCGCCGCAAATGCTACGCTCGCGGTTGTGAAAAGAAGAACCGCACAAAGGATTACGGACATAAATTTCGTAAATTTTTTGTTCATTATTTTTACCTCATCATAAAAATATCAAATGTTGCATTGTACTTATATCATTCGTTGCTCTCGGCTCTGTGAGTTCCGTAATCCGGGTTACCGAACAAAGCTTTGAAAAAATCCGACACATACTCAAAAGAGTTTATCATTATAGCACCGCCGCCAACAGTACCCATACCGGGCACAATAATAAAAGCCAACAAACCCAATAAAAAATCTTTCGGAAATTCTTTCAAATTTCTTGTTGCAATTTTACGCTCTTTTTTAACTGCAACTTCTTCCGAAACAACTTCTATTGTCATTTCTTCTGTAAACACACCGTCCAAGTTTAACTGTATTACATATTTTCCGGGTTCTTCGGGAGTAAAACTATCCGAATCAATTTCTACTGTTTTTCCGTTTACCGTATACGAAAAAGTTGCTTCTTCAAGCCAACCCTTTCCGTAACCGCCGTTGCCGCCCTCGATTGATACCTCGATCGGTTTGCCGACTATTCCACAATAATTTATTATTCTCTCTTCAGAATCAGTCGGTTCTTCAGAAAAAGCAACATAATTATATCGGCATCTAATATAAAAATTATTTGCATCTTTTACTCTTGAAGCGGGAATAACTAACTTTAAACTTTTATCTCCGTCAGCCGTTGCAAAAGCTCCGGCTGAAACTTCAACGCCCAGAATCTCCTCACAAAAATCCGTATTGATAATTATCTGTGGATAATGGAAATTGTTTTTCTCAAAAATCCTAATTTGGATTTTTTCTTCACTGACTTCAATATTTTCCGTAATTTGAGCATTTTCAGATGACCGAGTCTGAACAGTTATTTTCGGAATGTCACCTGACACTGAATATTTATTAGAGTAAGTTATAACAACCGTATCAAATTCAGAATAGTAATCACAACTGTAGGTTTTTTCAAGTTCTTCTGTATGTGCGTCCTCCGCCGCAAAGGCTACGCTTGCGGTTGTGAAAAGCATCACCGTGCAGAGAATTACTGACAGAATTTTCTTTAAACTTTTGTTCATTGTTTTTACCTCCTTTTTTTAGCCTTTGTAGGAAACGGTCTCGACCGTTCCGTTAAGCTATTGTACATTGATATAATAATAAATCTTTAAATTTACAACGTGGAATTCACGTTTACGGTTTATTCAAGAACATAATCTTCGTAAGCAGGGCCGCCAAAAAGGGCCTTAAAAAAGCGAGGTATCATAGCAAAAGAAGCCATTAACGTAGTTGAGCCTATCCAGGTTCCGAAGCCCGGAATTAAAAGCAGACCTGCGCCAATCACGAGATATAACGGTGTAAGAAGCAACCATTCGGTCGAATCGCCAAGGCTCTTAAAATAGGAATCGATTTCGCTCAGAACCTCAAACTCCAACGTTCTCACGACAACATCGCCAAGCTTCAACTCTACAACGTATCTGCCAGGCTCCTGCGGCACAAATTCGTTGGAATTTATTTCGACAGTTTTTCCGTTTACGGTATATGCAGCCGTTATTTCGTCAATCCAAATCTTACCGTATTCGCCGTTACCAACTATTTCTACAGGCTTTCCGACTGTTGTATATTGGCACATCTTACCGGATATTAAACCTACGTTCTCTTCTACTTCAAATGCCTCAATTTCACACGAAACGCCAAAGTCGTAGGTTTTGTCTATTTTGTTATGCGGTATTTTAACCTTACCGCTTATTTCACCCGATTCAGTAACAAAGGCACCTTCACCGATTTTAATATCCGTTATATCGTATATATCTATTTCTGTATTTATAAGCAACTGAGGATATCTTTCACCCTCATATTCGAAAATTTCCAATACGATTTCATCTTCTGTTACAGCAAAAGCGTATGAACCGATATAAAGTTTCACCTCAGGTTTTTCGCCAATCTCAGAATACTTGCTGTCAAATGTAACAACAATAAAATCCATTGAATTATAATAATGACAGGCATAGTTTTTTTCAAGCACTTCTGCATTATCCTCCGCCGCAAAGGCTACGCTTGGCATTGTGAAAAGCATCACAGCACAAAGGATTACAGACATAAATTTCTTGAGCTTTTTGTTCATTATTTTTCCTCCTTTTTAATAATATCCCTTTTATATCGGAACGGTCAAAGACCGTTCCCTACATTGTCGTTCTTAACGAAGTGTATATACGTTTACCAACTGAATAACTGTGTAAACCACTCTCTTATAATCGCCAGATCTGAAGCCAGTGACATCGACATAAGATAAGCAATAAGATTGAACATATAGTTATACATTTCGATCATATCGGGAATAGAATTAAAAAAAGCTGATACTTTATCCTTATAATAATCAAGCTTTTCGCCGAGTGTCATACCTTCAGTAGGATTGTCTTTTACAACAATATCGATATAGTCAAAAGCAAGTGTTTTACCTTCTAAATCAACGATTCTGAAACCAATTGTACAAGTACCCGGAGAAACAGCCTTAACTTTCGCAGTGAATATAACCGGATAATCGTCCTGTATAAACTCAACATCGCAACAAGGGTCGTTTGCATAATACTCTATTTCAAAAGGCACTCCAAACTCCGGATAGTATTCAATTGTAACTTCGGTTGTTTCACCCGGGTCAAGCTTTGTTTTCTGACCAAACTTGGTATAAACCTTAACAGATGGTCTTTCTATCTCGTCACTCGAATACTTAGCCTGTGCACCGACAGAAAATATTGCAACCAACAAAGACATGCAGAGAATCATCGAAAGAATTTTCTTAAACTTTTTGTTCATTGTTTTTCCTCCTTTTGTTAATTAACTATCGTAGGGGCAACCCTGTGTGGTAGCCCGAATTCATTTTTCGGCGGAACGGTCAAAGACCGTTCCCTACGTTGTCATTGTTACTACAGATTCAGAGCATTTGCTGTTTCGGATATTTTACTTAATACTTGTTTTCGAGATAATTTCGCTAAAACAATCGGGGTTGGCGGCATGTTTAAGGTAGTATGTAACTCCTTCAATCGATATAGTATCAAGACCTTCTTTTACTACAGTTCCGTCAAGGTACTCTATTTCCACACGGTAAGTATTTGTGCCGGGAGGGGGCGTATCTTCTGTTTTTTTATCAATGGTAAACGTTCCGAGCCACTTTGTAATTTCTAACATATTTTCGACAGGAACATCACTGCCCTTTCCGTAACCGTAATATGCATAGAAAGTAATACGCACAATATTATTGGTATCAAAAACCGAATCGGAATCTGTATCAACTCCAACATCAACAATCGGTTTATTCGGATCACTTACGATACCGGTAGTCGGCTGCTCGGTGGTTGTTTCGTTTTCGGCAACGGTAGTCGGTTCGGTAGTCGGTTCAGCGGTTATTTTGTTTTCTTCGTATGTACTTGCGGATTCACTTGTCGGAGTGTCGTTTGCATTATCCTTACCGCAAGATGCAAAACAAAGAATAATCAAACCACACAGAATTAAAGCTGACAATTTATTAATCATTGTACCAACTCCTTTACATAAATCACGCTCTGCGTATTATTTTAACTACACCCGTTGCACCGTCAAGGCGGACGATATCGCCGTTTTTGACAGTTGACATAAGTCCCTCTATACCGACAACTGCAGGTATACCGAGCTCACGCGAGATAATAGCCGTATGCGAAAGGAGCGAGCCTTTTTCGCTGACTACACCCTTTGCCTCTGCAAGCAGGAAAACCCAACCGGGGTCTGTCATTTTGGTGATAAGAATTTTATCTTTGACACTTCTCACCTGCTTTACGTCGGTTACAACGCAGGCCTCTCCCTCTACCACACCGTTTGAGCAAGGCACACCGACCATTTCATCCTTTGATGAATACATAGAGGTCATATTGATACTGCGGTGGTTTTTGTCAAAAGGCTTTGAAGCAAAGACAATACGTGAATAAGCAGGAAGAAGTGCAAACATCTCGTATTTTTCTTTTCTTCTCTGTACCGTGTCACGCATATCGCAAGGTGTTTCAGCCAGCGAATAGACTTCATCAAGTGTGAGATAAAATACATCTCTTGTTTCGTTTATATAACCTGCCTTTGAATATATATCGCCAAGCCTTAACACAGCCTCACGCACCATACCGAAGATACGGCTGCGGTTAAGACGCTGTATTTCACGGTTACCGATACCGAGCATACAGCGTTTACTTAAGTAATTTGTAATCGGGTCACGCTTGAGCGGTGGCTTTTCATCACCCTGACTTTCAAGCAGAGCGGCAAGTTTTTCTTTATCCTGCTCAAATTCGCTGATTTTGTCGTCAAAAAGCTGAGTTTTGGTGCGGAAGGTCTCTGTCTCAAGCTTAAGCTCTTCAAGGCATCTGTCGCCATATACGTCGATATAAGCCTTCCTGCGTTTTATGTACTCATCATCGGTCATATTCTCATGCTCGAGAGCAATTCTTATCATCTCTTTTACAGGCTTCATACTCTCGATATTTGAGATACCCGAAATATAGCTGTTTGCAATCTCCTCGTGGTTCTCATACTTTGACTTGAGGTGACTTTTAAGCAGACCCGTGAAGATAAACGCGTATGTATCGTTGAGAAGTGTTATACCCCAGCAAGAGAGCAGCTTATCCTGAATCTTATCAAACAGCTCGAGGATTTCTTTTGCCGTCATCTCCTCTTCAAAACGGGAATAGACATAATTTTTAATTTCTATAAAACGCTCGTTGAGCTTTTTCATATTGCGAGGTGTACACAGAAGCTCCGCAACCGTATTGAAATAAACCGAAGCCTTTACAAACGGATTTATTTTATTTGCACTGTCGTCGTATTCTTTATATTTAACGCCAACCAGCTCCTGCCATACTGCTGTAATTTTCTTACTGAAGGGCAGAAATTTCATAGCACCGTACCAGCTGTTGAGGTTATAGTAAATTCTGCCGTTGACAGTACCGACGGTGTTTTCAAGTATATCATAGTGTTTCTCAAGCTCACGCTTATTGTGAAGCAGACGTCGGCCTGCATCCTTGAATACACCTGCAAAAACCATCTCGACAAATGAAACCGTAAGCGGTGAGCTCAAGCCCGGATAGCTTTCAACTATATTGCTGTTATCAAAAAGAATCTGATTTTTATCTTCCAGAGTTGTTATCGGACGAGCCTGAAGAATATAAAGTTCTTCATTCTCAATAGCGTACTCTATATCCATATAGTTGCCAAAGCGATTGCAGATGCGTTTTGCCGTATCAATAATATGATGCACCATATAGTCACTGAGCAAATCCTCTTTACCGTCATAATAATAGATATCATCGGTAAGCGAATAGTAATATGAAGTTGTATCAATTTTGTCTGATACAACGTTTTCGCCCAGTCCCCTGCCCGCTACTATTACGCACTCGTTGAGTATGCCCTGCGGATTAGCGGTGAAGACAATACCCGAAACCTCAGAATTTACCATACGCTGTACAATAACGTTCATTTCAAGGTTATTTATGTCAAGGTCAGCTTTATTCATATAGTCGAGAACATTTTCGTTATAAAGCGAGCAAACGCAATCGACTATTCTGGCAGCAACCTCATTACGGGGCACATTGAGAAACGTGTCAAACTGACCTGCAAAGCTATTGTCGGACGAATCCTCTACACATGACGATGAACGGACAGAAAAAAGCTCACCTTCGAGCTTTATATCGCGGTTAACACAAACGCTCTCCTTAACGGCAGATTTGAGAAGAGCACTCTTTTCAGCTGTACTTTTGCCGACAGACCACGCAAGCGTATGCTTGATTTTACTTCTGTCAGGCACTAATTCATTAAATGAAAAAGTTTCAAACTGCGGCACCGGCAGACCTGCACCGCTCATAATCTTTAAGTTTTCAATCTTACTTCCCAGTGACATTTTTTACTCCCCTTTTTGTTTCTTTTTCTTTCACTCCTTTTAATATTACCAATATTATAACAACATTTTGGATCTAATTCAATATTTCGTTGCATTTTATTAAAAATTTGTTAATATTTTACAATTTTGTTCATAGTTTTTCTATATATCGCGTAATACGATTCAGTTATTTATCCGTTAGCACTACTTTTGCATAAAAAAACAGCACAGCTCAAATTAATGAACTGTGCTGTTCGGTTTTAAAAGAAGTTCAAGCAACAAAATTATCTCGTTTTATCGCATAAACCGTGCACCTCAACTTAATTGAGGTATTTGGTGTCGACTTTCGACCTTATTTCTTGTACTCCTTGAAATCTGCATAGATTTCTTCGGTGTATACGTTGTTTTCATCCTTATCGTGAAGCGGATACCATACCTGAGCGAAGAAGGGGTTGACCTTTGCTTCGTCGTCGTATGCCCAGCGGAACTTCTTCTGCTCTGCCTTCTCGAGTGATGAGGGAAGCTCTTCGGGACACCAATGACCGCCGCGAAGAACAAGGTTCGGGCTCATCATAAACTTGTGACCGTGTGCACATTCCCACTCAACAGGTGTGTACATATCGACAATCTCAGTTGCGAGGCACTTACCGCCACGGAACTCAGCAGCCTTCTGAAGATCCTCAATTGTAAGTGAATCGAAGGGCTTGGTCTCATCATAACCGTGATCGAGAACGAGAGCCTTTGCAGGATCATCGTTGGGACGGTAAACCTTAACCTTGCTCCAGTCGGAACCGATAGCGTTCCACTTCTCCATTGAGCCAACGTAAGCGTTGATTCTGGGAGTAACGTTATTAGCTCTCCACCAGAGTGTACCGTAAATTGGAGTCTGAGCAATCTTCTTCATAAAGGGCTTAACTGCAAAAGCAAACGGCTTTGCAAGGAAAGCGAGCTTGTAGAACCACTCAACTCTGTCCATCATGCTCTTGAAGTATTCCTTGATGGGAGTATTTGCACGGAAGTGGAGATAGCTCTCAAGAACATCAGAGTCAAGATACCACTGACCGTGGAAGTTACGTGTGATAAACCAGTCGGGGTCAAACAGCTTCTTGGGATCACCAAGACCGAGACCGCACTTGCCGAGAAGAAGCTCTTCAAACTCCATATTTGTGATTCTGTACTGTGCACCTGAACCGATGTTGTAGAATCTTCTCCAGAACTCTTCGGGAACATCGTCACCACAGACGTTTACAAGAAGACGACCGGAGTCTTCAACAGTTGCCCACTCAAGAACACCATTGATAACAACGTGGTACATGATGGGCTCCATATTCTTGAGGATTTCGGGGTAAAGGATACCTGACTGACGGAGTGATACCCAGTACTTAAGGCCTGACTCAGCAAAGACAGACTCAGCAATAACCTTACTTGTTGCATAGTGGTCGTAAACACTGATTTTGATGGGGTCACCTGTACGTGCCCAATGAATCGGGTCGTCACGCTCACCTGTTTCAGCAACAGTACCTATGTAAACAACCTTGACTGCATCGGGATCGGGCTGTGCCTTAACAGCCTTGACGATATTCTGTGCAGCGCCAACATTTGTTTTGATTGTAGCAATGGGAAGATAGTCAGCAGAGGGAGAAACCATACCGCCAACGTGAAGAACGTAATCAGCACCGTTAACGCACTCAAGAACGCTCTCATACTTTCTAAGGTCACCCCAAACGATCTTGACAGCAGGATCGTTCATGTATGCCTTAAACTTCTCTCTGTTTTTCTCGCTGTCACGAAGAAGAACAACAATGTTGAACTTATCCTTCTTTGCGTACAACTGTTTGAAACCTTCCCAACCCATGTTACCTGAAGCACCGGTCAGGAATACAGTTTTTTTACTCATACCACAAAAGCCTCCTATATTCTGGTTATATACAATCTATCATATAAACAAAAAAAATTCAACAATATTTTTATATTTATATACTTTTTAAGTAAACTTTTTTTCGCATACGGAATATACGAACCCGTCATGCTCACCTACTGTAAAAGTGTATTCGGATTTATTTGATTTTATCGGTAACTCAAGAGAAAAAAACTCAACATCCTTTGCATTATCTGCAAAGCCGGTACCGATTGCCTTGAGGTAACTTTCCTTCAGTGTCCAAAGCGTATAAAAAGCTCTGTCTTCATTCTCAGATTTATTGAGCAAAGATATTTCAGCATCCGTAAAGACGCGGCTTTCGACCGATTTTCGGCGCTTTTTAATCAATTCAATATCAACGCCAATTTTATTATCAGAAAAAGCACACATTATATATCCGTTACAGTGACTGATGCTGATAAAAATATCCGTTCTGCCGTCAATATAAGGACAGCCTTTTTCATCCTTTGCAATAACTATTTCATCTGCATTTACAGATAAAAAGCGTGCAACCTCATTTTTCAGCAAAGAATGTGCCGCACTGCTTATCTGATGATAGTTCTCCCCTGTTGATTTTTCAAAAAAAATCTGTATCATAACTAACCTTCTTCTAAAAAAGCCGCCCGGTTTTCGCCGGACGGCAATTTTTTAGTTTAAATAAAACCGAATTGGATTTTAACCGACCTGGTTGACAACTTCTTTAAGAAGAGCTGCGTCATTAAGAAGCATTGCGTCAGTAGCGTCAATTTCGCCGTCGTGGTTCGGGTCGGCCGCCATCTTCTCATACTCATTGAGCTTATCGAGTGACAGCATACCTTTAGAAATCATACTTACGAGGAACGAGTCGTTAGCATCGGTTGTGCCGTTACCGTCAATATCACCGTAGATAACTACTGTGTACTCAAGGCGGCAAGTTGCGCCATCCATAACCTTGATAACGGAGCCTGTACCGAGAACAGAATCCTCACAAGTAATTGTACCTGTACCGATAACCTGTGCATAATCAGTCTTGAAGGAATCAAGTGTAAGCTCATCAGCAAGACCGTATACAATTCTCTTCTTTGTCTCAACAACTGTTGTTGAACCTTCTGCAGGAGCAAGCTCACAATCTGTTGATGCGATATCAAGAGAAACAAATGCGTTGGAAACATCGGGAACAAGGTTAACCGTATCAAGCTTGTATGCTGTGCCGTTTTCAGTTACGCAAGCAACTGATGTGGGTACAGAAGTTGCACTGTTTTCAGGTGATTTACACATTCTCTCATCGATGAAGATAAGACCTTCGGTAACAGAAGCATCAATACCGCTGTTAACTGTAAGCTTAAGTGTAAATACGTGTGTCTTCTCGTTTACAATAACGGGAGGCTTCTTGCTTGTTGTAGCGAAATTACCTGTTGTGATACGAGTACACTTGATGTTAGCCGGATCAAGAGGAGTATTATCAGCAAACTTGCTTGCCCAGTTTGAAGCAGCAAAGTTTGTTGAACCGGAGATAGCTGTACTTGCAAGTGACTTAATGTAGTCAGAAGTTGTATTTGCTACTGTAGCATTTCTGACAGTACTTTCAACTGTGAATACACGGTTGTCGAACATAATACCGAAGATACCCTGACCTGCATAGTAGTTAGTCTTGATACTTACTTCAACTTCGATAGCGTCGCCAGCTTTAATTGATGTAGCAGGTACACGCTTACCGTTGATTGTCTTGTAAACATCGAGATAATACTCACAAACTGTGTTAAGAGTCCAGACAGCTTTAAGAGTTACGTTACCCGAAGGCATTGTTTTAAGTTCATAAGGTTCGCCGTTGAGAGTCCAACCGTCGAAGAGGTAATTCTCCTTAGTGGGATTCTCGATTGTAATAGGTGTACCGTAAAGAGCAGTGATTGAATCTATCTCTGTACCACCGTTAGAATCGAAGTAAAGTGTATATGTGTTTACACTGTACTGAGCATAGAGTGTATGCTCTGTGTCAAGCTCTACAAGGACAGCAGATGTAATCTGCTCGCCACCCTCAGGCTGTGTAAACCAACCAATGAATGTGTGACCATCCTTAGTGGGTGTGGGAAGGCTGCCGTAAGCTGAACCGAATGTTACGGTATAGCTTGTATCGGAAACAACACCGTTCTCACCGGCATCAAGAGTTACGTCATAAACCTTCTCAGTCCAACCTGCATATAAGGTTACGGATGTACCTGTATCACCAAAGTCAGGCATAGTTGTGTAAGATGCGGGCTGAGTACATTTCTCATCGAAGTACCAACCTGTGAAGCTGTAACCGAATCTTGTAGGAACAGGCATTGCGATTTCAGTACCGTATGCAGCGGTGATAGAATCACAAGCTGAACCAAGACCCGAATTGAAGTTGATTGTATAGCTCTCTACATCACTCCAATGAGCGTAGAGATTTTCAACATAGTTGATAGTAACGATAGTATCGGGAATAATCTGCTCACCGCCTGTTGCATCAGAGAACCAACCGAGGAAAGTATAACCGTCTCTTGTAGCAACGGGAAGCTCACCGTATTCACCGCCGTATGCAAGCTGCTTGGATGCAACATCAACTGTACCGCCGTTAGCATTGAAGTATGCATAGTAAACAACGGGAGTATAGACAAATGTTACAGTCTGCTCATCTTGAGTAAGAGTAACTGTCTGATACTGTACATCTGGCTCATAACCGGGATGAACCGGAGCAGTAGCACGGACAACATAAGTTCTTGTACCGTCGTAAAGCTGTGAGCTGAGTACGCGGTAGCCGCCTTCCTGAGTTTCGTCAGGAGTTACACAGAGAATTGTGTATCTTGCCATTTTAAGAGTAAGACCGTCGATAGCTGTCTGGATGTTGTCTGCCATCTGGTCAACAGCAGCCTGTCTTTCAGCAGGAAGGTCATACTGAACAAGAGCGATAGCGTTAGTTATATCAGCAAATGTGTTGTAGTCGTCAGGATTAAGCTCATTAATATAAGCAACCAAAGCATAAATTCTGGAGTAATCAGCATATGCGCTGACAAGTGAGTTAACAGCCATACCGATATTCTCGATAGCACGCTGAACTCTTGTCTGAGTAGCGCTGGGGTTAGCATAAACTTCAAGAGCGTTCTTCATAACAGATATGTATGTTGAAAAACCGCCGTCGTAGCTTGAAGCCTGTCTGTTCTTTGCTGTTTCTCTTGCGATGAGAGCACCAAGCTGTGACTTGATAGCAACATGCTCTCCTTCAGCACAAGTAAGAACATTGACATAAGATGTGTATGTTTCACCTAAACAGTCATATGTGATTGTAGCGGTAATAACATCGCCTGTTGCGCCTGTTGAAGTAACAATCGCATAGTAGTAACCGTCGGGCTCAAGTCTGAACTCATTGGCAACAACAGCGTTTGTAACCTCAAGAGTGATGTTTGAAAGCTCGTTTGAAGCAACATCCTTAAATGCAATTGTAATACTCTTACCACTTACTACTGAGCTTGCTGCTCTCACATCGATAGCAGACTTGTACTCTGTATTGATAACGGTAAGACCTGCCTCTGCACCTGCAAGAGCAGAAACAGCATTATTAATATCTTCTGCTGAAGCTGAAGAATTCGCAGCGACACTTTGTGCATTAGCCAGCGCAGCGGTGTAAACAGCGTATGACTCGGGTGTATATCTTGCATCCGGATAGGACTCATGATTATCGAGCATATACTGAAGAACTGAGCTGCTGTAGCTTGCGGCATTGGCTACAATGCCGCAAGCAAAAGTAGTAGCTATAAGTGTCAATGCAAGAAGAAAGCTTATAAATTTTTTAAGTTTCATTTGCATATTCCCCTATTACACGAGTAAATTTTTTGTAATGAATTCAGAGGTAAATCTTAACCGATACCCAAGACATTAGAGAAGATAAAGCCGAATATCTGTGAAAGTATAGCAAGTATCTTTGCGAAGAATGTCTGTGTTGTTTCGGGTGTCTCTGTTGTAACATCAGATGTTGAGGAGTTAACCTCGGTATCGTTAGTTGCAACTCTGTTCCAACGAGCATAGAGAGTTGAATAGTAACCTGTTGTAACCTTAACGGTTTCGTCAACCTTGATACCGCCGGAAAGCTTGTTGTACCAACCGACAAATTCAAAGCCCTCACGTGTGGGAACAGGAAGGTTAGCGTATGTGCTGCCGTATGTTACGTTAGCTGTTGTGGGATCAACTGTACCACCATTTGCGTTAAAGATAACTCTGTAAACATCGGGTGCATAGTAGAACTCAACAACAACGCCGCCCTTAGTAATTGTTACAAGCTGAGCTTTGTTCTGTGACTTGTAACCCATAATATCGGGAACGTTAACGATAACCTTTTCACCGATATCACCGAAAATGGTATCTGTGCTAAGAAGGATAACCTGAGGAACTTCGTTGCCTTCGTCATCAATTACGGTAAGAGGATGAAGGAGACCGGAGTTATCGTAGCAGCGGATGATGATACGATCCTGAGCGGGCTCAAGACCATCGATAGCTGCACGGAGATTTTCGACAATCTCGTTAACAAGTGACTGCTGAAGAACATCCTGTGAGAAGTCGATAGTCTTAAGAATGTCTGCTACATCACTGTAATTCTGATAATCATCGGGATTGAGGGAATTTGCGATAGAAATGAGCTTGTGAAGCTCTTCGAAATCTGCTGACTTGTATTCAAGCCAATCGATTGCTTCAAGAAGGTTAACATTTGCTTCATCAATCTGAGCCTGTGTTACCATGGGGTTGTTAAGAACGGTAACTGCTGCCTCAAGATCCTTCTTGTAGATATCCCAACCGCCTGAATAGAACCAATCCTGACGGCAGGAAGAGATAGCATCGTTAACTGTTGCACGAAGCACGCTCTTATCGTAAGCGATTACACGAAGTTCAAACTTCGGATAAGAGATTGTTGAACCGCCGTTTGTTGCAACAGCGTTAACAGTGGGAGTAATAAGAGTTGTGAGAGAGTCGCCTGCCTCAGGAAGATTACCGGAGAAGGTGAAGTTCTTGGAATCGTCCTGATTAAGGGTCATGCTGTAAGAAGAAGGATCAACTGTAACTGCCTCGTTAGAGGATGTTACGTCAACGTTAATAGAATTGAATACACCTGTACCAATGTTGCCGCTTGAATAAGAATCAGCATACTTGGTGATTGTAAACATAAGGCCGGGAATCTCAGATAAGTTTCTGTAAACACTACGGTCTGCATAAACAGTACCCATAGGAATAGTAGCAAAATCACCTGCACTGCCTGCATTCGGATGATCTACATAGTACTCAAGAACACCGCTGTAGTTAGTGGTGTTGATACCGTAAACACCGAGGTGGTACTTGTTACGAATATAACCGGGCTGGCATGTATTTACATCAAAGTTGATTTCATAGTCACCTGCAGATACGAATGTATAAGCATAAGCAGTATATGTCATACCTGTAGAAGGCTGTGTAAACTTGATAGTTGCAGTGATTACTGAGTAAAGAGATGCTGCAGCAGGATCAATCTCCCAGCAGTAGTAACCGTCTTCCTCATACATTTCGCCGATAACTGCGCCGCCGTTAACTGTTGCAGAAACATTTGTAACAGCTGCACCGCTTGCCTCGCGGAACTTAAGAGTTGTCTTTGTATCTCTTGCAACTACTTCATCGATGATAATGTCTGCGCCAAGTTCATAGTTGAGTTCCCACAGCTCAAGGTTGTTGAGAGCATCACCAAGTCTTGTTGCTGTTTCGTCAACGATGTACTGATCGTCAAGGTCATAGTCACGGTCAATTGACGTAGCCTCTGCATAAGCAGCCTTGAACTCAGCAAGTGAATGTGTTGTGTAGAGCTTGTAATCCTCTTCAGGAATTGCTTCAGCTCTTCTAATCATAACGTCAAGAACATTATAACGTGCAAGAGAGATATAATCCTTAAGTCTGTTCTGAGCCTTAAAGAGCTCCTGTCTTGCGATAGAAACAGCTGACTGTTTTGCATTAGGATCAGCTGCTACCTTGTAAGCGTTAGCAAGAGCCTCACTGTAAAGTCTCCATGATCTGTCTGTATAAACTTTACCGCCTGAGCCATTATCGTTAGTCTCGGCATTATTAGCTTCTGCATAGTCAATTTCGTAAGCGAGCTGAATCTTACATATCTCACTTCTGGGAGTGAGCTTATCATAATAATAACCAAGTCTGTAGTAGAGGTTCTTTATTTCAAGAGCAGTAACTGAACTGGGATTCTCGTTGTATCTGTTTACAAGGTCTACACACTCGCTGTATGTATCATCAAAGTCTGTAAACTCGTAGAGATACTCATAGTCCTCTTCACCGTATGTGAAGTAACCGTCATCGCTGTATGCAAGGTCACCGTTGGAGGGCATATACTGCTCCATAAGTGTCTTGAGGTCCTTCATAGTCTTGTTGGGATAACCAACGGGAGCGTTAACTGTGAAGTTATCGTTCTGGCTCAGACCGATGAGTGAACCGACAAGCGGAATAAGTGACGGGAAGTTATAGTCTTTCTCGGCGTAAAGAGCAATAAGTAAGTTCTCAAGGAACTGACCAAGATTGCCGCCCTCAGTAGTACCGTAAACAAGCTCTTCAAGGCTGTTTACATTTGAGGGGATAATTTCACGACCGTTCATAAGGCTTGAAAGGATATCGCCGAGAAGTTCAAGAACAAAGTTAACGAGAGGCTGATTAAGGATAGCATCGGGAGAAGAATTCTTACCAATGAAGCTGAGGATCTTCTCGATATCAAGAGTCTGAACACCGTCGAGAATTGCACCTCTGATAAGTGACTCAGAAACTGTGCTGTAAGTCATCTGGATTGTGGTAAGTGTGGGATCGAGAAGTGTGAAGAGAGTTGCATCAAGCTTCTCCCAACAAGTCATACCTGCAAGGTTCTGTCTTGTGTTGAAGATGAAACCGAAGTTTTCGATTGCCCAGTTAACAACATAGTCAAGGAACTCTTCAAAGTTTGCATCAGCCGGAATATTAACGGGGATGAGAGAATTCATGAGATAGATGAGGTAGTCTGTACCTACTTCAATCCATGCACCGTCTTCGGGATCGAGCTCACCACTCTCAATCATACCGTAGTAATCGTTTTCGGGAAGGATATCGATAACAAGACTGATAAGTATATAAGTAAGGCATTCCTGAATTGTGTCACAGTCGGGAAGGAAACGAACGCCGGCAAAGAAATCAATACCGGGAGCAATAAGCTGGATAATGTAGGAAATGAACTGATCTGTTGTCCACTCAGTCATATCCGGGAATTCCATATCCTCCGGGATAACTTCAGGAAGAAGCATCTGAAGGAGACCGGGGCCAAGCTCACGGAGAAGAGAAACGATGTTGTTGTAAATCTCATCGTTAATATCAATACCGTGATCTGTGAAAGAGATGATGTTGTAAAGAGCGGCAGGAGTCTTGGTTACATTGCCTGCTTCATCTGTTACAGTTTCACCTGCAAGAAGCCATTTAAGCGCTCTCTCAAGCTCGATAACAGGATACTCCTCTGTATTGTAATCAAAGCCAAGCTTGAGATAGTCGTTGATAATACCCATAACTGTGGGAAGAAGACCGGGCTCTGCGGGGTTACCGTAAGGCCACTCTTCGCTTACTTCGATATCAAGTGTATCGGGAAGTGACTCAACAAGTGTGGGAACAAGGATATCAGCCATAAGCGAGTCGATAGCGTTCTGGATAAGATCGTATGTAGAACCGCTTGTGATTGATGTTTTACCAGCCATACTGGGAAGGAAACCGGAGTAGGACTGAGTAGAAACGTTGTAATCACCTATAAGAAGCTGGTCAACAACATCCTGAAGGAGACCGTCGATAGTAAATGAATTGAGTGTAACACCTGCAGGAAGTGTGTCGATTTCGGGCTCTGACTCAGCCTTAAGCAAACTATTATATATAAGTGTATAAATCATTTCCTTAAGGAAAGCAGGAATATCGTAAAGGAAACCGAAATCCGGATCATCGGGCGGAAGAACCATCTCCAAAATGAAACCGAAGTTGATAGTACCGTTACCAAGCTTCTCAAGAACAGCGGCATTGTCGCTGAGGAACTCAAGAAGAGCATAGAAAACGGCAGAGTCGGCGTGAGTAGATCTTCTGGGCTCAACTATAGCAGACTCATCGAGGTCTTTAAGGTCACCAACAAGGCTGAGACCCTGTGCAACGTTGACAAGGCCCATATCGAGAAGGTCTGAAATTGATTTGAATGTATTATCAACTGATGTGAGGTTGATTCTGATTGTACCAAGGATACTCAGGTCAATCTCTTCGTTGATATTGGCATCATACAGCACTGTATCAATGAAGTCGAGCAACATAGAGCAGGACTGCTCGTATGTATAATACGGCTTACCAAGGCTGTCGTAGCCGGCGGGTGTTGTGTAAGCTTCATAAGCAGATGCTGTGCTTGCAAGAGAAGTTGCAAGGATTACATAAGCTAGAAGGATGCACAATAGCTTTTTGACTTTTTTCATAAAAAAGCACCTCCATGGTTTTGTGTGTGGAAATTTGCGGTTCGTTAGGAATACCTTTTATATATGTAATTAATAGCAGACACCGACACCGATAGGTATACAGTTACACTATTATTCATACCGATTGTATCACAACATTTTGTGAATTGCAAGTTAAATCGCAATAAAAATTCCATTTTTTTAAAACAAATTTGTACATTATGTTGCTAAAAAACAAATATCACACACAAAATCAGCTACTTTGTGCCTTAGGACTTGTCAAGACCACAACATTATGGTAAAATATCCACATCAAACAATGTTTCTATATTATTTATTACATTATATATAAGGAGTAACAATATGAAAAAGGTTTTTGCAACCGCAACAACTGTCATCACAGTTCTTTTCGCAACAGCTATCCCCTCTTTTGCTGCTTCAGTCGAGTTACCGCCCGAACTTTCGGAAATAACACCGATACTTGAGTTCGCACTCAAGATTGTAGAATTCCTCGCAAAAATTGCACACTTCTTGACAGGTGCTACACGCTGAATTAAAACCAAGCACAAAAAACGGATTACAGAGAATAATCTCTGTAATCCGTTCTTTTATTGTATATTAATACTTATTAACCTTCAAGGTCTCTTTCTTTTTTATTCTCAGCTGAAATTGCCTTCTGAGCAGCTTTGACCTTATCGAGAGCAGCAGCATCACCGTCTGTAATCTCAGCATTCATAAGAGCACGTCGAGCCAGAAGCTCCTCATACATCTTATCTCGTTTCTTACCGGAGAGGTCATAGAAGAGGAGCGGAATAATACCGAGTGTAGTGGTAACAAGAGGAAGAACCGTACACATTGCAAACAGCCAGAATTTCGTATCGTCTGTCTGAGCAGAGCCGCTGGCATAAGCATTGATGTCGTAACCGATCCATTTCTTAAATAAGGTCTTAAGGAAGTTACTGAAGGTGCCTGAAAGCTTCTGTGCAAGGCCCTTTGCCGCAGAGGTCATAGCCTCAGTACGGTAGCCGTTCTTCCATTCACAGTAGTCCATAGCCTCATTATACATTTCGCTCGGTATAACACTGCGTACACCGTAGAAGAACATATAGAAGGTTTCCTGTAATGCAAGTGCTATACCCATCGGAATAACCTTTTTGTAAAGACCGTTTTTCTTGCCGCCTATACAGCCTAACAGGAAAACAGGGATATATGTAATATCGATGCTGTACTTACCTAGGATAGCAAGCGCACGTGTAGATAATCTCTTGCGGAACCACGGAACAAGTGCATAAGAAAACGGATGAACGATCGCACCGGGGATACCGACGATATTGCCCAAGCTTGCAAAATTGAGAACATCGATAAAGTAGTCCTTCTTACTTCCGCTGAACAGTGAGAAGCTGCTGAGTGTATCGGAAAGCGTAAGAAGAAGAATAGGCTTGTTGTTAACGATTGATTTGATACCCTCTTTAATACTCGGGGTCTCAATTGACTGCATAACACGTTCTTTTGCCATTGTAGCAAACCAAAGTGCGGCTATACCGCTTACGAGTGAGGTGAACACACCCATACCCATAAACACGCCTTTGTATGCATTTTCGAAATTACCCTTGGCAATAATCTGGTTACCTATAAGGTCGAGCACAAGGTCCATAATCTGCTGAGGTAGATTTTCGCCCAAAAATCCTGAAAAGAACTGAGCCTGTGTTATCAGCCTCGTTCGTTCAAGCGGGTTAGGCGTAATAGTAGCAAGCATACCCGTCTGAGCAAAGCCGCGGAATGTACCGCCTGTTTCACGAAGAATGGCAAGCACAAGATAGAAGAAAAACTTTGCCATTGATGTGGAAGAAGCTGTAGGGAAAATTGCAGGCATAAGCCAGTAGAGGCAGGTTGCCAATGTGCCCGGAATACCGAGAACAATAAGATAAGGTTTAAACTTACCCCATCTTGTACGTGTTTTATCAACCAAAGCACCGGTGAAAGTATCGTTAATAATATCCCAAATACTGTTTATAAGGTTTGCAACAGCCTGCAAGCCAAGATCCATTTTAAATATTGTTGTAATAAATCGCTCTGAATAGGAATTGATATTAAAGCTCTGAGCCATATCAAACACAACATAACCGACAGTTTCTTTAGTGCCGACATAGCGTCTGTTCTGCTTGGCATAAAAGTCTTCCGTATACTGGTCGTTTTCAATAGGCTCTTTTACTTTTTTATCTTTTTTAGCCAAAAACTCAGCCCCCTCACTTAATATTTTATACATTATAACATGCAAGATACGAAATTTCAAGTTGTTTATTGCTTTAATACGATAAACAATTCTAAACTTTTGTTTATAATTATTTTTAATAAATATAAATACCGATGCATACCTTTAAACAGTATATGGAGGTGTGCAAATGCTGACCGAACTTTTATCCTCAGTGTTTTCAAATCTGCTCTATTTCACGCTTCACCTGCAAAACGGCAGTTCATTTCCGAAGCCCTTGAATGCCGCCGAAGAGAAAAGCTGCTTTGAAAAAATGAAAAACGGTGACAAGGATGCCGCTAAAGAATTGATTGAACACAATCTCAGATTAGTTGCTCATGTCACGAAAAAGTATTATTCTCTTACCGCAGACAGCGACGACCTGATTTCAATCGGGACAATAGGACTTATAAAAGCGGTAAACTCGTTTGATTACGAAAAAGGAGCAAGACTCGCAACCTATGCTGCAAGGTGTATAGAAAACGAAGTGCTGATGTACCTGCGTAGTATGAAAAAGACATCACAGGATATATCGATGAGCGAGCCTATAGACACAGACAGCGACGGTAATCCCCTCACCTTCAGCGACGTTGTATACGAAGACGACACAATAGCGGATGATATCGACCTGAATGAAAAAACTCAAAAGATATATAAATTTGTAAATCAGATGAAAAGCCCTGCCGAAAAAGAGATTATCATCCTCAGATACGGACTATATAACAAAAAGCCGTTGACACAACGCGAGGTTGCACAGCGGCTCGGAATTTCAAGGTCGTATGTATCACGCATAGAAAAGCGAGTGCTTGAAAGAATGCGTGACTTTTTAGAAAATCAGTGATAACCCACAGCGTATCCGATAAGAAGCAATGCACTTGTGGCAGCAAGGTTTATTGCCTGGAATTTCCAAGAGAATTTAATCCACTTGCCGTAGCTGATATTTGTAAGGCTGAGCGCAATCAACAAAGCGGCATTCGTCGGATAAAACACATTAGAAAAGCCGTCGCCGAATGCAAATGCAACAACGCAAAGCTGAGGGTCAATAGAAAAAAGCTGAGCCATCGGCACAATAAGCGGAATCAAAAGAAAAGCCTTTGCAGAACCGGAGCTGATGAAGAAATTCATCACAAGCACTATGAGGTATACAAACAGTATGATTACCGCACGCGGCATTGTATCCATCGTTTCAACAGACCAGTGCAACACAGTGTCAAGAATCTTGGCTTCGGTAAGTGTGTATTTAATTGAACTTGCAAGCAGAAGCAGTAATACGGCGGGCAGAATATTTACAATACCCTTACCGAAAAAGCGTGCAAGACCCGAAACCTTCATACCTGAAAGCAGAACTGAAGAAATACCTGAAATAAGGAACATAACCGCAACGATAATCATTGTATAATCCTGCAGAGCGGTTATAAAGGTTGAGCTGAGAACAAGCAGAATACCTGCACCGAGAATTGAAGCAAAACAGACAAGTGCCCTGTCCATACTGCGTTTTGGTATAAACGCAATATTATCGGCAGTAACCGCGGGGTTTTCGTGCTTCTTTGCATAGCGGTAAAGGAAAAGAATAAGAATTGCGTAAATTACAACAAAGCCAATTAAACGAAACCATATTCCCGAAAACATCGGCAGACCTGCAAGCTGCTGTGCAACACCGACAGTAAACGGATTACAGACGCCGGAAGCAAAACCGCAGCCTGAAGCAAGCAGGCTCATACCCATACCGGTCATAGTGTCCCAACCAAGGCTGACACTGAGTGCCACAACAATAGGGACCATAGGTATACACTCTTCAAATGAACCGATAAACGCGCCCATAGCCATAAAGAAAAATGTTACAATCGCAAGCAACTTATACCTTGCATTGCCGAATCGGTTGACAATTTTGTCGAGCATGTATTTCATAAGACCGCAAGCATCGAGAGCGGTAAAAACGCCGCCGATAACAAGCAGAAACGCAATAATGGCAATTATCGTACCGCCTCCGTCTGCACCAAGCACAAGTATCGGAGAAGCCAGCCATTTGCCAAGTGAAATACCGCCTTCAACCTCGGTGAAGCCTTGTTCGGGGTCGAGTACCGTATTGTCCGAAGCATCTACAATACGTGCATACTCACCTCCGGGAATGAAAAAGGTAAGTGCGTATGTAAAAATCATAAGTGCAAGTACGACAGCAATAGCAGTTATAAAAGATTTTACACTGACGTTGAGTCCCTTGCTTTCGTTTGTTTTATTCATTACAAAATTCTCCCAAATATAACACTGCTCAACATTATATATGTATAAAGAAAAAATTACAATGTGTATATTGCCTAAAATAAATCAAAAATAAGCAAGGGTGATATAAATGAAATACAATCACAGTGAAGAAAAACGCTCAAAGATATCGCAAAACGAAATTCAGGAAGATTCGTTTGACATTGTTAACAAATACGGCACTTACAATATACAGCCGACAAATGATACAGACAACACCTTCCCTGCAATCGCACAAGGCATAGCAAAAAAGCACAAAAGAAATCATAAATAATTCGCAATTATTACTATCAGCCGATAAAAACAATGTCATCCTGAGTGAAACGAAGTAGCTTTAAAGATTCTTCGCTACGCTCAGAATGACATTTTAATTTTCGCAGGATAAATAAAAAATTTCCGTAACTCACTTGATGTTATTAAAAAAAGTGATACAATTATCATATAGTTTCACAGGGGGTATACGGAAAATGGGTAAAAAAATAATCGTTGCAGGTCTGGGTCACGGTGGAATTGCTGCAGCCTCAATACTTGCAAAACGCGGATTTGATGTAACGGTATATGAAAAGAAAAGCCAAGGTACACTCGGTTATGACTGGACCGATATTTTTGCGCCTGCCGCACTCGGCATAGCGGAAATGCCTATGCCCGACGAGGATAAATACGAATACAAAGAAAATATGACTTTTTTTGCACCAACATCAAAAAAGTCACTCACACAGCACGTACCATACGACGAGCTTGAAATAAAAATGGAGCGAAAAGACATATACGCTCACTTTATTAATCACGCAATCGGTTGCGGAGTAAAAATCGAGTACGACTGTGAAGTGCTCTCCCCTATTATGCTCGGTAACAGAGTCATCGGCATCAAAACCTCAAAAGGTGATTTCATCGGAGACCTTGTTATTGATGCGTGCGGACTCAATTCACCTGTAAGGACTCAGTTGCCCGCTTCTATGGGAATTGAAAAAACCGTACACCGTGATGAAAAGATAACAATTTACAGAGCTTTTTACAACAAAGCAAGCGACGAAGAAGTTGAAGCAAAATTCAGAGTGAACTTCTTTGCAGGCGGTGAAAAGTGCATAAGCTGGGTTGCATCCGAAGATGAGCACACAGACCTGCTTGTCGGCAGATTTGAAGAATTCACACTTGAAAAGCTCGAAAGTTATGCAGATATGCTACGCGAAAACTCACCTCGACTCGGCAAAGAAAAAATCAGAGGCGGTCAATTTGTAGAAATCCCCGTACGACATCCACTTTCAGTTATGGTTGGTGACGGCTATGCCGCAATCGGCGACAGTGCATTTATGACAGTGCCGCTAATAGGCTCGGGTATTGCAAACTCACTCAAGGCAGCAAAAATGCTTGCTGACACAATATCTTCAGACATCACTGAATCCTACAGCGCAGAAACACTGTGGAATTACCAAGTAAAATACTACAAAGCACTCGGCTCCGGTCTTGCACCGCTTGAGTGTGTAAAATATATGCTGCTCAGTCTCACTCCGGATGAGCTTGACTACTGCTTCGATTCAGGCATGCTCAACGAAGACAATATAACAATGACGGCAAACTTCACGAGCATCAACACCCAGTTTAAGCTTGATCCCAAAGACCTTATGATAAAAGCAAAAGCTGTATGCAAACGACCTGAAGTACTTAAAAAGGTTATGATCTGTGGCAGCAGAATGGCTCAGGTTATGGCAGCCTGTGCAGCAATGCCGAGAAGATGGGACAGAAAGAAAGTTATGCAGTGGACAAAGGCATACTCTGCACCATTCAATGCATATAAAAAATAAAAAAACAAGGCATCCGGTTTTTGCCGGATGCCTTTAATTATAGGTTAATCAATAAAGTTTAAAAAGCTGTGTAAGCGGATTATAGCCGAGAGCAAAGTACTTGAAAATCCAGATTATCGGATTGTACTTGAAAACTGCTACGTCGAGTACGGTAACAAGACCGCGGAGGAACCACGGAAGGTCATAAGTCTTGGGCACATCTACAGGCTCAAACTCCTCACCCTCAACATTGAGCACCATGGGATTAGCGTAGCAGATACCGTTGTCGCCGGAAATGTAAAATCTTACATAAAGGTTAGGATCGGCAAGAAGGTCAGCACTGTGAAGGTCGAGTGTTGCCTTACCGTCAACAAGCTCAGTACGCATAATAACATTACAGTCGGAAACCCAAGTAATGATATTGGCATTGATAGCCTCGACAGTGATTGTATCGTTTTCTTCGTCAACTGTAATTCTCTTTACCTGCGGAGTATCATCACGCCAGTAAGCTCTGGTGTCATAAACATCCTGCTCAACAAAACCGGGCATTTCCTCCATACCGTTGAGCTCAACACCGTTTGAGAAATGAGAAACAGAGAAGAACTGACCTTTTTCAAGGCAGGTACGGAATGCGTCGAGAGTAAGCTCAGGCATCCAGCTCATTGTGTAAGCATCGTTCAGAGAAGTTTCGTTATGAGAATCAGCAAAAGTATTGCCCCACGGTACAACACCGTTGGGAATAGTCTTCTGCAGAATCTGGTCGTAAAGGATACGGTCGCAGCGTGTATGTGCATCGGTTGCACTGTTGATACCCATACCAAGTGAGTTTTCGGGATTGTCAAGGAAGATACGTGCAAACTTATTTACATAGTATTCATCAATCTTCTGACCGACATGGTCTGCAGAATCCTTATCGGGATATACATATTCACCTACGTGTGAAAGGAAAGTAATACCGTCGAGCTTTGCAACTTCACGACAAGGAGTTTCATAGTCGCCGAAAACGCCTGCATAACCTTGACCGTACTCTGCCCAGTAGCTTGTAAGATGACAATCAGCAAAAGGAGTTGCCATATTCTGTTCGTTGCCGAGCGGCACATCAAGCATACCGTTTGTTGTTGTACGGGTAAGTGTATCACCATCAGTAGTTGTGTATGTTCTGTCAGGGTTCGTACCGTTGAGGTAACCCTGATATTCCTCTTCCGGAACAGGAATAATCGGAGCGTTATTATTGGTACGCTCTTTCTTGATAACTCGCATAAGAGGTACGGTATCGGGCACTACATTCCAACCACGGTTAAGTGTACCATGGTCAGTAAGAGCAACTATTTCGTAATTGAGAGCATAGTGCATATCACAAAACTGCTGAACAGGCAAAAAGCCGTCACTTGCATTGGTATGACAGTGAAGCTGGGTCTTATAATCGTCCCATGCATCCCAATCAACCTCTTCATAAGGGTTGTCAATAATATAATTCTTTTCAGACTCTGCCGCTAAGACAGATACTGCCATTGGAAACACCATCGCAACAGCAAGGATAACTGCCACCAATTTCTTAACCATAATTTGAACCTCCGTTTCTATACTGTAGATCTAATTATACTTCATCGGTTTAAAACAATCAAGTGATTTTTTTAAAAAAGTCGCAACGAAGTTAAATCTTCGTTGCGACAACAAAACATAATTTACTTTACAAAATCGCCATTGATTTCAGCCTCAGCTGCAAGCTTTGCTTCCTCTGCGGAGCCTTCCTGCATAATCTTTGCCATTCTGTCACGGCGTTCCTGAAGGTCAACATACATCTGGTTACGCATTTCGGCATTAAGCGGATAGAACAGCTTAGGAATAATACCAAGTGAACTGGTAATAATCGGAATTCCCGTACCGAGAGCAAAAATCCACCATTTTGTCTTGTCAGTCTGTGTACCTACCTTGATACCCTGCTGATAACCGATTTTGCCAAGAATAATAGACTGCACACTGCCCATAACAGTTCGCTGCAATTTACTTATAAGTGACTGAGCAACGCCTGTCATAGCCTCGGCACGGTAACCGTTCTTCCACTCACAATAGTCCATAGACTCGTTGACAATCTCGTTGGGAATAACACGCCTGAGTCCGTAGACACACATTTCGAATATTTCTTCCAAGCCCATCAAAGGAAGAATAATGGGCTTCTTCATAAAGTTTTTGTTTATTGAGCCTATACCGAAAACTACCATCCATAACATATCCGTCCAGGCGTCTTCAAAAATCCACAATGCTTTGGTTGAAAAACGCTTACGAAGCGGAGCAACAAAGCTGTAACTGATGAACTTAACGGGGAACGCCGGAATACCAACGATGGTTTTCCATGTGATTGAACCGATAACATCAATATAGAAATTCGTTCTGCTCGTGCCGACACCGAAGCCGCTAAGGAAAGAGGAAAGAACCTGAACAAGAACCGGCTTATTGGTAACGATAGCTTTAAGTCCTTGAATAACGCTCGGGCGTTCAACAGACTGCTGAACTCTTTCACGGCTGAGGATGAAGAAGTACATAACGAAAACAGTAGAAAGAATTGCACAGACAAGACCAAAGCCTGCGAAAAGCTTGGGAAGCTCCCAATTAACCTTATCGTTGATAACAAGGTCATAAAGGATACCGAAAATCTGTTTGGGCAGGTCCTCGAAAATATGAGAAAGCAGGTGTGCCATCGTTATAAGCCTGGTACGCTCAACAGGGTTTGGTGTAATAGTCGTCATAAAACCTGTATTTGCAATACCGGTAAATGTACCTGCAGTCTCCTGCACCATCATCATAACCGAATAGAAAATAAGCTTGGGCAGATATGTAGCTGACGTTCCGCCGAAGATAAAAGGAATTATCCAATAGAATAAACCTATTACCATAAGCGGAATCTGGCCAAACAGCATATACGGCTTAAACTTACCCCAACGTGTACGGGTACGCTCAACAACAACACCAATAAAGGTATCGTTGATAATATCCCATATCGTAGCTATAAAATTGTGAAGTGCCAGATAATTAAAGTCAATTTTTACAACGTCATAAATATAACGCTCGTAGAAGTCGCTTATATTAAGCGTTGCTGCAGCATCGTTGAGCACATAGGCAACAGTTTCTGCTCTGCCGACATAACGTCGGTTGCCTTTGTAATCTACACTTTCCTGCAAAGCTTTGTTTTTATTGACCTTCTTGAAAATTGGCATATATACACCGCCTTTTAATATAGTAACACACTATATGTTGATTCTAATTTAACACATATCAATAATTTTTTCAATAGTTTTGGCCAGAAATAATTGTAAAAAGAAAAATTCCGTATTACTTAAAAAGCAATACGGAATTTAATTAATCGAGTTTAAGGAACATTTCAAGTATACGTTTTACGCAAAGCTCAAGGTCTGCTCTTGTGATTCTTCCTGCCTTGTAGCCCTGCATAAGATCTTCGGGATAGCCGCAGTGCATCTTCATATCATTACCTGCCTTAACTTCTTTAACAGGATCATTCTTTACACCCCAGTCAGTAACAACCATGCCGTTGTAACCCCATTCACCGCGGAGAATACCGGTAAGAAGCTCATAGCTTTCGGATGTATGCTGACCGTTTATAAGGTTATAAGACGACATTACGGTCCAAGGCTTGCCCTCTTTTACTGCAATTTCAAAGCCCTTGAGATAAATCTCACGCAGTGCACGCTCGGAAAGGCGTGAATCACTGCCCATACGGTTGGCTTCCTTGTTGTTACAAGCGAAATGCTTCATAGAAACAGCAACCTTCTGAGACTGAACACCGCGGATATTTGCTGCCGCACACTTACCTGCAAGACAAGGATCTTCGGAATAATATTCAAAGTTTCTGCCGCAAAGCGGGTCACGGTGAATATTAAGCGCGGGAGCAAGCCAGATTGCAAGGTTATTCTCGCGGATTTCAGCACCGCCGCCTGCACCGACAAGGAAGTTAAGCTCGGTATCCCAAGAGCAGGCAAGCAGAGTTGCACAAGGCCACGCTGTGGTAGGAATACCGGTTTCGGTATCAAGACGCAGACCTGCAGGGCCGTCTGCAGTAGGCATCGCAGGCACACCAAGACGTTTCATCGGGCCGAAGCAGCCTGTGTTTGCAACACCCGTCGGAGGCTGACCGCCGACAAAATCCATCAACTCTTCAAGAGTAAATTGGGCGATAAACTCATCCATCGTAATCTCTGTGCCGACTTTACCGAACATTACGGGAGTTTCGGGTGCAACAGCACCTGACGGCTTATTTTCGCCGTAATAATAGCTCTCTTCACCTTGAGGAAGAACCTCAAAGCTACCGTCAGAAAGCATACGCTTGCCGAGTTTAAACGGCTTACACCACTGTGAAAGCTGCTCTGTTACGGTATCTTCCTTTACTTCATATTCAAAAGAAAGCTTTTCACAATCTCTTACAGATGTACCTATATAAAATTCGTATACACCTTTTTCAAGCACATAAGCAGATTTGCAGATTTTGCCGAGGTCATCAAAGCTTGCCATATCAGTTACTTTGAAAGTAATTGCAAGAGTCTCGGACTCACCGGGATTAAGAAGTTTCGTCTTCTTGAAAGCCGCAAGCTCCTTTGAAGGCTTACCGAGCTTACCCTGAGGTGCGGAGTAATACACCTGCACAACCTCTTTACCTGCAACATCACCTGTATTTGTAACGGTTACGGCAACAACCACGCTGTCACCGTCGACTCCGCAGAGTTTGCCGCTCAGAGCAAAGCTTGTATAAGACAGGCCGAAACCGAAGGGATAGCGGACAAGGTCTTTTTTACCGGGAATTGTTTCAAAATAGCGATATCCGACATAAATATCTTCTGAATAGTCGACGTGGTCAAAGCACTCCCAAAAATCATCTTTACAGGGATAATAATCGTAAGATTTAGCTATTGTATCGGCAAGCTTACCTGACGGATTGACGTCGCCGCAGAGAATATCCGCAATAGCGGCACCGCCTTCAAGGCCGCCCTGCCAGGACATAAGGAGAGCTTTTACAGAATTGTTTTCGGCAAAATATTCGCAGTCAACGGCTGCACCCGAATTGATTACGACAATTACTTTTTTGAAGAGCTTGCTTGTTTTATCAATGATATCTTTTTCAATATCGGAAAGGTACCAGTCACCTGCCTGAGGTCTGCGGTCAACACCCTCGGCAGAAAAACGGCTGATAGTGACAATTGCTGTATCAGCTTCGTTTGCGGCAGACTCGATAAGCTCGTCAGGCACTGCAGGCTCTTTGACGTGCATGCTTGCAAAGGTATCGTAAGTCATATCGTCACGCTTGGTACAGAACTCCATTGCGTTGACAATATCCCACGTTGCATTTATCTGCGCCTGTGTAGGAATATTTACGCTTTCACGCTTGACATAATCCTTATAAAACTCGACAAGCGGCATATAAATACTTACATCTTTCTCGCAGAAGCCTTCATAGATATTGCAGATATACGGCACATTAACATCACCGCTTCCGCCGCCGCCTTTTATGTATTCGATAGTTGCTTTGCCGAAGAGAGCGATTTTTTCACCCTTTTTAAGAGGCAGAGCACCGTCTGTATTCTTAAGTAAAACCATACCTTCAGTAGCTGCACGGCGTGAAAGCTGAGTATGCTTGAGAGAAGCTGTTACACAGCGGCCGTCCTCTCCCAAAGGGATACAGGGCTGATATTTGAACCTTGCGAATCTTTCCATTATTATCATCCGTCCGTTTCTTTAATAGACTTTGCTTTATTATATCATAACAAAAAATACCGTCAAGAGAAAACCGCCGGTTTTTGCCGACGGTTTTTACACTTATTTATTCTTGCTCTGAGAGGGCTGGTTGTTGTTCTTCTGAGGCTGGTTGTTGTTCTGCTTGTTATTCTGCTTCTCCACTGTAATTCACCTCCGGATTCAAGCGGTAAAAACAGTTTAACCGATTAACAGAATATTATTCAGAAATTACACAAGCTTTTTACCAAAAGCAATATCGGTGTCGTAAATCTCAAGCTCCTCGAAGCCGTATTTCTTATAGAAATTATTGGCAGTTGTGTTTGAAGTACCCGTTGTAAGCATAACACCCTTGATACCTTTTGCGGCAAGGTGCTCACTGAGAGCGGCAACAAGCTTACCGCCGTAGCCGCCGCGCTGATAGGCAGGAAGAAGGTCTATATGAAGATGAGCCGGATAATCCTCCTTATATTTTTCGTGAAGAATATAAGCATCCTTTGCCCATTTTATATATTCATCGCTGAGTTGCAATGACCTTGTATAATACTGCGTATCGAACACTGACTTAAATTTGTCATAATTCTCTGCACAGATGATATAACCGACAGCTTTGCCGTCATCATCAAGGACAAAACAGTTTTCGGGTTCCTGCTCTATGTAATACTAACAAAAAGTGTGCAAAACAAACTCACCCAAAGCACCTGTTATGCTGTCATCAACGCTGTGAAGACAGGCGTAACAAACACCGTCGTAATCTTTTTTTTCGTATTTTCTTATAGAAAGCATAAAAACCTCTCCGTTTGATATTGATTTTGGTTTTGTTAATAATAATATTACAAATATTATACAAAAAATCAAGCATTATATTTGAATTTTTGGAAAAATAGTGTATAATAAATTAGTATTTCTATGGGAGGTGCCATATGAACACAGATAAGATTGTAAAAAAAGCAATCGAAACCATTTCAAAAACAGCTATTTCTTTAATGCCCAAAAGCTACTTCACTTCTGATGAAAACGCAAATAAATATATGCTCACGGGTGATAAGAAATTCAGCGACAAGGCAGGAAACTGCTACACCTGCGGATTCGGCAAAGCTGTGCTTACCCCTGACGATATCGCTTCGGGCAGATATTTTATTGCAGGTTACGATTCCAACCACCCCGCAAAAGGTGTTATAGATGACATATACTCAAGAGCCGTTTATATTGACGACAACACAGGCAGAGGCGGTGTTGTGATGTGTGCGGTTGATGCTGTAGGTATAAGCCGCAAGGATATAAACGATATAAGAAAGCTTGTAATTGAAAGCAACAAGATACCGAATCTTAAATCAATAAACATCTGTGCTACACATTCACACGCATCTATAGATACGCAGGGTCTCTGGGGCGAAAAGATTTACAAAAGCGGTCGAGACGAAGCGTTTATGACTGAACTTAAAAAGCGTACCGCTTTCGCAATCATCTCGGCATATGAAAGCCGCAAGGACGGTAAGCTTTACCTCGCTTCGAAAGAAACAGAAGATTTTCAGTTTGACTGCAGAACACCCGACACATACGACTGCACATTCACCCGTCTGCGTTTTGAACCAACAGACAAAAGCGGCTGTATTTACCTTATCAACTTTGCTTCACACGCAGAGCTTATGGGTGACAAAATTACTGAAATAAGTGCTGACTTCCCCGCTTATATGATTAAGGAAATTGAAGAGAAGAATCCCGGAGCAAACGCTGTATTCTGCAACGGTGCTATAGGCGGTATGATTTCCGCAAAAGAGATAAAGAAAATTTACCGTAATGAAATCGACTGTGTTGCTTACACAAAAAGCTTTGGAAAAATGCTCGGTGAGCTTTCAAATTCACTTGACGGTGAAACAGAGCTTGAGCCGATTATAAACATCAGCTCTGCTCCCGTAAAAATCAAAGCACAAAACTTCGTACTTATACTCGCAAGACTCCTCAAGGTGCTCAACAACGATATAGCACGCTGTGAAAAAAGGAGCGTAGCTGCAATACATACAGAGGTAGGCTATCTCGAACTCGGTAATGGTGACGTGGGTATATATCTTATACCCGGTGAGCTTTTCCCCGAGCTTTACAACGGTGAATTTCTCAGTGCTGAAGAATCCGGCACAGGTAAAGCTGCCGATTACAAGGTACTCAGCAAAATGGGCGGTGCAAAACACCACTTTGTTATAGGTCTTTGCAACGACGAGCTCGGATATATCATACCGGATAACGACTTCGTACTCAACGAAAGGATGCCGTACATCAATAAAGGCGTCGATAAATTTGACCGCAGCCACTATGAAGAAACAAACTCTACAGGCCGTGAAACAGCACGCACATTACTTGAATCAATGGATAAGCTTATTTCATCCGTAAAATAAGGAGTGAAAAAAATGAAAAAATCAGTTAAATCTGTCATTTCCTTTATACTTGCAACAGTTATGCTTTTTTCAATGGGCACGTCCGCCTTTGCTGCAGACGGTCAGCCCGCTGACAACACCGGCATTATAATAGCAACAAACCTTGTAAACTCACTTCTCAACGGTGTATTCAGTGCACTCAGTTCATTATTCCCGACATCGTCCATTCCCACTGCAGAAGAATACTTCGCAGGTGAAAGTGAAAACTTCTACGAAGGTACAGAAGAATTCCTCAAAGCTCCTGCTGACGGTGCCAAGTGGAGCCTTGGCTTTGACGATGAAAGCATAGTACCAGAAAAGCTTGCTAACGGCTCAAAGAAATACTACACAGGCGGCTATTTCACACAGCAAGTAGACACTCTTTACGATGACCAGAAGGTACACGCAATTGCACTCAATGACGGTTCCGACAGAGGTACTGCGGTTTTTGCAACAATAGACGGTATAGGTGTAAGTAACGCTGACATACGCGCAATCAGAGAACGTGCTGAGGAGAAAATCAAGGCAAAGGGTCTTAAAAGCGACATAGTTGCAATAAACATCAACGCAACACACTGCCACACTGTTGTTGACACCCAGGGTATGAGCCTTATGCTTATACCTCAGATATTCATCAACATTGCCGCCAACATACCTTTCTTAAAGCCGATAAGAAGTATTGACCGAGGATTCCTTGAAACAATGATTGACGGTGCGGCTGAAGCTATCGCCAACGCATATATGAATATGGAAGACGGCTCACTCTACTACTTTGAAACAAAGGGTATTGCCCGTGATGACGAAAAAGGCATATATCAGAATGACGAATACTCATACCTTCGTAACAAGCGTTACGACACCGAAGGATATCAGAATTTCTTCGCCTGCTTCAAATTTGTACCGGACGATGCCGATTCACGCTCAACAGTATTTACAAATATCGGTGCACACCCGACAACAATTGACCGTGCAACTTCAAAGCTTTCTGCAGACTTCCCTGCATATATGGAGAAGAAAATCAACGAAAGCGGCAGTAACTTTATGTTCATTCAGGGTGCACAATCACCCGTTTCAGTAAGAAAAGACGGTGTACAGACAGAATCTGTACTTGACGAGGTTGCAGCAGAAATTGAAGCAGATCCCTCAGTTGAAGATTACAGAGCAGCAAAGGCACTCGGCTACGAATTTGCAAGACTCATACTCGAGGGCGAAGGAAATGCCGTTGAGGTCGCTCCCCTTCTCAATGTCAGAATGTCCGAAGTAAAGGTTAACCTTGATATCGGTCTGTTACAGCTTGGTGCAACATCACAGCTTCTCGGTTTCACAACGGTTAAAGACAGCGAGAGCCAGAGCGGCTATTCAATAATTACAGAGGTCGGATACATTGAGCTCGGCACAGATATTGTTATGCTTACAGTACCCGGTGAGCTTGTACCTCAGCTTGTTTTCGGCAACGTTGTCGACAAGACAGAGGCTTACCTCGGCAAAGACTGGGAAGTTGACTGTACTGCAGATATTATCGGTGAGGACAAAACCGTACTCGTAATGGGTCTTTGCAACGATGCTATAGGTTACATTGTGCCCGACAACGATTACGCTCCGTTTATTGCAGACTCACTGTGGAATACAGATATGGGCGAAAAGCTCTGGGGTAAATACCACAGACATTATGAAGAGATGCTTTCTGCAGGCAGTACTGCGGCTTCTTCCGTAATGACAGCACTCAACGCACTTGCAAAGAACGCACAATAACAAACGAAACGGAGTTATTGTTATGAAATACTACCTTGGAATTGACGGTGGCGGCACACGCACTACAGCCGCCGTATCGGATGAAAACGGAAAGATAATTATAAAAAAGCAGGGCAAAACAATTAATTTCTATTCTGTAGGAATGGAGACTGCACGCAATAACCTCGACAGCCTTATAAATGAAATAAGTACGGAACTTGGTTGTGAAGAATTCGAAGGCGTTTTTGTAGGTTGCTCTGCACTTGATGACAAAGCCGATGAAGCTACGCTGAAAGCACTCTGCGGTAACATAAGAACAAAAGCCATTGAAATGAACAGCGATTTGTATATTGCACTCAAATCAATGGGCGATATCGAGTGTCCTTGTGTTGCTGTATGCGGTACAGGCTCGATGGCAATCGGCACTGATAAATTCGGCAATACTGTTGTTTCGGGCGGTTGGGGTCACATCATAGGTGACGAAGGCTCAGGCTATGCTATAGCGGTAAACGCACTTAAAGTTTGCTGTGAGCTGTGCGACAAAGGCGAAGCCTCTCCCCTGCTTGATGCGGCTGAAAGCTACTTTGGTGTATCGGATTTCCGCAAGGCAATAGATATTATCTATTCACCCGAAACGACCAAAGACAAACTGGCAGGCTTTGCGGCAGACATAGGTAAGCTTGCACAAGCCGATAATACAGCAAAAGACATTATTATATCAGAGGCAAAATCTTTTGCAAGGACGGTACTTATATTACTTGATAAAATCGGTTGTTGCTCTGCACTCGGTCTTTACGGCGGAATATTCATAAATAACGCTCTTTTCACAGAAGCATTTAAAACCGATATTAAATCCGTTTATCCCGATATCGATATAAAACTTCTCACAGTGCCGCCTGAAGAAAGCGCACTTGAGCTTGCGAGGAATCTTTAATGAAAAAATATCTTGAATACATAGAAACTGCAAAAAGTATTATTGAAAAAATCAGCACAGAGGGTGCACCGTCAATCGAAAAAGCGGCAGAGGTTTTTGCCGACACTTTGATTAACGGCAAAAAGGTTTTTCTTTTCGGTACTGGTCATTCGCATATGCTTTCGGAAGAGTTGTTTTACCGTGCAGGCGGTCTGGTAAATATTCAGCCGATTCTGGTTGAGCCGCTTATGCTTCACATATCTGCAAGCGAAAGCACAAACGCAGAGCGTGTCGAGGGCTACGCAGAGAAGATTTTTGCCGACTACGGTATGGCTGAGGGTGATACGGTTGTAATCATATCAAACTCAGGCAGAAACGGCGTTATAGTTGATATGGCTTTGCTTTGCAAAGAAAAAAAGCTGAATGTAATTGCACTGACCAACCTCGAGCACACATACGCAGGTGCTTCACGCCACAAGAGTGGCAAGAGACTTTGCGAAATTGCAGACATCGTACTCGACAACTTCGGTTGTGTGGGCGATGCCTGCGTTGAAGTTGACGGAATTGAGGGAAAAATCTGCCCGACCTCTACCGTAACGGGTGCACTTATACTCAACGCTATAGTTGCCCAGGCTGTTGACATTTGTGCAAAGAGAGGTTTCAGCCCCGAACACTTTGCAAGCTCAAACGTTGACGGCGGCGATGAGATTAACAACGCACTGATAAACAAATACAAAAAGGAGATTAGACACCTTTGATTTATCCGAAGATACAGAAGAATCACCTTGACGGCAACACTGTAAACATCAACAGTGTCAAAGTCAGCGGTGATTATAAAGAAAAGGCAGACAATATATTAGGCTCATACGGAATTGATACCAACGGAGAATATGCCGTTGAAATAAAAACAAGCGATACAAGAAAGACAACTTATATAGAAGAGCTTTCGGCTTTGAGCAGTGAAAAATATTTCATTACGGTTACATCTGAAAAGGCTGTAATTGAAGCTGCAACAAAACGAGGTGTATTCAGAGCAGCACATACGCTTGCAAAGCTGATAAGCAAGGGTGAGCTTAAAGTAGGTAATATTGAAGACTACCCGATGTTCAGAAAGCGCGGATACATCGAGGGATTTTACGGCGAAACATGGGAGCGCAACTGCCGGATTTCCGTAATGGAGCTTATGGCAAGCTACGGAATGAACACATTCTACTACGCACCTAAAGACGATATCTATCATCGTGAAAAATGGCGTGAGCCCTACCCCGAAAAAGAGCTGAATGAACTGAAAGAGTTGTTTGAAATTGCTACCGAAAATGAACTTGATTTCCACTGGTGCATAGGTCCCGGTCTCACCTACTGCTATACATCTGACTCGGATTTTGAAAAGCTGATAGATAAATTTAAAAACGTTTACTCAATAGGCGTAAGAGGCTTCGGTCTGCTGCTTGACGATATTCCGAACGAGTTTCAATATGAAGACGACGCCAAAGCATTTGACGGCATTGTTGATGCACATATTGACCTTATAAACCGCACCCATGCCGCACTCAAGGAGTTTGACAGCTCAATAACAATGACTGTCTGCCCTACTCAGTATCACGGTGATGAAACCGAGTACTACATAACAAAATTCGGCAACGGTATACCTGCCGACGTAAGCTTATTCTGGACAGGTGCCGAAATATGTTCACGCATACAAACTTCAAGAGAAGCAGACGGATTCCTCAGAAGCACAAGCCATAAGCCGCTTTACTGGGACAACTACCCCGTAAACGACTGCGAAATGTTTCAGGAGATGCATCTCGGCCCGATTATCGGAAGAGATGCTGACCTTTACAAGCACAGCGAGGGTCTTATTTCAAACGTTATGGAATATGCTGAGTGCTCCAAGATACCGTTGCTGACTATAGCAGATTACCTTTGGAATCCCGTAAGCTACAACAGTGAAGAGTCAATCAAAAACGCTCACAGCGTAATTCTTGGCGACAAGGCTGAGCTTTTCGGCTACATTGCCGACCATCTTGCAGTATCCTGCGTATCAAGGCACGCAAGCGTAAATATGAGCGATAAGCTTTCGCACATAGGATTCCTGATGTCAACAGGAAGAGCTGCAGAAGCCGCCAAGGAATTTGCAGATTTCAACGCAAAGAACAGAGAATGCCTTGAAATGCTCAAAGACACAAGCGTACCGATGTTTGCAGAAATGCAGAAATGGGTAGATAAGTTTGCGATGTGCTGTGACCTGCTTGATGCAGTGCTCGCAACCTGTGTATACCCTACCGACGAAAACAAGTCAACGCTTGCAGACCTGCTTGAAAGATACAACCGCGATGCCGTTGTAATGACGGGATTCTGCCTGCGTGAAGCGGCAGAAAAAGCACTAAGACTATAAAATGAACAAAACGGCTTACACTGCACAGTGCGAGCCGTTTTAATATTAATTTTGAAATAATACTTGATTTATTTCATGATGTATGGTATTATACAATCCGTTCAAAGAAAAAATCTTCACTTTTATTCAGTGTACTCACTTATTCACTCTTCACTTTTACTTATTACTTCAAATATGGGGGCGTAGCTCAGCTGGGAGAGCGCTTGAATGGCATTCAAGAGGTCAAGAGTTCGATCCTCTCCGTCTCCACCAGAAAAAGAAAAGACACGCGGAATGCGTGTCTTTTCTTTTTCAACGAAATTTGGCTTCGCCAAATGAAATGGCTTCGCTATGAAATATCTGCTTCGCAAATGTTAAAATGCGAGTTTTATTTCAAATTTTGCCAACGGCAAAATATTTCATTACACACAAAATCGCAACACTTTTAATGTAACTAAAAGCAAATATTTGTTGAAATCACAGTGTGACTGTGATAAAATAACTACCAAAACATCGAAAGAAGCTGTGTATTTTATGTTAAAACAAAAATCTTTGGTTGAAAGAAAAGGCTTTGCGTGCTTTGTACTTCTTTTTGGTCTGGTGGGCTTGCTACTGATGGCGCACCACATATTCAGCTACGAGAATGTTCTAAGACCGTTTATGGATTACCTGATTGAGAACAAGGTAATTACCAATGACGTAAGCGGTTTGACTTTTCTCAGGATGTTTACAAACGAATCCAATATTATGGTAAACATCTACCTTATTTTGTTTGCGTTGGGTGTTTTCGGCAGCAACAGATTATATAAATTCACACATAACGAGCTGCTGAGAGGTGCTATTACGCTCAATATAGCGGTTACGGGAATTATCTATTTTGCCGTACTGCTTCCGAGCAGTTCATCTTTTCCGCTCCAAGTCAACGGAGTAAGCACAGGCGGTATGTGGTTTTCAAATGTAGTCAACACGTGGAATCACCTTATAACCCCCGTTTTATTTACAGTGTTCTGGTTTTTTCCGGTTGAATTGAAAAAGGTTAATGTTATTAAAAACGCTTTATTATTCCTTATCTTTCCTATCTGTTACTTTGTGATGTGTATAGTCTGGGGCGGTATAGACGGATTTTATCCTTATCCTTTTCTCAACGGCAGACAGATGTGGGAATTTATTCCCGGTCTGAAGGGAACACCCTATAATCCTGTGATAGGTGTATGTCTTCTGGCGGCGGTTGTGATTATTCTTTCTGCAGTGTTCTTTGGGGTCGGATGCGGACTCAACGCGATTCATAACTCGATTGTCAACAGAAAGAAAACTGAAGCTTAATTCCTTTTGGAAAGAAGACAGGGGAAGAAGAAATAAGACAGGAGACGGTTCTCTGTCTATCAAAAAATAAAACTTAACGCATCCCTGAATAAATAGGGGTGCGTTTTTGCGTGTATCGGGAGAGCGCTTGAATGGCATTCAAGAGGTCAGCGGTTCGATCCCCCTCATCTCCACCATCGGACACTAAGTAATATTTTTTTGCCCACTTTCAGAGTGGGTATTTTTGTTTGATTTAGTTACTTTTATATTTGTTGAAATATCTAAATACATATGTTATAATTTGAAAAATAATTTTTATGGATGTGTATTATGAGAAAGAAAATATACAGTATTATTGAGCCTATTGGCAACGAAAATAAATTA
>JAFXCH010000055.1 GCA_017516485.1 Clostridia bacterium
CGAAAGAAGCACACACCCCAAGGTGTAGGGGCGGATATCATCCGCCCGAGGGAACTTTCCCGAAACAGCTTCGTTAAATTCGGGCACGTGATACGTGCCCCTACGGAAGAAGCGCACACCCCAAGGTGTAGGGGCGGATATCATCCGCCCGAGGGAACTTTCCCGAAACAGCTTCGCAAAATTCGGGCACGTGATACGTGCCCTTACGGTGAAGTTGGTTTTGTCTTAAAATCAAGCGGCGTTAACGCGGGCGGATGATATCCGCCCCTACGAGGAAGCCGAAGTTAAGATGAAACAAGTTACGGGTTGTTTTTGAAACGGTCAGGTTTCGGGAACGAACCGTTACCCCCCCTTCCCCGCGGCGGGGAACAAAAATCTTGGATACATTCAGGAGGAATGTTCTATGAAAATTTTTAAGAAAGCGATATCATTAGTGCTTGTGTTTGCAATGCTTGCGAGCTTTGCAGGCATGACGGGCTATAAGTACAGCCCGATGAGCATCGAGGCAGAGGCTTACACAGCCGGTTCCCGTAAGACCTTTTATGTTGGCGAAAACAAAGACATAAGAATTGAAATGAATTCTATGCTTTATAAAACAAAGGCGACGGCGGCTAATACTATCGTTTCGTCCGGCAACGGCAATGAGGTTGATGACTATATCATTCTGGCTGCCGATAATGACCTTTACCTGACAATAACATTCCCGGAGTGGGTAACGGTGTTTGACGGTGGTCTTTCAGTTGATCCGAATGCGGAAGCTAAAAATTACGGCTATTTGTGGTCACCTCTCGAAAAAAATGCTCATAATAATGGGTCTGCTTGTTATATAAAGCGTGAGGGAACGGGTTCGCAGACTAACGACTACGGCGTTCTTTTCGGCAGAACCGACGACAAGACCGGATATGAGCACGGCTTTGAAAATGTTGATTATATTTATTGGTCAGTAAGGTATGCTGATTATACCAGTAATGTAACGGATAACCCGGACACTACTAGTGACGAGCGCAAAGCCGATATAAACGCCAATGCGGACTGGCACTACGCTACGTGGAAAATTCCGCTTGTTGATGTTTCAAACAAAGGCGATACGGACGGTGATGCAAAACAGTGGTCTGTTCCTGCAACAGAAGATAAGCCCACGGACAGCCATGCAGCAGAAAACACAATGACGTGGTCTGTTCCCAAGATTATCTATCTTGCTTCAAATCCCGGTACGGTACAGGCTTCAGTTAACGGAATAACAAATGACACTTTGCTTTCGTTCACCTTGCCCAAGGGTACTAAACAATATAAATTCTATATTGGTTCTACTGCCGAAACAATGACTCAGGTTCACCAAAGCACCACAAGTGCGGCGGACCTGGCAAAACCCGTCACTTTGACGGATTTTGATTTGAAAAATTTCTTTGGCAGTAATACCTATAGTTACGGTATCTGGTACAAGATTGAATACTGGATGGACGTTGCTCATGTTGACGGTATAACAAGAGAGGTTAAATATACCCAGTTTGCATTTACTCGGACTGTAGTAGCACCGAGGTATAAGGTTGGCTATGCGGTGCAGGCAAATTTCGAAAATTCAAAAGAAGGTACTTGGTGGGAATACTTATACAGGTGTGATACATTCACGACAGTATTTCAGGAAATGAATTTCCTTAATTTCATAAACCAGGGCTTTGTGATTTCGACGTTTAATAAAGGCCCGGTTACCAGCGCTGTTAACAGCAACGGTGTACTTGACCACGGATCAAGACCCGCTGTCAACGCTTGGTATGAAAACGGCGAGGCATTACCGCTCGAATGGAACTCGAACAGCAAAAGTTGGAGTAAGTACGATTCTGCTAACTCGAAAATTCGTTATCACCGTTCATTCATGAAAGAAGAGGCAACCGATAACGAGCGGGAATACGGTTATTTTGTTCCCGGTTACGGACATCACGAGAGCACGAATGATATTAATAGTACCAGCGATAAAAGAATGGGAAACAACTCCACCGTTGCTGTAGGTGCCACAATTTACTATGATAAGGATGCACAAAAATCAAGCTCGGTTACGGCACCTTTATTTACGCAGTTTATCGATCTTTATGATAATAAAGGTGAAGCAAATGAGTATGCTACAATACCCTCAAATACTCGAGGCAATCACGGTTGGAACTATATTTTTACAACATATAGCACCACACTATCGTGGAAGCCAAATGATTTGGTTTCCAGCACGAAAAATAAAGCAACAAATCTTCCTAACCAAGAAGTAAAATTTTCTGATGGCTCATGGGCACCGGCTACTAATGACAGTAGTAGTGCTAAGGCACAGGTAACGAACGATAATATTGTTTTCAGTCCGACATCATATGACGGTACAGCTAAAAATTATTTGATGCTGCTTTCTACCGAATCTTATGAATACAGAGATAATAGGCGAGATGTATGGTTCTTTACAGAGCTTTACTATTCGTATGCTTTTGAGTTTGTTCCCGTAACAAGAACTAACGCAAACAAGATTATTGAGTTGGCCCTTGCAAACAACTATGTTGAAGAGGAAATGGATCCTACGTGGTGGAAGTCATATATGGGTCATGTAAACCATGCATACAGATTGCTTGGTGACCTTTCCGACACGACAGACTGTTCCGATGCTCAGGTGGAATTCCTGGAAAATCCCAAGTACGTTTTCGCCAATTACGGCGAGCTCAACTCGGCTATCAGCAAAACAGCTGATTGGGACCGTGGCGGTCTTGTTGCAGACAAAAACGCAACGGCAGCCAATGCAACGGCAAAGTCCGGCGGTTACCTCGCCTGGGGTGCTGACTACGCAGAGTGGAACACCAACACCTACGACGGCCATGACACCGATTTCGGCGGCGACTACTCATCAACAAACAAGGGTACAATTACCAAGGGTAAGGTTGACGGCAGAATGGCCGTTTACAACCTTAAGTTCAACAACGAAACAAAAACACTTTATATCGACACAAGCTCAATAAGAGACGGTTCTTACTACTACACGGCTGATACATGGAGCAAATATGAAGCTGCCCGTAACAGCGCGGCAAAGACCTATAATTACCCCACAGGCACGGCAGCGTTTGATTACGACACGCCCTACCCTGCAAAGACAACCTCCGGTACTAACCCGGATATCGGCCTTGCCTGCTACTGCCAGGAGGACGTTATCGCTGCCGCAAGACAGCTTAACAAAGCACGTACCGCACTTGATAAGAAGGATGCAGACACCGGCTACAGCATTGAAAATGTTTACAAAATTCTTATTGATGCTGCGAATATCGCTTACGACGGCGAAAAGTACACAGAAACAACAACAATAGACGGCAAAACTTACGAAGCCGGCGACCCCAAAACGCTTACAATTGAAAAGCAGGGTTATCTCATACCCTCTGACGAAAACTATAACTATTACGATTCAGTAAACCTCACTTACGACTACTCCTTCCGTGAGCTGCAGTTCCGTGCAACTCACCCGGACGATGTTTTCGATAACATTGACGACGACGGTCTTGTTATAACTAATGATGACGAGCAGCCGTTGCTCAAGGGTAGTGATACGCTTCTCGCTATGGAAAATGGTGATACGGGTATTCTCTACTTCCCCTACACAGGCAGGCCTGTTGGTAAGGGTAATACCTTTACCCAGTTGCTTTTCGATAACTCCAGGTTCTCCGGCAACGCTGTTACAAATGTAAGAAAAGCTATTGGTAACCGTCTTTACTGGAATACCGGCGGCAGCGGCGACGGCAACAACGACGGTATTTACGACTTCACCTTCCTCCTTACCCAAAAGGGTGCTTACAACGAAAATATTAAGGGTACAGGTAATAGTAAGGATAAACCGGAAAATGAAAGAATTTACCTTACTGAAGATATGCTCAGAACCGACCCGAGCAAATATATGTGGACCGGCGTTGAGCATGAGGACGATATTCTCCGTTGCGCTTACGCTATGTTCCGCGTAAACAACACCCTCCGCCTTGCAACCAACTACAGAGAAGTTTACGAAGCACTTAATATGGTTGTAAAGGACGCAAACGGTAACATTATCGGCAACAGCAAGCTCCCCGCATACGAAACTGCCGGTACGGCTTACGTCGAAAAAAACCTTGGCGAAGTTACGATGTTCTACGGCTATACTCCGACAGATGAGTGGGATCAGCAGAGCCTTGGCAAAATAGGCGGTGTTGAGTGGAGCACCACGGGTAAAACCTGGTACACCAAGGAAAGCTGGGAAAAATTCACCGCCGCAAGAGATGCGCTTGCCGCACTTATTTACGACGGCAGCTCGAATAAGACCTCTCTGCCGATTTCAATAGCCGACATCACAGCGCTCAACGAAGCAGAAATCGGCAATACTTTCTCATATTCAAGCGGCTTGCAGAACAAATATTATACCTATGACGCTATTGACGGCGGTAAGCCCGTTACCGATCTTTACACAAACGGTATTTACTACAACACTGCCGCAACAAGCTCCAACCTTGCAGCTGTTAACCAGCAGCACATTAACGACCTTGTTGCCGACTACAAAACGGCAATGGCAAACCTCGTCCCCAAAAACCTTGACGAGTATAAGTGGCCGGCATACAGCGATAAAGATGTTTCCGGTATCCTTTCACAGGTTAATACAATGTACAGCATCATTATGAATGATCAGCAGGATGTTGTATGGTTCTACACCGACCGTGAGGATCCGGACGACCCGACAAGCGATATTGTAGGTGCACATTACAAGACTGAAAGCAACCCCAAGTACAGTGAAGCCGATATTGCTCAGATAGAAGCAAAGTACGCTCTTGTTACAGCTCTTAACGCAACGGGTGAAGATGATCTCGGCGATAAGGCGGCACAGCTCAACACGGCACTTACTGATTTCAACACAACATATATTGAGCTTGTAAATAAGCCCAAATTTGTTGACACAAGACATTGGAATAATTTCCTTAATCACCTTACTGAGCTTAACGGCGGCACAGCAGTTACTGTATCAAATATAGGTGACTGGTTTGGTGATGCAAGCACATATTCAAATACTGACGGCGTTAAGGACAAGGTCACTACCGCAGCCGGTGCGACCCTCACAACACAGGATGATTACAACACTGCACTTTTAACCCTTTATAATTTGCTTAATACAGAGTATACGTCAGCTAAAGTTATAAACGCCGCTAACGAAGCTATTGCTGAGGCAGGAAAGACTTTCATCAAGTATAACCCGTATGATGTAGCGAACAGCACAAAGCCGGAATTACTTGACCCCGAATCCGATGCGCTTGGCAATACACCGGAAGACGGTATTACAATAGTTCTCAAATATAACGATAAGGGTGTTGTAGCTAACGCAAACACAGAAAAGGGAACAAAGTACAAACCCCTTTCAACATATGTTTCAGATGTTACTGCGGCTGCTGATAAGCTCAAGGCACAGGCAGGTCTGATAACTGTTTCCGGCGTGGATTGCCTTCTTGAAGATAAAGGCGTTCAGACGGATATTCTCGACGCTGCTATAGCTGAAGCAACGGATGCACTTGGTGTTGGCGGTCAGGCTGTAGCTGACTACCCCTCTGACACATCAAAGAAATATTCCTATGATATGTACGACCAGAAGACACTTGCTGAACTTCAGGTTGTTGTAAAAGAGGCAAACGAAGTTGACACAAGTAACCTTACAACAGCTGACCAGCTTGCAATCGATAAGCATATATTCGCTCTTATCGAAGAAATGGATAACGACAGAATCGTTTTGGCGGCTTCTACTTCAGCTCCTTACAGAAGTTGGGACCATAGCGGTGACGGCTTACCCACATACACAGATGATACGGACGTATTC
>JAFXCH010000056.1 GCA_017516485.1 Clostridia bacterium
AACATACCTGAGCCGTGAACACGTGGGAGAAGGTCAATTTGTGCGTCAAGCGGACGGATGTCGTCAATACCACGACCGTCTACACGCTTGCCTTCATCCTTAAGCCAAGCGCGAACAACGTGCTTTTGAACAAGATACATAATCTCGTCAAGCTTTGCTTCACAACCTTCAAAACGCTCGTCAAACTTAGCGTGAACGGCGTCATAAATAGGAAGAAGTGCCGCGTCACGAACATTTTTATCATCGGTATCAAGTGCTTTCTTAACGTCTTCAATGCAGAAAGCCTCAATCTCTGCCATGATTTCCGGATCAGGATCGCTTGATTCAAATGCGAATTTTTCTTTACCGATTTCAGCAACAATGCCGTTAATGAACTTAACGATTTCCTTATTTACCGCGTGACCTGCCATAATGCAGTCAAACATAAGGTCATCGGGAATTTCGTTACCACCTGCTTCAATCATAGCAACCAAGTCTGCGGTTGAAGATACGGTAAGGTTAAGCTCGGTAGCTGCGCGCTGCTCGAGAGTTGGGTTAATAATAATTTCGCCGTCAATAAGACCAACGCTTGTAGAAGCGATTGGGCCATCCCAAGGAATGTCAGACACTGCGATAGCTGCTGATACACCGATAGCTGCAGTAATTTCTGGTGAGCAATCAGGGTCAACCGACATAACGGTTGCAACAACCGAGCAGTCATTTCTCATATCTTTTGGGAAAAGTGGACGGATAGGTCTGTCAATGCAACGTGATGAAAGAATAGCCTTTTCACTTGCCTTACCCTCACGGCGCTGGAAAGAGCCTGGGATACGACCTACTGCATACATTTTTTCTTCAAAATCAACTGAAAGTGGGAAAAAGTCAACGCCTTCGCGTGGCTTTGAAGATGCGGTAACTGTACAAAGAACGCTTGTGTCACCATAACGAGCCATAAATGCGGCATTTGCAAGGCCGGCCATTTTACCGGTCTCAAGGCTAAAAGGTCTGCCTGCAATGGTGGTTTCATAAACCTTAAAGTTTTCAAACATGTTTTCTAATCTCCTTTTGTTTTAAATTTCTTTTTATCAAGAGATTTTCCGTTTAGCAATAAAACCAAAACTCAACTTATTGGGTTCTCGTTTTACCGCTAAACAACAAAAAACCTCTTTAAATACTACTGCCATTTAACAAAATCAAACCGAGCAAATTTAGATTGCTCGGTTTGTTTGTTACATAATTACTTACGCAAGCCGAGCTTCTTAACGATAGCACGGTATCTTTCAATGTCTTTCTTCTGAAGGTATGCAAGAAGGTTTCTTCTGTGACCTACCATCTTAAGAAGACCGCGGCGTGAGTGGTGGTCCTTCTTGTGGATATCAAGGTGAGCGTTGAGCTCGTTGATACGGAAAGTAAGAACTGCAATCTGAACTTCAGGAGAACCTGTGTCACCCTCGTGAACTGCGTACTCAGCCATAACCTGCTGTTTTTGTTCGTTAGTCATTCTTTTTCACTCCTTTTTAATAATATTGTCCGCCATATTCCAAGCAAAAGGTCTTGAGCGTTCCAAATAATTGGCAGTCACCAAAAGCATAGAACATGGTACCTGACCATAGTCAGCCATAGCATTATAGCACAAGT
>JAFXCH010000003.1 GCA_017516485.1 Clostridia bacterium
GAATCGGTGGTGTAGTACATACCCATTCAACAAACGCCACAGCCTTTGCGCAGGCACGCTCGCCTATTTCTGCCTACGGCACGACACACGCCGATTATTTTTACGGCGATATTCCCTGCACGAGAGAGCTTACGGCGGCAGAAACAGCAAGATATTATGAAGAAAACACGGGCAGGGTTATTGTAGAAGCCTTCAAGCTTATTGACCCCGTTGCCGTGCCCGGCGTTGTTGTAGCCAATCACGGGCCGTTTGCCTGGGGCAAGGATGCCGCAGAAGCTGTACACAACGCAGTTGTTATGGAAGAGGTTGCAAGAATGGCAATACTGATGAAATCAATAAATCCCAACAGCAGCCCTATTCCGAAATACATACTCGACAAGCACTATAACCGCAAGCACGGTGAAAACGCATATTACGGACAAAAATAATCTGAAAGGAACAATTTATATGAGCAACGTTTGGTTTATTACAGGCAGTCAGCATCTCTACGGTGATGATGCACTCAGACAGGTTGCCGCAGATTCCGCAGTCATTGCCGAGCACCTCAACAGCAGAATCGGCGCAGAGGTTATCTGCACACCCGTTGTTACAACTGCATCCGAAATTACCGATGTAATGAGAAAAGCAAATGCCGATGAAGAGTGTATCGGTGTTATTACGTGGATGCACACTTTCTCACCGTCAAAGATGTGGATTGACGGACTTAAAACGATATCAAAGCCCATACTTCATTTCAGCACACAGTTCAACGAGGCACTCCCCTATTCTGAAATTGATATGGACTTTATGAATCTCAACCAGTCTGCACACGGCGACCGTGAGCACAGCCACCTTTATGCACTTATGAGAAAAAGCCGCAAAGAGGTTGTCGGACATTGGCAGGATGAGGAAGCTATTAAAGAAATCCGCACCTGGGTAAGTGCCGCAAAGGCATTTGCCGCAGGCAGCACGCTTCGTGTTGTACGTTTCGGCGACAATATGCGTGATGTTGCTGTTACGGAAGGCAACAAAGTAACAACACAGGCAAAGCTCGGCTGGAGTGTTGATTATTACGGAATCGGCGACCTTGTTGAAGAAATTGAAATGGTAACCGACGAAGAAGCTGATGCACTCGTTGAAGAATATAAATCCGCTTACTCCGTTGTTACCGATGACATTGCCGCAATCAAAGAGCAGGCTAAGTATGAAATTGCTCTTGAGCGTTTCCTTAAAAATACTGAAAGCACGGCATTCACGACTAATTTCCAGGACCTTCACGGACTCAAGCAGCTTCCCGGATTAAGTGCACAGCGGCTGATGGCCAAGGGCTACGGTTTCGGCGCAGAGGGTGACTGGAAAACCGCCGCTCTCACCCGTGCAATGAAAATTATGAGCGAAAACGATTCTACCGCCTTTATGGAGGACTATACCTATAACCTCACAAAGGGCAATGAAGCTATCCTCGGCGCTCATATGCTTGAGGTTTGCCCCACAATTGCCGAGGGTGAAATCAAGCTTGACGTTCAGCCGCTCGGTATAGGCGGCAAGGAGCCGCCCGCAAGGCTGATTTTCAACGCTAAAGCCGGCGACGCAATATGTGTTTCACTTGTTGACCTTGGCAACAGACTCAGACTTATCTGCGCAGAAGTTGAGTGCATATCAACTCCCGAGCAAATGCCCAAGCTCCCTGTTGCCAGCGCAATGTGGAAGCCTTATCCCGATTTTAAAAACGGCGTAAAAGCTTGGCTTCTCGCCGGCGGTGCTCACCATTCCGTATTAAGCTACACTCTCACAAAAGAGCATATTATTGATTTTGCAAGAATGGCAGGAATTGAATGTGTAGTAATCGGCAAGGACACCAATGTTTCCGATTTCGAATTAAAGCTTATGTTCGGCGATGCCGCTTGGAAATAAAAACGCTTAAATCTTCGACATTTACTAAATTTTACTTGCCAAAACCAACGCAATGTGATATGATTTAAATATTATGTGTAAAGGAGTGGCGCAGATGTCAGCTGAAAACGCAGCAGTTTCTACCACAAATGAAGCTCAGAAGACTCTGAACAGGCGCTATGTCGGCACGAAGGAAACCTTTGCCTACATACTTGACGACATAGCACAAAGCTTTAACATCGGCAAATACGACGACGTTTTTAAGATGAATATTCTTAAAATCGACCTCGTTCTGCAGTCGGTTACCAACGGCGTAATCGGTGTATGGGATATTATCAACGATATGTTCCTTGCAGCCATTGTCGATAAAACCCGTACCCGTTGGGGTAAATTCAAGCCCTGGCTTGTTGTTTACGCTATCCCCGGTGTTTTCCTCACTGTTCTTTACTGGGCGTTGCCTATCTTTATGGGCACGCAGGGTATCGGTTCCAACATTCCGAGGTTTGCCGTTTATCTTGTATTGCAGATTTTCTCAAACCTTGCAAGTTCACTTATTTCAATCGTCCGCCAGGGTATGACTACAACAATCACACCAAACATTGTTGACAGAACGAGACTTATTACCCAGGCTAACCTTCTTTCCGGCTTCGTTGAGAAGGCACCCGAAATTCTTATGGGTCTGCTTATTGATATTTATATCAACAGCCCCAAGAACCAGGCTCTCGAAATCACCAACAATACGCTCTATCAGGCCGGATACAACAAAATGTTCGTTCTCGGCGGTGTAATCACGGCCGTTGTTGCAGGTCTTTTCGCTCTGTTCTATGCTTTTGTTGCTAAAGAAAGAGTTATGCAGACAGTCGAGCGTCCCAGCGTATTCAGCGGTGTCAAGTCCGTTATTACCAACAAGCCTCTTCTGCTTATCACGCTTTCCGAGTTCCTTGGCGCATTCAGCCTTAACTCCGGTACAAACCTTTACTACATCAACGTTCTTAACCTTGCTTCAATGTCTACAATCGTTGGTATTCCCGGCGCAGTTGTTTCCCCCATCTCCTACTCGTACGTTCCCTGGGCACGCTCCAAGTTCTCGACCAAGGCTCTGTGGATTGCAGGCTCTCACGTTGACAGCGTGCTGATGCTCGGCGTATTCGCAGCCGGTGAACTTATCAACGTCGGCGGCAAAAAGGGTTACGAGAACCTTGCTGTTATGATTCCGTCGTTTATGCTTCGTGAAACCATCTGGATGTTCTTCTGGGGTATCAGAAAGGTTATTCCCGAGGAAATGAGAAACGAAGCTATCGACTACGGCGAGTGGAAGAACGGCTTCCGTTCCGAGGGTATGACGGGCGTTGCTAAGGGTCTTGTCACCAAGATGGTAGGTACCGTAAAGAACTTCGTTCAGCCTCTTCTTCTCAAGCAGTTCGGCTACAACCCCAACGCAACTCAGGGCAACCAGACGGTCCGTGCACGCCACGCTCTTTTCTGGATGTGTACTCTCCTTCCCGTTGTTACCGGTATCCTCAGCATCGTTCCCCAGCTCTTCTACGACCTTCAGGGTGAAAAGAAGGACAAGATGTATGCAGAGCTTTACGAACGCCGTAAGCTTATGCAGAATGATGTTGACCTTGCAAATGAAACAATCAATGCACCCGAAAACAACTGATAATCTCTTCTTTGACCCGGCTTTACAGTCGGGTCATTTTTTATGCGAAAAATATTTCAAAAACTTTTCCGAAGGTTATTGACATTAATATAAAATACTGCAATAATATGCGCGAAAGATATAAAAACGGGGTGATTAAAACGGAAAACAAGACCTTACTCACAAACAAACCGATACCTCCCGAGCTTGAAGCAAGAGCAAACGAACTGCTTTGCGGTGCAATGCCGCTTATGGCTGTTGTCGGCGACCTGAAGCTCAGCGGAAGATACGGCAGCGGAGCCATTCTTGTTTGTGCCGACAGACTTATCGCCGTTTCAAAAGAGCTTGAAACGGACGGCTTAATGCTTCTGTTTGAAGACATTGACGAAGCAAGTGTCAAAAGGCTGTACGGTAACGCAGTTTTCAGGGTAAAAACAAGCGAAGGCAAAGTTATGGATTTGCTTCGCTTTACCTACTCGACAACTGACCTTTGCGATGCTGTTTCCGAATTTATTATCAAGGTCAAAGAAGGCGCAGATATTGACGAACAGCTTCGTGTTGTTGAAAACACGTACCAGAATCTTCGCTCCTTCTGCCCCAAATGCGGCAGAAAGCTCGCCTCCCCCCATGCCGATTGTATGAACTGTAAGGGCAAGGGCAAGATGTTTGAGGTGCTTTTCGGCTATATTAAGCCGTATATCAAGCGTCTTAGCGTAAGTATTGTTCTGTCAATTCTTACAACCGCTATGGCTCTCGTTCCTCCGTACATAACAAAGATGATGGTTGACGACATCATCCCGAACAAAAATCAACAGATGCTGCTCGTAACAATTGCAGCGCTGATGGGCGTTTATCTTCTGCAATACGGTCTCGGTGCACTCAGAGCCTATCTTTTAAGAATCACGGGCGATATGATTATCGTTGACCTGAAAAAGGATATCTACGCAAAAGCGCAGTATCTGCCGATGAAGTTTTACGACAAAACCTCAACCGGCTCAATTATCAACAGAATCAACAGCGATACTACACAGCTTCAGAACTTTATGCTTCGCATTACGCAGGAAGCCGTCGTTCAGTTCTTTATGATGATAGGCATTATCGTTATAATGCTTGTTATGAACTGGCGCCTTGCTCTCGTTTCGCTGATTCCCGTACCTGTTGTTGCACTTCTCAGCCGTTATTTCGGCAGGAAGCTTTCTCCTATGTACCGCAGACTGTGGAGAAGGTCAAGCTCAATTTCTACTATCCTCACCGACACAATTCCGAGTATCAGGGTTGTCAAATCGTTCACAAGTGAGGAACGTACAATCAAAAAGTTCGGCAGATATATGGACGACTGGATGAACGAAGACAAGCGTGCCGCAAAAACAGCCAGTATCTTCCCCAACGCCATCACCTTCTTCGTTACCTGCGGTTCAATCCTTATCTGGTTTGTCGGCGGTAAGTATGTTATTGACGGCACGGGAGACCTCACTCTCGGTGTTCTTGTTTCATTTATTTCCTACGCAAGTATGTTCTATAATCCGGTTAACTTCTTTGCAAGCCTTAGTGACAGCTATCAGAACGCACTTGCTTCAACGGAGAAGATACTTGATATTATCAATGCCGAACCCGAACACAACTTCGGCAAGGGCGATGCACCCAAATTCCTTGAAGGCAAGGTTGAATTCAAGAACGTCAACTTTTCCTTTGACCGTTCAAAGAAAATACTCAATAACGTCAGCTTCGTAATTCAACCCGGCGAAACTGTAGGTATCGTAGGTACAACAGGCTCGGGTAAGTCAACCCTTATCAACCTGCTTATGCGCTTCTACGATGATTACGAGGGCGAAATTCTTATTGACGACATCAACATAAAAGACATTGATATGGAATTCTTCCGTTCGAGAATCGGTTACGTTCAGCAGGAGCCGCTGATGTTCCGTGATACGATTTTCAACAACATCTCCTATTCAATGCCCGGTGCTCACGTTGACCAGGTACTCAATGCGGCTGACGTCGCAAACGCACACACCTTTATCTCCCGTCTTCCCGATGCGTATGACACTACGCTCGGTGAACGCGGTGTCGGCCTTTCCGGCGGTGAAAAGCAGAGGCTTTCAATTGCACGTGCTGTTCTCAAAAACCCGAATCTTATGATTTTTGACGAAGCAACATCCGCTGTTGACTCCGAAACGGAAAAGCTCATACAGGACGCCATCGACCAGGTTATCAGAGGCAGAACAACGTTTATGATAGCTCACCGACTTTCAACGCTCAGAAAAGCCAACAGAATTCTCGTTGTTGACAAGGGCAGAATTATCGAAAACGGCTCGCACGACGAGCTTATGGCACTTAAGGGCAAGTATTACAAGCTGATTCAGATTCAGTCGATGTCCGAAAAGGTTGCGGCTGACAAGGCTGCCGAAAACTTTGAATAAGGAGGAGACGTGACTTATGGCAAGAACTTTTGTTGACCCCAATGCCGTTCGTTTTACGGTAAACGATAAGATTTACGTTGACGCAGAGCTTTACACGGGCGAAAAATTCACAATGCTTGAGCCGCATCGCCTCTTCCCTGTCAGCGGTCTTATGAAGTATATATCCCTTCTTGATGAAGAAGGCAATGAACAGATGATAATCCGAGACCTTGAGCAGCTTATGCCGGAATCAAAAGAGGTTATATTAAACTGCTTAAACGAGCGTTATATGATTCCGAAAATAACACGCCTTATTAAAAGAACTGAAAAGTTTAAGATTTGGATGTGGACTGTTGATACCGACAGAGGCGAATACACCTTTGAGATTATCAACAGCTATCAATCAATCAAAATTCTTTACGACGGCAGAATACTTATCAAGGACGGCAACGACAACCGCTACGAGATACCCGACCTTTATGCACTTGATAAACGCAGCATAAAGCTCATTCTGCCCGATGTCTGATTAATAATTATACGAGGAGAATATATAATGAAACTTATAATTGCAATTGTAAATAACGATGACAGCGCCGTAGTTTCCTCCGCACTTACAAGCGAAAACTTTATTGTTACAAAGCTTTCTACTACCGGCGGCTTTCTTATGGTAGGTAACACAACATTCCTCATCGGCGCTAATGATGATGAAGTACCGAGAGTTAAGGAAATTATCAAGAAATATTCACAGACAAGAACAGCTTCAACACATTCTACCGCTTCCTTCGGCAGAGACCTCAACAACAACGATATGCCGAGTGAGGTCAAGGTAGGCGGTGCAACTGTATTTGTTCTTGACGTAAACAGTATGGATAAGTATTGATTTAAGCGAGGAGTCGAAAGACTCCTCTTTTTATTTTAATATAATACTTGTTTTTATTGATTTTTTTATACTTTTGTGTTAACATATTACGGTACAGAAAGGTGGTTAAAAAATGAAAAAACGTTTAATCGCAATCATCCTCAGTGTTGCTATGATTTTCTCGGCAACATCACTCCCCGTTCTCGCTGCAGATGAATTTACTGCATCGGAAATCTCACTCAATACATTCGGTGAAAAAGCTCTACAGGGCATAGTCGGCGTAATTGCCGCACTTATCAAAGCACCCAATAAGTGGCTCAGCGAAGATAAGTTCTTTGAAACAACAGAGCTTTACGACACCAAGACCGAATTCGTTGACGAAGCACAGGCGGAATACTGGTCACTCGGCTATGCAAGCGACTCACTCCAGACCGGTAACGAGCTTGAGTGCTATGTAGGCGGCAGCCTTGCAGTAACCAAAAAGCTTGCAACTGCAGTATACGACGACCAGAGAGTCAGAACCGTTGCAATTTCCGACGGCAGAGGCATCCATGTTTTCGTTGCTCTTGACTGCTTCGGCTTTGCTTCCTCCGAGGTTTACAAGGTAAGAGATATGCTTGCTGACTTTGCAGAAGAAAATAACGTTGTCAGCATCAACATTTCTTCCCTTCATCAGCACAGCTGTGTTGATACCTTCGGTATGAACGGCGACCTTGTCGGTGCGCTCTTCCTCAGCCCCGTCAGAAATATCCTCGGTATTGAAAACCCCAGCGGTCAGAACGAGGCATTTATGAATAACCTCTACGCAAAGGTTATCGGTACAGTTAAAGATGCCGTTAAGAGCATGACAGAAGGCGAACTCTACTACGGTAGCGTAGATATTTCCGAATACATCCGTGACAAGCGTGACCCGCAGGTTATTGACCCCAACCTCAACCGCTTCCGTTTCGTTCCCAACGACGGCAGTAAGGAAACCTGGATTGTTAACCTTGCTATCCACACAGTAGGTCTCGGTGCAGGCGGTACAAAGGTATCTGCCGACTATCCCTACTATATGGAAAAATATATCAACGAAAAAGCCTGCGCTAACTTTATGATGATTCAGGGCGCTGAGCTTGCTATCACCTCCGAATACGGCGAAGACCTTGTTGCTGATGAAGAAATCCTTAATCAGTATAACGACGAGGGCTACGCAAGACTTGCAACGTACGGCTGTATTCTCGGCGAATTCGCCTGCTCCGTACAGGACAGCAAGAAGATTGACCCCATTATCAACTACGCTACAAGCACCTACCTCATTCCCACAGAAAACCAGATTCTTATCCTCGCAGGTAAGGGCGGTCTTCTTACAAACACGGTTGTAAAGACAGGCCTTTGGAAGTACAGCGTTGTTTCCGAGGTTGGTTATATGGAGCTTGGCAAGGATATAGCCGTTGTTATCGCAGGCGGTGAGCTTGCTCCCGAAATTGCTTTCGGCGGTGCAACAACAGCGGAAGAATCCTGGAGCGGTGAAGAATGGACATTCGAGCCCATCAAGGATAACGTAAACGGCAGAACACTTGTAGTATTCGGTATCACAAACGACCAGACGGGCTATATGCTTACCGATAACAGCTGGCGCTCCTTCCTTTGTGAGAACGAAGAAATCGTTACTCCTGGCCCGCAGGCAGGCTCCGCATTTGCAACTGCCTTCTACAGCCTTCTTGATTCAGTCAGATAAAAATTAATGTTTATATATTCCGGAGGAAAAATTAAATGAAAGTTCTTGTTATTAATGCCGGCAGCTCATCGCTTAAGTTCCAGCTCATCGATATGAACGGTGAAGTTGTAATAGCTAAGGGCACCTGTGGCAGAGTCGGCTCAGAAATGGGCGAATTTGACATCAAAACCGAAAAAGGCAAGTTTGAACAGGAAGTTGCAATGCCGGATCATACAGCAGCTTTCCAGGTTGTCAAAGAAGCTCTTACCGGCGGTGAAACAAAGGTTATTGAATCACTTGATGAAATTTCCGCAATCGGTCACAGAGTCGTTCAGGGTGGTTCACTCTTCAAGGAAAGCACACTTGTAACAGACGAAGTTATTGAAGGAATTAAGAGCCTTTGCGACCTCGCTCCCCTTCACAACCCCGCACATATTCAGGGTATCAACGCTTGTATCGATGTTTTCGGCAAAGATGTACCCGAAGTTGTTGTTTTCGATAACGCATTCCATTCAACAATGCCTGAAGAAGCTTATATGTTTGGTATTCCTTATGAATACTATGAAAAATATAAGATTCGCCGTTACGGATTCCACGGCACATCTCACAGATTTGTCAGCGCAGAGTGTGCAAAGATTATGGGTAAGGATATAAAAGACCTTAAAATCATCACCTGCCACCTCGGTAACGGTTCATCAATTACTGCTGTTAAGGGCGGCAAGGTAATAGATACTTCAATGGGTCTTACTCCCCTTGACGGTTTCATTATGGGCACACGTTCCGGTAACCTTGACCCCTCTGTTGTCACATTCCTTCAGGAAAAAGAAGGCTGGACACCGGCTCAAACAAATACAATCCTTAACAAGAAATCAGGCGTATTCGGTATTTCCGGCGGTCTGAGCGATGACAGAGACATTCTCAAGGCTGCTGCTGAAGGTGATGCAAGAGCTGAGCTTGCAAAGAAGATGCTCTGGTATCAGATCAGAAAGTATATCGGTCAGTACATCGCTGCTATGCAGGGTGTAGATGCAATCGTATTTACCGGCGGTATCGGTGAAAACTCACAGCCCCTTCGTCAGAACATCTGTGAGAGCTTCGGTTATATCGGCGTAACATTTAACGCTGAAGAAAACGCAAAGGCAATCAAGGGCAAGGGCGGCGAGCTTTCAGGTCCCGACTCAAAGGTTAAGGTTTACGTTATTCCCACCAACGAAGAGCTTATGATTGCAAGAGATACAAAGGAAATTGCAGAAAGTCTTTAATTACAATTAAGCAAAGTTAAAGGACTGACAGTTTTATCGCTGTCAGTCCTTTAAAAATTTACTATAAATTATTCCTTTGCCGCTGTTTCGCAATACATACAGCGATATACTTTCTTTTCCTTATCGGTAAGTTTAAAAATCTGCGGCAATTCCTGCTCCGTTGAGGTTATGCAACGGGGATTTTTGCACTTGATAACGTTTGTCAGCTTTTCGGGAAGCTCAAGCTTTTTCTTGGCAACCATTTCCTCATTCTGAATGATGTTAACTGTTGCACCCGGGTCAACGTAGCCGAGGATATCAAGGTCAACGTGAAAATCCGTATCAATCTTGATAATATCCTTCTTGCCCATTTTGGAGCTTGAAACGTTCTTGATTAATGCAACCGAACAATTCAGCTCGTCAAGACCGAGAAGATTATAAATTTTCATAGCCTTGCCGGCTGTGATATGGTCGATAACTATACCGTTTTTAATTGAATCTATTTTCATATCATTCAACCTCCAACAGCTTTAATATAAGCGCCATACGGATGTATTTGCCGTTGAGCACCTGCTTGAAATAGCAGGCTCTGGGGTCACTGTCAATTTCAACGCTGATTTCATTAACTCTGGGCAGCGGATGCATAATCGCCAAATCTGCCTTTGCGGTATTAAGACGCTCAGGGCGGAGAATATAGCTGTCCTTAAGGCGAAGATAATCTTCCTCGTTAAAGAAGCGCTCACGCTGTACACGTGTCATATAGAGAATATCCAGCTCAGGCATTACGCTGTCAAGGTCTGTTGTCTGAACGTATTCAAGATTGTTCTTTTTAAGAGTTTCTTTTACGTAACTCGGTAATTTGAGTTCTTCGGGAGAAACAAGAACGAACTTGATGTTTTCATATCTTGAAAGCGCATTGATAAGGGAATGTACAGTTCTGCCGAACTTAAGGTCGCCGCAAAAGCCAACAGTCAGATTATTAAGCCTGCCCTTTTCACGCTGAATAGTGAGAAGGTCTGTAAGAGTCTGTGTCGGATGATTGTGACCGCCGTCGCCAGCGTTGATAACCGGAATTGAAGCGTTCATTGCCGCAACGAGCGGAGCACCTTCTTTCGGGTGGCGCATTGCAATGATATCGGCATAGCAGGACGTAGTTTTGGCAGTATCGGCAATACTTTCGCCCTTTGCGGCGGATGAGCTCTGCGCCTCGGAAAAGCCGAGAACATTGCCGCCAAGCTCGTACATAGCCGCTTCAAAGCTAAGCCTTGTTCTTGTGGAAGGCTCAAAGAAAAGAGTTGCAAGCTTCTTTCCCCTGCACTTTTCGCTGTATTTTACAGGGTTGGCAATAATATCGTTGGCCTTGTCAATAAGCTCTTTTATTTCAGTAACATCAAGCTCGAGAATGTCAATCAAACTTCTCATAACTTATGCACCTATCCAGCTTTCATCGGAGGGATTGTTGCGGAACTTGATAAGCTTTGCAATATCCTCTGCTGCGATATAGCCTTCTTCTGCAGCAACTTCCGCAATGCAGTCAAAGTTTGTAAGGCTTACGTTCTTAACGTTTGCCGCAGCAAGTCTGTCAAGACCCTTCTGCATACCGTAAGTAAAGATTGAAGCAATACCGAGAACCTCTGCACCTGCTTCACGTAATGCATCAACAACGTCGATAACGCTACCGCCGGTGGAAATAAGGTCCTCAACAACAACAACCTTCTGACCTGCCTCAAGCTTGCCTTCGATTCTGTTCTGTCTGCCGTGGTCCTTGCTCGAGCCTCTGACATAACCCATAGGAAGACCCATAATTTCAGCAGTGATAGCTGCGTGAGCAATACCTGCGGTCGAAGTACCCATAAGAACCTCAACATCAGGATAGTTTTCCTTAATTATAGCTGCAAGACCGTTTTCAACATCCTTACGTGCCTCGGGAGCAGTAAGAATAAGGCGGTTGTCGCAGTAAACGGGGCTCTTGATGCCGCTGGCCCAGGTAAAGGGCTCTTCGGGGCGGAAGAAAACGGCTTTGATTTTAAGTAAATCCTTGGCAATAAGTTTCTGCATATCAATTTATCTCCTTTTTAATTTTAGCAAACATTAACCGACAAATTCAGCTACGCAGCGCTTATATGCGGCTACGGGGTCTTCTGCAGCAGTAATCGGCCTGCCTACAACAATGTAATCACTGCCGATTTCCTTTGCCTGAGCAGGTGTCATAACTCTGGACTGGTCACCTATATCGCCGTCTGCAAAGCGGACACCGGGTGTGACCGTAAGGAACTTTTCGCCGCAGGTTTCGTGTACCTTACCTGCCTCAAGCGGAGAGCAGACAACACCGTCAAGACCGGCTGAAGCGGCATTCTTGGCGTAGTGCATTACAACCTTGTCGATAGGCTCATTAATAAGCAGGTCTGCTTCCATTCTCTCCTGGCTTGTGGAGGTAAGCTGAGTAACAGCAATAAGAAGCGGACGGGTGCCGTCAGGACGGGTAAGACCTTCAAGACCGGCCTGCATCATTGTAATTGTACCGCTTGCATGAAGGTTGGTCATATCAACATCAAGGTGTGAAAGAACAGCCATTGACTTTTTGACAGTATTGGGAATATCGTGAAGCTTGAGGTCAAGGAAAATCTTGTGACCTCTTGCTTTGATTTCCTTTACAATTGCAGGGCCTTCAGCATAGTAGAGCTCCATACCGATTTTAACAAAGGGCTTGCAATCCGTAAACTTGTCAAGAAAATTCATTACATCAGCCTTGCTTGCAAAGTCACAAGCAATAATTACGTCTTTACCCATTAATGTGCGCCTCCTATAATCTGTGATAAATCATCTATATTATATTTTTCCATAACCTTAGGAAGATTTTCAATAATAGTCTTACTTGCAAAGGGGTCAACAAGGTTTGCCGCACCTACCTGTACCGCCGTAGCACCGGCAAGCATCATTTCAATAACGTCCTCCGCTGTCGAGATACCGCCCATACCGATAATCGGAACTTTGACTGCCTCATAAACCTGATAAACCATACGAAGTGCAATAGGCTTTATTGCTGGACCCGAAAAACCGCCCATTTTATTGGCAATAACCGGCTTTTTGGTTTTAAGGTCGATGCGCATACCGAGCATTGTATTAATCATACTGATGCCGTCTGCACCTGCCGCTTCGCACGCCTTTGCAATATCAACAATATTTGTAACATTGGGAGAAAGCTTGATATAAAGCGGTTTTTTTGTAACCTTACGGCAGGCGGCAGTTACTTCTGCGGCAGCTTCGGGAGATGTACCGAAGCTCATACCTCCGCCGTGAACGTTCGGGCAGGAAACATTGACCTCAAACCAGCCAATCTGCTCCTGCGAATCAAGCTTTTCAACGGTGTAAGCATAATCTTCAACCGAAAAACCGCTGACATTAGCCATAACGGGTTTATTAAAGCAAGCCTTGAGCTTAGGAAGCTCGTTTTCTATAACCTTTTCAACGCCAGGATTCTGAAGACCGACTGCGTTAATCATACCGCTGTCACATTCAGCAATTCTCGGGCAGGGATTGCCGAAACGAGGGTCTTTGGTTGTACCCTTGAACGAGAATGTACCAAGGCAGTTGATATCGTAAAGCTCGGCAAATTCATAGCCGAAGCCAAAGGTACCGCTTGCAGGGATAACAGGATTATCGAGAATTATACCGCTTAAGTTTACCTTAGTATTTACCATATAATCTCCTCCCTTTCAAGCACGGGACCGTCCTTACAGATTCTCTTATTTCCGTACTTAGTTTTGCAGGAGCAGCCCATACAGGCGCCGAAGCCACAGCCCATTCTCTCCTCAAAGCTATACTGGCCGCTTGTTGATGCAACAGCCTCTATTGCCTTGAACATAGGCATAGGTCCGCAGGTGAAGAAATATGTGTAATCAATGCCCTTCATCGCATCGGTTACAAAGCCCTTAACGCCGTAGCTGCCGTCAGCCGTTGCAACCAATACCTCAGCACCGAGCTTTTTAAAGTCATCCTCAAGAAAAATCTCTTCCTTGGTATTAAAGCCCAGCACAACAGTAACCTTTTTGCCCTCATTTATAAGCTTTTTACAAAGATTATAAAGCGGGGGTACACCGACACCGCCGCCGATAAGAAGAGGTTTATCGCCGCATTTATCAAGGCTGTAGCCGTTACCGAGACCGACAAGCACGTCAAGCTCCTGTCCCTCGGTCATTTTACTCATCTGCTCAGTACCGACACCGACAACCTTGTAGACAAGCGTTATTGTGGTTTCGTCATAATCGCAGATTGAAATGGGCCTGCGAAGAAATTTTCCGTCAAGCTTTATGTTAACAAACTGACCGGAAGCAGTAATTGCACCGGTATCGCCCCCGAGCACCATTTTGTAAACGGTGCTCGTGAGCTGAACATTTGAGAGGATTTTATAAAAACCTTGAGTCATTTATAATCACCTTTTAAGCATCAATTGTGGAAATAAAGAGTGTGGTTTCTTCAAGCACATCAAGAAGAACCTTAACAGTATCAAGAGAAGTGAACATTGTTACGTTGTTTTCAACTGCACACTGTCTGATTTCGTGGCCGTCCATTGCACCGCCTGCAGCGTTCATATCTCTTGTGTTGATTACGTATGTTACGTAGCCCTGACGGATAGCCTTGAGAATATCGTCGTTACCGTCGCTGATTTTGGGAAGAATATGAGTTCTGATACCGTTCTGCTTAAGGAATTCGGCGGTACCCTCAGTAGCCTGAATATTAAAGCCCATATTATAGAAGCGGCGAATAAGCGGAAGAGCCTCTTCCTTATCCTTATCGGAAATTGTGGCAAATACCGTACCGTAGCTCTTGACGTTCATACCGCTTGCCTGAAGAGCCTTATAAAGTGCACGGCGAAGGCTGTCGTCATAACCGATTGCTTCACCTGTGGATTTCATTTCAGGTGAAAGGTAGGCATCCAGACCTCTGAGCTTGGAGAATGAGAAAGCGGGAACCTTTACGTACCAACGCTTCTTTCTGGGAGCGATTGTATAATCAATACCCTGCTCTTTAAGCGATACACCGAGCATACAGAGTGTTGCAATATCGGCAAGGCTGTAGCCGGTGGACTTTGAAAGGAAGGGAACCGTTCTGGAGGAACGGGGGTTAACCTCAATAATAAATACGTTATCGTCCTTATCAACAATAAACTGAATATTGTAAAGACCGACAATACCTATACCAAGACCAAGCTTCTTGGTGTAATCGATAATTGTTTCCTGTACCTTTTCGGAAATTGAGAAGGTGGGATAAACGCTGATTGAGTCACCGGAGTGGATACCTGTTCTTTCAACAAGCTCCATTATGCCGGGAACAAATACATCTTTACCGTCGCAGATTGCGTCAACCTCAACCTCTTTACCGACAATGTACTTATCAACAAGAACGGGCTTGTCCTCGTCAATTTCAACGGCTGTAGTAAGGTATCTGCGAAGCTGTGCTTCATCGGCAACGATTTCCATTGCACGGCCGCCGAGAACAAAGGACGGACGCACAAGCACGGGATAGCCGATTCTTGCCGCTGCGGCAACACCGTCTTCAATCTTTGTAACAGCCTGACCCTCGGGCTGAGGAATGTTGAGGGACTGAAGAACCTTCTGGAAGGAGTCACGGTTTTCTGCACGCTCGATAGCATCGCAGTCTGTACCGATAATCTTGACACCCATATTCTTGAGGCCGTCGGAAAGGTTGATGGCGGTCTGACCGCCGAGAGAAGCAACAACGCCTTCCGGCTTTTCAAGGTGGATGATATTCATAACGTCTTCGATACACAGCGGCTCGAAATAAAGCTTATCGGAGCAGGTGTAGTCTGTTGAAACGGTTTCGGGGTTGTTGTTAATGATAATAGCCTCGTAACCGAACTTTTTAATTGTTGTTACAGCGTGAACGGTTGAATAGTCGAATTCAACGCCCTGACCGATACGGATGGGTCCCGAGCCGAGAACGACAATCTTTTTCTTGTCAGACATCTTGGACTCGTTTTCAGCCTCATAAGTCGAGTAAAGATACGGAATATAGCCGTCAAACTCTGCTGCACAGGTATCAATCATCTTATACACGGGGAACATATCGTTTGCTTCACGAAGCTCGTAAACTTCCTTAGCAGTCATATCCCATACGCCTGCGATATATTCATCGGAGAAGCCCATTCTCTTTGCCTTGTAAAGCACGGCAACATCAGCCTTGTTTGCCTTGACTTCCTTTTCAAGGTCAACAATGTTCTTGAGCTTTTCAATAAAGTACATATCGATTTTTGTAGCGTGGTTAATCATACCGACGTCAATGCCTCTGCGAAGCAGCTCTGCAATGGCGTAGAAGCGGTCATCGGTACCGTCAACAATGTACTTGAGAAGCTCATCGTCCGTAAAGGTATCAAACTTTTTGAGATAGAGGTGGTTTACACCCGTTTCAAGAGAGCGTACAGCCTTGAGAAGGCTTTCTTCAACAGTTCTGCCGATGCTCATAACCTCACCGGTAGCCTTCATCTGAGTAGAGAGCGTGTTATTAGCATTGGTGAACTTATCAAACGGGAAACGGGGCATCTTTGTAACAACATAGTCAATTGTGGGCTCGAATGCACCGTAGGTGTTTGCTATTTTAATTTCATCAAGTGTCATACCGAGAGCAATTTTCGCCGTAACTCTTGCAATCGGGTAACCGCTTGCCTTGGAAGCAAGTGCGGAGGAACGGGAAACTCTGGGGTTAACCTCGATAAGATAATATGTAAATGAAAGCGGGTCAAGAGCGAACTGAACGTTACAGCCGCCTTCAATCTTGAGTGCACGGATAATCTTAAGAGCGCTGTCACGGAGCATATTGTGTTCTTTGGCGGTAAGAGTCTGTGTGGGGCAGACAACAACAGAGTCACCTGTATGGATACCGACAGGGTCGATATTTTCCATATTACAGATGGCTATAGCTGTATCGTTTGCATCACGCATTACTTCGTATTCGATTTCCTTATAGCCCTTGATGCTCTTTTCAACAAGTACCTGATGTACGGGAGAAAGAGCAAGAGCATTCTTAAGGATTTCTCTGCACTGTGCTTCGTTGTCGGCAAAGCCGCCGCCTGTACCGCCGAGAGTGAATGCAGGACGGAGAACAACCGGATAGCCGATTTCTTCCGCTGCGGCAAGACCCTCTTCCATTGTGTTGGCTATAAGTGAGGGAAGAACGGGCTCACCGAGAGATTCACAAAGCTCCTTGAAAAGCTCTCTGTCTTCAGCCATTTCAATACTCTTGCTGCTTGTGCCGAGAAGCTCAACACCGCACTCTTTGAGTATGCCTTTCTTCTCAAGCTGCATAGCAAGGTTAAGACCTGTCTGACCGCCGATACCGGGTACAATTGCATCGGGTCGCTCGTAGCGGATAACCTTTGCAACATATTCAAGTGTGAGAGGCTCCATATAGACCTTATCGGCAATGGTAGTATCAGTCATAATTGTAGCAGGGTTGGAGTTGCAGAGAACAACCTCGTAGCCCTCCTCCTTAAGAGCAAGACAAGCCTGTGTACCGGCATAGTCAAACTCAGCGGCCTGGCCGATAACAATCGGACCGGAACCGATAACAAGTACCTTTTTAATATCTGTTCTTTTTGCCATCTTACTTGTCCCCCTTCATAAGATTGATGAATCTTTCATAAAACAGTGAAATTTCGCACGGAACGTACTGTACAGAATAAACGTTATCCTTCTCGCAGCTTACACCCTCAACGGTTTTGTCAAACAGATTGATGTGTGTAATCTTAAGATCAGTACCTTCGACAGAGTCAGCATCAATTACGTAGCTGTGGTTCTGTGTGTGGTTGCGGAAGGTATTGTTAATAAGCGAATGAACAGCGTGGTTACAGCCTCTGTGTCCGAACTTGAGCTTATACGTTTTTGCGCCGTAAGCAAGGCCGATAATTTCGTGGCCGAGACCGACACCGAATATCGGGCACTTACCCTTGAGCTGTCTTACAAGCTCAATAACGCAGGGAACATCCTCGGGATTGCCGGGACCGTCGGAAATGTAAATTCCGTCGGGTTTCATTTTGAGAACTTCCTCTGCACTCGTGTCAAACGGAACTATTGTAATATTACAGCCTCTGGAATTAAGTATACGGATAAGGCTGAGCTTGATGCCGCAGTCAATGGCAACAACGTTATACTTAGCATTTGCTGTTCTTGAATACCAACGCTTTTTACAGCTTACAGTTTCAACGGCATTGGTCGGAATTTCGATATTGCCGAGAATTTCAAGAGCCTTTTCTTTAGGAGTATCAATGCTTGTAAAAAGCACCTTGCAGGTACCGTTATCACGGATATGACGGGTAAGCTCTCTGGTATCCATACCCTCAATTCCGGGAATATTGTAATCCTCCATTACCTCGTTGAGCGTCTTTGTTGTACGGAAGTTGGAGGGAATATCGTTATACTCCCTTACGACAAGACCGCCGATGGTGGGAACTCTGGACTCAAAATCATCGTCACAAGTACCGTAGTTACCGATAATGGGGTAAGTCATAACAACAGCCTGATATGTATACGCAGGGTCGGAAATAATCTCCTGATAGCCGAGCATCGCCGTGTTGAAAACAAGCTCGCAAACCCGTTCACACTCGCTGCCGAAGCCCCTGCCGTAAAACTCTGTACCGTCTTCAAGTACAATTTTTCTGTCATACTTCTCAAACTCTATTATTTTCTGTTTATCCATACTGCTTTACCTCCGCATACAGTTAATTCACATTTTCCGCTGACCGACATTCCCTCAAACGGTGTGCTTCTTCCCTTTGAAAGGAACTCGTCAGGATTGATTTTATAATGCTCTTCAAGATTATAAACACAGTAGTCGTCTGCCTGCAATTCAAGTCCGAAACGTTTTCGTGGGTTGACAGACATAAGCTCAATCAGCTTCTGAAGAGTTATTGCACACTCTTCTTTTACAAGTTGTGTGAAAAGCACGGGGAAGGCGGTTTCAATACCGACAACACCCATAAGGCTGTCTTTGAGACCCTTGGACTTTTCTTCTGCGCTGTGCGGTGCGTGGTCGGTTGCTATCATATCAATAGTGCCATCCTTTATGCCCTCAATAAGCGCAAGCCTGTCCTCCCTGCTTCTGATCGGAGGATTCATCTTAAATCTGCCGTCCTCCTGCAGGTCGCTGTCATCAAAAACAAGGTAGTGCGGAGCGGTCTCGCAGGTGACATCTACTCCCCTTTTCTTAGCTTGTCTGATTAATTCAACGCTTTCTTTTGTTGATATATGGCAGACGTGATATTTACAGCCCACCTGCTCGGCAAGGCGCAAATCACGCTCAATCGGCTTCCACTCACTTTCGCTGCATATTCCCTTGTGACCGTTAAGCCGTGCATACTCACCGTCGTGAATATAGCCGCCGTTAAGCAGAGAATTATCTTCACAATGGGCAACGATTATCTTGCCGAGTGCTTTGGTCTTCTTCATAGCCTCAAGCATCATTTCCTCGCTCTGTACTCCCCTGCCGTCATCCGAAAAAGCACAGCAGTATGGTGCAAGCTCTTCAAAATCCGAAAGCTGTTCACCCTTCTGACCTACCGTTATTGAAGCATACGGATGCACGTTGATTACAGCATCTTTTTCAATTATATCGAGCTGCTGTTTTATCGCCTCTACACAGTCGGGTACGGGGTTGAGGTTAGGCATAGAGAATACGTCTGTATAGCCGCCTCTCGCCGCAGCGGCAGTACCGCTTGCTATGGTTTCCTTATAAAAAAAACCCGGCTCTCTGAGATGAACGTGAACATCACAAAAAGCGGGAAATATAATACAATTATTAAAGTTAAAGTCGTTACCCTGACCTCCCTGAAGAGTGACCTCAGAGAAATCTGTTTTAACGAATCTACCGTTTTCATATTTAAGACAATTGTTAAAGACGGCCTTCATATTTTCTCCTTTTAAAAGTGCGCTTGGTTAGTAAAAACCTTAACAGATATGTTACCACACACAAGGCTTTTTGTCAATAAATTGAAGGGTAAAACGAGTTGAAATTAAGTACCGGTTTTTTATGCAAATTAACCATATTTCTTTATTTTTATTTTGTATTGTAATTAATCAAAATGAATGGTATTATAAATTTAATAAATTTGCGAGGTGATTATCTTTGAAGGATAAAAAGCAAACGCTTACAAATGTATTAACCGTTATTATCGGCTGTCTGCTGATGGGCTTTCTCTGGCGAATCAGAGGTGAACACGGCTGGGGTGCCGCATGGGGCGTACTTAACGCAGGTTTCATTTACTCGCTCTTTGTTGTCCTCATTAAAGGTGCCCGTGAAAAGTTCAACATCGGCTGGCTTGCCGTAACCTCAATCAGCTTTATGCTCACAGTCCCTGCCTGGGGCACAATACTCGACCAGATAACCGGCGTGCTCGTTGAAGCGGAATTTAACAACGGTACACCTGTATATGTTTCAATATTCTCTGCAGTATTCCTGATGCTTTGCATCGGCTTCGGTATGGCTACGCTTTTCGGCATACTTCTCGGCAGAGGCTTCAGCGACAAACAATGGAAAACCAAGGACCTTATAATTCTGATTGCCGTTTTCTACATAACAGACCTTGTTACAAAAGCATCGGTTTCTCATTGGATACTCGGCCTCGTTCAGCCCGAGGCGGCGCAGACTTTTGAAAACGTTCTTGCCGCAAACGGTATTGAGGGCAGTGCTTGGGAAGTATATCTTCAGCACTTCGACGACGTATCCTGGGCAAAGAAAATTCCCAACAGCAACAGCATAGGAAGAAACTATTTCCAGTCAATTGAATGTATTTCCGCAATGCTTCGCAGTATTGCCGCAATCATAACTGCAAGGTTTATCATTAAAGATAAGGTTGCCGCCAAGACAGGTCTTGTTGTATCAGGCGCATTCGCTTTTGCAATTGCTTTTGCCGATTTGTTCTTCTACTTCGGAGACGGCGGATACCACAGACTCGGCGAAAACATTTTCCCCGCAAGCATAGCCCCCTGGTCCTGCTGGGAATACTTCACCGGCTTTATTGCAGGCGGTATCATAACGGCATATTTGCTTAAGCTTAAAGCAGGCAAGGATGTGCCGGAGCTTGCATTCAACAAAGTGCCGCAAAAAGTAAGCAACGTACTCACGTTTATTGCAGGCTTTATTTTCCTCATCGGCGTAAGTATTGTTCGCCCGATACTTGAAAGATACGACTACAACGTTGTCACACAGGTAATTGCTACAGTAATTGCCGTTCTTGGCGCAATTGCGTTCGTTGTTGTGCTTATCAAAAAATGGGGCTTTGATATGGCAAAAATCGACACGGTCAAATATTCCGCCCTGCTTCTCCCCTTCTTTATGTGTTATATGTTTGCCGCTTACCTTTTCACCGGCGGCACAGAACACGGCGACTATATGAACTTCAATATGTTCCACCTGTGGTGCTGCCTTGTTTCATTCATAAGCGTTCTTGCGTGGAGTATTAAAAGAGCTAAAAATCTTAAATAAGTCACAGTTTACAAAGCTACAGCCGACCCGTTAAAGGTCGGCTGTTTTAATGTTTATTCGGACATCATTTCATAAAGCACAAGCTCAGATGATAAAGATGAAGGCAAATCAACGGTAATACCGTTCTGCATAATTTCGGCACCTGTCATCTCAATTATTTTACGGAAATTGTCAAAATACACCCAATAATTCCTTGATATATCAATGCCCTTAGGTTTTACAGAAATATGCTTTTCACCGCTGAACGATACGGAAAAAACTCCTATTGCACCGCATGTGCTGTCCTTTGCAGACACCTCGATGACGACGTTGCCGTTTTTCCTTGCATCATTAGTATCGGGAGTATGATGATAAACCTTACTTTCGGGCAGGAACGGACGGATGAAGCTCTTGTAAAGATTTACGCTGTGCTTAATAAATTCCATCTGTAACGGATTATCTTTTGTTGCGGCAGGTGCAACGACGTTAAGCGACATATGTCCGAGCATAGTGTTTCTCATATGAGCATCAAAGGCTCCGTCCTCGTGACAGCCCATACCGGCAAAAAGCCTGTCAACCCTTTCGGGCGGAAGCACCATAGTCATACCGTTGGTAATGAAAACGGAACGAGGATAACGCTGACAGTCACTCACCCAGGTGTGGTTAAACGATTTCATCATACCAAGGTCCGTTCTTGCACCGCCGCCGGCGCAGTTTTCAAATATAACGTTTGGAAAACGCTTTTTAAGCCTGCGGTACATATCGTAAACAGCCTTGTAATGCCGTAGCGAAACACATTCTTTTATACCGTAAGCTGTATCCTTGAGGGCAAAATGCTCACGGAAACCGATGTTAAAATCAATCCTCAGCAAGTCAAGCTCGTATTCGGTAATTATTCTCGCAAGCTCATCCTCGGCCCATTTTGCGGCTTCCGGATTGGTCATATCAAGAAGATTGCCGGACTGCTCACCGAAGGCGTTATTAAGCCGCCATTCGGGCTTTTCGCTGAACATCGGGCAGAATTTGCCGAGGCGCTCAATTTCAACCCACAGGGCAAATTTCATTCCCTTTTCGTGACAGTAATCGGAAAGTTCTTTTAATCCGTTTGGATATCTTTCTGCGTTCGGAATATTGAAGCCGTTATATTCTCCCCACATCATCTCCTTATGAGGGGGATTCTGCCAGCCTGCATCAATTATAAACACCTCTCCGCCCATTTCGGCAAACCGGTCAATAAAAGCCTTGCTCGTTTCAACTGACATATCGTGCTCTGCGCCCATACCGCAGCCAACAAGAAGTGCCGACGGGTCCGCTTCGGGCATATTAAGCACCGATTTTCTGATATGAGCGTGCATTTCGTTTACAGCTTCATCAATACCGCCGTGAACAAGTCCGATATGTGCTTCGGGTGAAGCATATCTTTCACCGCCGCTGAGCACAAGCAAGGGTGAAATTCCCGTAATTTCATTTTTGAATGAAAGATACGTGCTGTTTCTGCCCTGCTGAGCGTTATAATCTACGGAAAACCTGCAGCCACCGCTCCAACCGAGCTGAGATAACCACATATCTCCCGTTACGTTATTGCGAATAAAAAATGCGGGATGTCGGTGCCTGTCACGGTTATATCTGATATCAACGCTTGTTGTATCAGGCATAAGCTTATGCCACGACAGCATACCCTCATAGCCCCATTCATCATCGTCAATGTAACCGATTGAGTAAAACGACGTTATATCCTCGCCGTTATGCATCATCCGCCTCAAATCCATTGTTTCGATTCCGCCCGAGAAAATGCTCAACCTGCTGACGTTGGCAGGAACATCGGACAGATTTTCAATTTCGAGCCAACGGGTAAACATCTGCGTACCGTCAAGCAAGGTATGAACATATATCCTAATTGGTAAAAGCTCACTATCAAGAGTGATAACCGAATGAATACCATTTTCTTCGTTAATCTTTTCAAATTCAACCAACTTGAGCGCAAAGTCAAGGCAGCAGCCGTTTACGGTAAGGTTAAACGCATACGGCTCACCGAAGCGCTTGAAGTCAAGGCGGCTCGGACAGTTAGTGAGAACGTTGAGCGGATAGCCGGCGCTGTTATAGCCAAGGCCGACGAGAGCTCCGTTTATAAGTCCTTCCTCATAAACGGCAAGGCCGCTTCTGTAGCAAAAAACCGGATTGTCACCGGGTTGATAATATACGTCAGCATAGCCTGCTTTGTTACCCATTACATCAGCTCCCAGAATGTTTTTACTGTTTAAATATACCATTCTGACTCAACTGAGTCAATAATGTTAAATTTATTTAAGAAATTATCTATTGATTATTCCGAAAATTATGATATTATTAATGTATAATATTAACTAATGAAAGGGATACGGTTATGGCAAAATATCTTATCGTAAACGCTGACGACTATGGAATGTGTCACGCAGCCAACACGGCTGTCGCAGAGCTTTTCGAGGGTGGCTGGCTCAAATCAGCTACTATTATGATGCCCTGTCCTACGGCAGCAGAGGCAGTTGAGTTTTCAAAAGCTCACCCCGAGCACGCTATCGGTATTCACCTTACAATGACAAGTGAATGGGGCAAATACCGCTGGAAGCCCCTCACAAACGGAAAGACCCTCCTTGACGAAGAAGGCTTTATGTGGCACGAAAGCGACCAGGTCGAAAAGAACGCCTCTTACGAAGACCTCGAAGCCGAAATCCGTGCACAGATTGACCTTGCGCACAGCATGGGTATGAAGCCCTCTCACACAGATAACCATATGGGCTCACTTTACGGCCACTATACAGGCAGACTCGGCCTTGCAAAAATGACGCTTCGCATCTGCGGCGAATACGGCTACGCATACCGTCTTTACACAAAGCACGACAAGAGAATCTGTCCCAAGGGTACACCCTATTTTCTCTATGCTGCAATCACAATTCTTTCAAAGAAGTGGGGTAAAAAGTATAATGTAGTTATTCCCGATTACCTTCTCTTCCCCGACTGGAACGACGATATGCGTGTAAGCTACGAGGTTTACAGAGATACTATCCTTAAAATCTGGACAGACATCCCCGACGGCGTAACCGAAACCTTTGTTCACCCCTCCGTTGAGAGCGATGAGCTCAAGGGCATTACCGGCAGATGGCAGGACAGAGTATGGGAATACCAGCTTATGAAGGACCCCTATGTACATAAATACCTCAAAGACCACGGTGTTGAGCTTATCAGCTACAGAGAGCTTATCAAGATGAAGGGCGGCACCGTAAAGGGCTGATTTTAAACAACATATAAATAACGGCATACACTTAAAACGCAAGTGTATGCCGTGTTTTTTTAATCTCTGCGAAGTGCGTCAATCGGCAGCATTTTTGCTGCTCTTCTTGCAGGATAAATTCCGAAGAATATACCGATAGTGCTTGAAAAGCCGACCGCCAAAAGAATTGTAGTAAGCTTCACCTCAATAGGTACACCTACAAACGCCGCAACAGCCAAAGCACCTCCGACACCGATAACCAAGCCTATAAAGCCGCCTATACAGCACAGTATTACCGACTCAGTAAGGAACTGAAGCATAATAGTCGAGGTTTTTGCGCCGAGAGCCTTTCGTATGCCGATTTCACGTGTGCGCTCCGTAACGGAAACAAGCATAATATTCATTACGCCGATACCGCCGACAACAAGCGAAATTGCACCGACAGCCGCAATGAATGCAGTAAATACATTGATAACGGTATCAATAAGCTCAATGTAGGTTGCCATATTCGTTACCTTGTACATACCCTGCCCTGCATTTGAATGTCTTGCTTCAAGAACATTCGCAGCAGTAGCACCTGCGCTGTCAAGAAATTTGTCGTCTTTTGCGGTGAGATAAAGCATCTGGTATCTGCCGCTTTGACCGAAAAACTCGTTATAGGTCGTAGAGGGTATCATAATACTGACCATAGTACCGACCATACTGTTGGCTTCCATCATTGAAGCCATAGTTTCCGTATCCATATTAGTCATTGCCGTGCTGTCACCGACGCCGATAATCTTGAACGCAACGGTGTTGCCGTTGTAGCTCAGGTTGATTTTCTCACCTACGCAGTTTTCGTAGCCGAAAAGTGTGTAGGCGCTTACGTTATCGATACAGCACACATAGCGTGCCGCATCGCAGTCATCATCGCTGTAAAACCTGCCGTACATCATAGAGGCGTTAACAATATAACGGAAATCCGTCGTTCCGGCCATTATCATTGCAATACCGTTTTCCTTATCTGTTGAACAGGTGGTCATATTCATTGCCATAGGCGAAACAACATCAACGCTGTCAAGCTGTTTGATAGCAGCAACATCATCGTCCGTAATATAATCGTTAACCGATGCAATATCGGAGGAAACGGAAATACTGACCATATTTGAGCCCATAGACTCAATCATACCTACTATATAATCTCGGCCGCCGTTACCGACTGTTACAATAGCGATAACCGAAGCAACGCCTATTATAATACCGAGCATCGTCAGCAAGGAACGGGTTAAATTTGTTTTAATGCTGAAAACGGCAATACGGATATTTTCAATAATATTCATATCTGTTTTCCTCGCCGTCAGACTGCTTCATCGCTCGTGCTTTCAAAGGGTGTTGCAACCACCTTTTTTCCCTCTTCAGCTATTTCCTGCAAAGCACTTGACTGATTCTGAACAATTTTGTCACCCTCGGATAAACCTGACAGAATCTGATATTGCGTATCGGAAGCAAGACCGATTTCAACAGCAATGCGTGAAACCGTATTGCTTTCTTCATCAAACTTATACACGAAATTTCCTGCCGAGCTTGTTTCAACCGCTTCAATCGGAACAACAATAGCGTTTTCAACGGTATCGACGATTATATCAATATTAACGTCAATGCCGATAATTATGCGTTCATCGGGGTTTTTGATAAGAATTCGGGCAGGAATCGTATTGGAGCCGCTCGATGTCGTACCCGTCATACTGCCGAGCATAGTTGAAATATCCAGACCCGAACCGGAGCTTGCAACGGGGCTTATAAATACAACCTCACCCTCGTATTCCCTGCCGAGCGACTCAATAGTAGCAGTTTTGCCGACCTGAACATCAAGCACGTCAGCCTTACCGAGTGAAAAGGATGCAATAAAGCTGTCGTAATACTCAACGGCAAGACCTACACTCGTCTGCGTACCCTGCGACATTACGGAAGCAAGCAAGCCGGAAATATCCTGCGTAGAGCCTGACATCAGACCAAGCAGAGAATTAATGTCAAGAGAAGATGACGAAGAAGAAGCCGGAACAAAAGCCTGACCCGCAACGATGTTGAGCTCGCTGACAATACCGCTGCCCTGAGCATACCAACCGTTTTCAAGCTCCTTTACGGCAGCCTTAGCCGAATCAAGGTTTGCCTTTGCGGTATTCATAATCGATTCATAAGTCGAGCCGAGAACGTTCTTTGACTGCGTTTCAAGCAAGGCAATCTGAGCCTTCAGAGACATAACGTTGAGCTGTGCGCTCATAAGCTCAGACTCTGAGGAAGAAATACCCATAAGCGAAGACATATCCAAGCTGCCGACACTTGTCATACTGTCAATAATATCGGAAATACTCTTGCGGCTGGCACCTCTGCGGGCAAATTTCGCAAAAAAGTCCTTTATTTCCTGCTCGGTATATTCATCTCTGAGCAATGAAGCGAGCTTGGAATAATCAATTGACTCAACCCAGGCAGGAACATCCTGCTCATTTTCTTTGGTCACATCTTTTTTAGCCGCAGCAGTGAGCTGTTCAATCTGTTCGTTATATTCTGCAATCTGCACGCGAAGTGCTGGAATTTTAGCGGCAGCCTCCTGTGCGGCGGCAACGGAATTATAATAATTCACTTTTGCCGAATCGTATTCACTCTGCTTAACAGCAACAATTCCGTTGAGCGAACTGCTGTCAAAGGTTGCCAGAAGCTGACCTTCTTCTACCTTATCGCCAAGCTTTACAAATACATCCTTAACAACCACACCTGTATAAATGACAAACTCCCCTCTGTTTGTCGATTCGACCGTACCCGTGGTTGAAAGTGTTTGTGTAATCGGTGCCGTCGTAACGTCCATAATTACCGCCTGGTATCTGTTGTCCGTTTCACGCTTGACAAAGATTACTGCGGCAGCAACGATAGCTGCCACAAGCAGCAGCGAAACCGCAATCGTCGCTGCTTTTTTGTTTTTCCTCATCTACAATCCCTCCGTGAGAATTATTTTAAGGCTGACAAAGCACGCTGACCGATATCGGTGCGCTTATGTACGCCGTCAAAATCAATAGTTTCAGTTGCGGCGTAGGCCTTATTCAATGCATTTTTAAGTGTCTCCGCCTTGGCGGTCACACCGAGCACTCTGCCGCCGTTGGTGAGAATTTTACCGTCCTCACGCTTTGTACCTGCGTGATAAACTGTTGCACCGTCGGTGTTGCCCTTTTCATCAAGTCCCTTAATCTCAATTCCTTTTTTGTAAGAGCCGGGATATCCGCCCGAGGCAAGAATAACGCAGGCACAGGCTTCGTCGGAAAACTCTACGGAAACCGTGTCAAGCCTTTCATCGGCAACCGCTTCTATTACATCGATAAGCGGTGTTTTGAGAAGAGGCAGAACAACCTGAGTTTCAGGGTCGCCGAAGCGTGAATTATACTCAATAACCTTAGGTCCGTCGGGGGTCAGCATAAGGCCGAAATACAGACAGCCCTTGAAGGGACAGCCCTCAGCCTGCATAGCCTTTACTGTGGGGGCAAAAATCGTGTCCATACATATTTCTGCAATTTCGGCAGTATAAAACGGATTAGGGGCAACTGTACCCATACCGCCAGTGTTAAGGCCCTTATCACCGTCGAGCGCTCTCTTGTGGTCCATTGAAGAAACCATAGGAGCTACAGTTTTTCCGTCCGTAAATGCAAGCACGGAAACCTCGGGACCTGTCAGGAATTCTTCAACAACAATGTTATTACCCGAAGCACCGAAAACCTTGTCTTCCATTATTGACTTAACGGCATCAGCGGCTTCTGCCATATTTTCGGCAATAATTACACCTTTGCCGAGTGCAAGACCGTCCGCCTTGACAACGACGGGGAATTTGCCCTGCTGTTCAATATATGAAATTGCCTTTTCGGCTTCGGAGAAAACCTTATACGAAGCGGTAGGAATACCGTATTTTTTCATAAGATTCTTTGAAAAAACCTTGCTGCTTTCAATTCTTGCGGCAGCAGCAGAGGGACCGAAGCATTTGAAGCCCTCTTTTTCAAAAGCGTCAACCATACCTGCGGCAAGCGGGTCATCGGGCGCAACAAAGACAAAATCTGCCTTCTGCTCCTTTGCAAGAGCAATCATACCCTCAATATCCATAACAGATACGTTAAAGCACTCGGCATCAAAAGATATTCCGCCGTTACCCGGTGCACATATTACGCTGTCAACTCTTTCGCTTTCAAGCAGTTTTTTTACGAGGGCGTGCTCTCTGCCGCCTGAGCCAATCATAAGAACTTTCATATTTAAACCCCTTTCGAATATATACGCATTTATTTATCAATGTATTATAGCACACAATTCAGTAAATATAAAGTAGTATGTAAAAATTTAATAAATTCACAATACCTGTGAAAAGTTATCATATTTTTTCGTAAAACATATACTGAATATCAGAGATACATTGAGGAGTGATTTTATTGGACAGCTTTGATAAGCAGATTGAAAGATACAGACAGGAGCTCGTGAAATATGCAGAAAAACACGGAACGGTTTACTATGAAGACTGCGGTAATTCCGTTTTGCCCAAAAAAGAGGAAAAAACAAAAAAATACAACGCCGCCTATGTCAGCAACAGACCGATGCCGTATGAATACGACGGCAATGACAGCGTAACGACCTCGCCGTCAGGTTCATCCGTAATAGAAGAAAACGCTACCAACACACCTTTGTACGATAATATTGACGATTTCAGAGCAGACAATACAAAAAACGGCAAGCTGAGAGTGCAGGCATACGCCTCACAGCAGGTCTTTCCAATCCAGAACGCCAAGGTGACGGTTGAAAAGGATTTTCGCAACGGTAAATATCTTTTTAACGAAAGCTATACCGACATAGACGGTGTGGCACAGAACATCGTTCTGCCTGCAAAGGATAAACGCCTGTCACTTACGGCAAGCGGTGAAATTCCCTACACAACCTACAGAGTAACCGTTTCACATCCGCAGTTTGAAACACTTACCTTTGACAGAGTGCCTGTATTCGATTCAATAGAATCTATGCAGCCTGCCGCAATGGTACCTAAAAGCGACGCTTTAAATTCAAGGGTTATTGCGGACACCGATGCAGGAACGGTGAGGAGATAAGCTATGCCAAATCCAACCGTACCGGAAACAATAACCGTTCATCTCGGAGCACCCGATTCTGCGGCGCAAAACGTCACACTGCCGTTTGCCGAATACATCAAAAACGTTGCTTCAAGCGAAATATACCCTACCTGGCCCGAAAGTGCGCTGAGGGCAAACATATACGCAATAATTTCGTTTGCTCTCAACAGATATTACACCGAATTTTACAGAAGCCGCGGATATGATTTTGATATTACTTCATCAACGCAGTACGACCAGAAATTTATAAACAACCGGGAAATATTTGAAAATATCAGCCTTATTGTAGACGATATTTTCAACGATTACGTAACCAAAGGCAACCAGATTCAGCCTTATTTTACAACCTACTGCAACGGCACAACCGTCACCTGCGACGGCTTGTCCCAATGGGGCACGGTAAGCCTTGCCGAGCAAGGACTTGTTCCGTTTGAAATACTGCAGTACTATTACGGCGACGACATAAATATCGTTCAGAATGCACCAATCAGCGCAAACGTACAATCTTACCCCGGTATCATACTCCGCTTAGGCTCATCAAGCGAAGATGTGCGAACGATACAAAGACAGCTAAACAGAATAGCATCAAACTACCCCTCAATCCCGAGAATTCCGCAAATCAACGGCATATACGATGAAACAACGAGACGTGCGGTTGAACAGTTCCAGCGAATATTCAACCTTACACCTGACGGCCAGGTCGGCAAAGCCACTTGGTATAAAATAAAACAGATTTACAACGGTGTAAAAAAGCTGTCCGAGCTTTATTCGGAGGGTATAACAATCAGCGAGGCACAAAGACAGTATCGAAAGGTGCTTCAAAGCGGTGACACGGGTACGGATATTGCAACCTTGCAGTATTATCTGGATTTTCTTGCCTCGTTCTATGATACCCTGCCGGATATTACCGTTGACGGAATTTTCGGAAACGAAACGCTGAATGCCGTGCTCGCTTTCCAAAGACAGTTCGGCTTACCGCAGGACGGAATCGTGGGCAGAGGAACGTGGTACGCAATACAGGATGCATACGATGCCGTGCTTCGTTCACTTCCTGCTGAGTACACAAGCTACTCATCTTTTTTATATCCGGGCTATTTGATTACTACCGGTGCAACGGGAAAGGTTGTGGAACAGCTACAGACGTTTATTAATACCATTGCAAGAAATGACCCGACAGTACCGAGCGTTACGGTTGACGGGGTTTACGGCCCTGCAACACAAAACGCCGTAAGGGTGTTGCAAAGGATTAACGGTCTGCCCGAAAACGGTGCTGTAGGTCCGCTGACGTGGAACGAGATAATAAATACCTACAACGAATACAGGGAATAATTCGGTGCTTTTGCGGCAGAATTTAATTAAAAGATGTACGGAAGTGATAATTTTGCCGCAGGATTTTTCCAAGGATTTTAAAAGCAATATCGAGCTTATTGACAGCAGACTCAGAGTAAACGAGAGCTTTGATATAGTATGCCGAAACTTTGAATTTGCACAGAGAAAAGCAAAGCTGTATTTTGTTGACGGCCTCGTAAAGGACGATTCAATGGTCAAGGTTATTCAGGGTGTTCAGGCAATTACCGAAGATAAGCTCAAGAACGCACCGACAGCGAGAAACTTCGTAAATCAGTTTATCAGCTATATTGAAACCGATGTAACGGGCAGCATAGATGTTGTAACAACAATGGTACTTTCGGGCGCTCTGTGCATAATGATTGAAGGCTACGAGCAGGCAATAATCATCGATGCAAGAACTTATCCCGTAAGAAGTGTCGGCGAACCCGAAAACGACAAGGTGCTCCGCGGTGCACACGACGGCTTTACGGAAACAATGATATTCAACACGGCTTTGCTAAGGCGAAGAATGAGAAATCCGCAGCTTACCGTAAAATACAAAAACGTGGGTACGCTTTCACACACCGACCTTGTTATATGTTATCTTGATGATAAGGTTGATAAAAAAGCGTTAAAGTCAATTGAAGAAAAAATTGACAGAGTAAAAATCAAAAACCTGCCTATGGGTCAGGCTTCGCTTGCGGAAGCTCTGCTGAAAAAGCAGCATTTTAATCCTTTTCCGAAAATAAGGTACACGGAAAGACCGGATGCCGCAGCAGCAAGCATAAACGAGGGCAGTATTGTAATAATGGTTGATAATTCGCCGTCGGCAATGATAGTACCTACGGGAATATTCGATTTTCTTCAGGACTCCAACGACTATTATTTTCCTGCCCTGATAGGCTCATATCTGCGTATTATCCGTATGCTGATTTTTGCTCTGACACTACTTCTGACACCCGTTTGGCTGCTTCTTATTCAAAACGAGAGTATCATACCGCCTTGGCTTGAATTCATCAAAATTCAGGACGAATACCTTATTCCGCCGTTCGCACAGCTGCTGATTGTTGAAATAATTATCGACGCATTAAAGCTGGCTTCGCTTAATACTCCGTCAGCATTAAGCAATTCACTGAGTATAGTCGGTGCACTTGTACTGGGCGAATTTGCCGTACAGTCGGGTTGGCTTTCTTCGGAGGTTGTGCTGTATATGGCATTCGTCGGTATAACCAATTTTACACAGCCGAGCTACGAATTGGGCTACGCCTTCAAGCTTTGCAGAATGATGATGATAGTTCTTATTGCGCTTTTCAACCTTTGGGGCTTTATAGCAGGTTTGCTGATAACAACTGCGCTTATAGCGTTCAATTCAACCGTTACCGGCCGATGCTACCTTTATCCGCTCATTCCGTTTGATTGGCAGAAACTTTCGGGTCTGCTGATAAGAAAAAGGCTTAACGATAAAAACAACTGATTTTACTCGACACCTCAACCGTCCTTCGGGGCGGTATTTTTATAAATTTTATTGATTTTGAAAATAGTTTTTGATATTATTAAATTGTATTTCAGTAATTATACGGAGGTTTATTATGCTTAAAAGTTTATTCAAGGCTACCGCAGCAGCGGCGGCAGCAACGGGTATTGCCCTTTCGCTCAACAATAAGACGGTTTCCGCTTCTGCAGCTGCGGCAAGAGCAGTCAATGCCGCCAAGGTAACAAAGAAAAGCGAAAAGAGTTATGACAACGGTGTTGCACTTACACCGCCTATGGGCTGGTCAAGCTGGAACACCTTCCGCAGAAACATAAACGAAAAGCTAATTCTTGAGGTTGCAACCGCAATGGCAAACAGCGGCCTTAAAGAAGCGGGCTATCAGTACATCAATCTTGATGACTGCTGGCAGTCATCGGCAAGAGATGAAAACGGCAGGTTCGTTGCAGACTACGCCACCTTCCCTCGCGGAATAAAACCGCTTGTTGATGAAATTAACGAAATGGGGCTCAAGGTCGGTATCTATTCCTCCAACGGTACTCACACCTGTGAGGACCTTCCCGCTTCTCTCGGCTTTGAATCGGTTGATGCCGACACATTTGCAGAATGGGGTATTGAATACTTCAAGTACGATTTCTGCCACAACAAGCCTACATCCACCTCAGCGCCCAACATTGAAAGAATGGTTGTCAGCGACGTTAACGGTAACGACCTGCTGACCTTTGAGGCCGCTGATGCTGAGCTTACGGGTCACGCAAGAATTGCCAAGGACACACGCTTCCCCGGTGAATATATCACGGGTCTTGGCGGAAATATCGGTACAGCTTCCTTTAACGGTATAAATGTCGAGGAAGACGGCGAATATGTACTGAGCTTTACCCTCAGAAAAAGAGGTAACTATTATAAATATGCCCGTATAATTGTTAACGGTACGGATGAATACGAAATCACCACGGCACCCACAATGGCACAAAGTGCCGAAGGCAGAGCACAGGTGCTCGTTAAGCTCAACTCCGGTGCAAACAGCGTTAAGATTTTCAACCCCTTTGCCTCGCGTATGGATGCGGCGGCACATCAGTATACAAAAATGGGTCTTGAGCTCAAGCGTGCAACAAAGGAATTTGCCGAAAGAATGGGTACAGAAGAAAAGCCCATCTGTTACTCAATATGCGAATGGGGTCTCAACAGACCGTGGAACTGGGGTAAGGAAGCAGGAAACCTCTGGCGCACGACAATGGATATTAAGGCAAACTGGGCATCTATCGTTTCAATTTACGAGCAGAATGTCCGTCTTGCAAAGCACGCAGGTCCCGGCGGCTGGAACGACCCCGATATGCTTGAGGTCGGCAACGGCAGCCTTTCTATGGACGAAAACAGAGCACATTTCACACTTTGGTGTATGATGGCGGCTCCCCTTATACTCGGTAACGATATCCGCCGTTTCCTCAACGAAGACGGCACAGCTAAAGAAGAAGATGCAATCCTCAAAATTCTTACAAACAAGGATTTAATTGCAATTGACCAGGATTCTCTCGGTGTTCAGTGCGTAAGACACAGCACAAATATCAAGGTTGATATTCTCGTCAAGCCCCTTTCCGACGGCACAACGGCTGTTTGCTTCTTCAACAAATTCGGCGAGGCAATTGAAGAAGAGCTCAACATTAAAGAAATCATCGGCAAGGCATACTCTAACCTGCCCGACGCTGAATACTACGAATGCAAAGAGCTTTGGACGGGCGAAGAATTTGATACAGACGACGAAATTGAAACCTATATAGCTCCCCACTCAGTAAAGATTTACAAAGTTACAGCAAAAGAGGACTAAGCTATGGCTCCCCTTAAAATTTCCGTTATAACCGATACCCATTATTATTCGCCTGAAACCGGCACAACGGGCAAGGCATACGAAGCGGCGCTTATGCGCAGCCAGAAGCTTCTGGGAGGCAGCCGTGAGGTATTGCAGGCAGCCTTTGACAAAATAGCCGCTGATACATCAAGCGACATACTGCTGATTGCAGGTGACGTTTCCAACGACGGCGAAAAGTGCGCTCACGAAGAATTCCGTGAAATGCTCCGTAAGCTTAAAGAAAAAGGCAAGCAGATTTTCGTAATTACCGCAACGCACGATTATAAAGAAAAATGTAAAAAATACGTCGGTGACAATATAGAAGAAATGCCGGGGCTTCTGCGTGAAGAGCTGTATGATTTTTACGCTGAATTTGGCCCCGAGCAGGCTGTTTCCTCGAAGCCCGAATATATGAGCTACGTCGTTCAGCTGCCGAATAACATCCGCCTTTTTGCAATTAACGACGATTGCGGTGTTGAAGGCGAAATGTATGAGTGGGTTAAAGAGCAGGTGGAGGATGCACGAAAAAACGGTCAGTTCATTCTTGCAATGACTCACCACCCGATAATTCCGCCGTCACCAATGTACGAGCTCATCGGCAAGGGCGATATGCACCGAAGCTACAAGGAAAGACGAAGAGATTACGCCGATATGGGTATTCAGTTTATGCTTACGGGGCACACTCACACCCACAACATAGGCAGAATATTTTCCGACAGAGGCAATGCTTTTTACGCAATAAGTACGGGCTCTACCTGCGGCTACCCTGCCCCGATAAGAAAAATTGAAATTGACGCAGACAGCAAAACGGTTAACGTGACAACCGAAACTGTTGATAAAGCCGACATTGACACCAACGGCCTCACACTTAAAGAGCACCTTAAAAATCAGCTTATCGGCGTTATCGGCGATATGATTAAGGCGGCAGGAAGTGACATTGACACCTTCGCCTATATGGCTGTAGGTATAAGCATCAAGCCTAAAATCGTTTACCGCTTCGGCTGGATAATAAAGCCTATATTCAAATTTCTTAACAGCGTTAAATTTTCAACCTTTGCCGCCTGGACAAAAAAAGAAACAGGACTTAACAAGGAAGACATAGAATCAATAAAGAACGACAAGGTTATAGATTTTATAATCGGTCTTGTTTCAAATCTTTTTTCGGGCGAAAACAATATGGAGCTGACTGACCCTAAATGCAGGATTTACATAGGCTTTTTGAGAATTATTGACAGCATACTCTCAACGCTTCACGTTGATTTAGGCAAGCTGATAAAGGTTGCTCCTGATGCGGTTTCGCTGCTTGCACCGCTTGCCTTCAAAGGTGAATTTGATGCTTACAATACCGAATTGCCGGTTTTCGATTACGTTGAAGAAGGCTCAAAGCGTGAAGCACCCGAAGCCAAAGACCCGTTTGCCGAAATACCAAAGAGTAAAAAAGGTCCGGCAATTTTAGCAATAGGCATTATAAGCGTGATAGCGTTTCTGCCGCTTATACTCCTGCTGTTGCTGTTCGGGTTTATAAACAATCAAATAAAATACGGTAAAAAGATAAAAGGATAAAACTTATGCTAAACAAAATTATTGAAACAGTTAAAGAAGCCGGAAAGATAATTCTTTCAGCACATAATCAGGAAAATACCGTTACCGCCAAGGAAGGCAAGAAAAACTTTGTAACAAAATATGACGTTGCCGTGCAGGAGTTTTTGTTTGCTGAGCTCGGCAAAGCATTTCCCGAAGCGGAATTTGTTGGCGAAGAGGGCGAAACAAACCTCAAAAGCCGGGACTTGAGATTTATCATTGACCCGATTGACGGCACGACAAACTTTATGCAGGACTACCGCTGCAGCTGTATTTCTGTTGCACTTTGCAAGGAAAACGATATTATTGCCGGTGTCGTTTACAATCCGTATTCAAGCGAAATATTCACAGCGGAAAAAGGTAAGGGTGCTTACCTCAACGGTGAAAGAATATCGGTAAGCGACCGTCCGCTTTCAGACGGACTTGCGCTTTTCGGCACCTCACCCTACCACCCCGAAAATACTGACGATACCTTCGTGCTTTTGAGAAAGGTATTTGATTTATCCCGTGATATTCGCAGAAGCGGCTCGGCAGCAAACGATATATGTATGGTTGCCTGCGGAAGATGTGAGGTGTTCTTCGAAAAAGACCTTCAGCCGTGGGACGTTGCGGCAGGCACGCTGATTATTAAAGAGGCCGGCGGTTTTGCAAGAAATTACGAAGGCGGCGAAATTGATTTTACAAAGCCCAATGACGTAGTGTTCGCAAACCCGAAAGCGTATGAAGAATTTATGACATTATAATAAAACGAAGACCTGTATCAAGCCGATACAGGTCCTATTTTTATAAACTGAAATTTATTTTCATTTGCTCAATTAATCTTTCCGAACGGTATTTTAAATAGTCGTGCCCAATTGTGCCGAGAACTGAATACCAATGTAACTCATTACACAGAGCATATAATTCCACTTTCAAATCACAGAACTCGCTGACGGAATTTCTTTTCTTATACTTGTCATATAGCCTGAGTTTTTCACCATACATTAACGTAAAGCAAAACAGCTCGTATTCCGGCTCAGCCCATAGCATATCAAACGGGTCAATAACTGACACCAACTCAGATTTCCAAAAATCAATAATCATATTCGGAAACCAGAAATCGCCGTGACATAAACAAGCCGTTGTGATTTTATTACTGAAAATCTTATTAAAATTAATATCGATTAACTCAACAGCTTTCCATACCACATCTTCTATTTCACCTTTTGAGTGCTTATCGCAAGCAAATAAATATATACTTTCAAAAAAATTCTTATAATAATCATACCAACTGTCAAATTCAGGGTTATCATATTTTCCGAATTTATCATTGTGATTGCTTTGCATATTCATAAAGGCGTCAATTATACTGTTCACAAGGTGTTTTTTGTTTGGTACAAAAGGCAACAATTTGCTTTTTCCACCAATGCCTTTTATGTATTCCATACCCAAAAATGTTATGCCGTTTTGCTGAACGACAAAATAAGTTTTGGGCACTTTAAAACTAACTTTATCGGATAAAAACTCAAGCATTGATTTTTCTTTACTTACAGCATCATTATGCTCACTCGTTTTAACCGCTATCTTATATGGAATATCACTTATTTCAGCACAAAAAACCGCTCCGCTTGCGCCCTTTCCGACCTTATAAACTCTTTTAACTCGAGTTGACAATTGTTTTTCGACAACCGCTTTAACAGTAAATTTATCCATACATATCACCCAAACCACAATAGCACAAAAGCAGAAGTTATGCAACCGCAAAACTTCTGCTTTTAATACATTAATAAATATTAACCGTCTTTAAAACACCCGAATCGGTTGTAAATGAGCTTTCTGTTTCAAGGCTTGAAACTGCTTTGATTATTATATCCGCACCGATGTTTTCAAACACTTCTGCGGCGATGACCTTATAGTCAATTTGGGGCACTTTTCCGCCGAAAACGACCGCACTGTCATATTTCCCGCCTGAATACTCTTCAATGCCCAGTGCCTTGATTTTGGGCATATTTGCGCCGATTTTTCTTTCTTCGCCGAAGGCTTTGATTTCAGCATCAATATAAGCCGTATCATTGAAGTACTTAATATCGGCGTTGTTTGCCTTTGCAAATTCAACTACTTCGTCAAGTGCTTCGTTACTCATAGAACTGTTAACAAGCACAACGGTATTGTTCATTCTTTCCGAAGCTGCTTTGAGTGCCTGTTCTCTTGAAACCGCTTTACCGTCAACGGTTGAATTTATTATTCTTAGCGGATTATTGAGCACCGAAAAACCGAATGCGCCGACCTTACACAGAACGTTAGTGTCTGTCGGCTCACAGCGGACAATAGTTTTACCCGAGGTGTGAACGTTCATTTCGCATAGCTTTGCACAGCCCGTACAGAATGTTTTGGTAACCTTTGTTTCAAGCGGAACGTTCTTTCTGAACGGAACCTTGGGCTCAAGGGCACCTGTCGGACAAAGTGCGGCACACTGACCGCAGGAAATACAGCGTGAAGAATCAAGAGAGTTATTGAATTCGGGCGAAACAACCGTAATAAAGCCGCGGTTTACAAGACCGAGAGCGGTTACACCCATAACCTCGTCGCAAACTCTTACGCATTGACCGCAGAGTATACACTTGTCGTTATCGTGTATAAGGAAAGGATGTGTTGAATCCTTTCCGCAGAGTGTTTTTTCGCCTGCATAAACCGAGGGATTAACCTCATAAAACCTTGAATATTCAAGAAGCTTGCACCTGAAGTAATCCAGACAGCCGCATTCAAGGCAACGGTCAGCTTCTTTCTTTGCCGCTTCTTCAGTAAAGCCCAAAGCAACTTCTTTAAAATTGTGCTTTCTTTCTTCGGCAGACATTGTAGGCATTTTGGCACAGGGAACTTTTTCTCTGTCAGCCAAATCTTCGGCAGTAACCTGCTTTTCAACAACGAAGGGTTTACGGTAGCCGAGTGTAAAGCCGTAAATGTAGCTCTCAATAACGTCTGCCGCTTTCTGTGCCTCGCCTATTGCTGCAACGGCGATTGATGCCCCTTTATTCGTTGCATCGCCAACGGCAAACACACCGTCAATATTAGTCATAAACGTTGCTTCATCGGCAACAATTGTATTTTTCCGTGTCAGCTCAAGTCCGTCAAGGCCGTTGATATCCGTCTGCTGACCGATAGCCATAATAACGCTGTCAACGTCAAGGATTTCAAATTTACCCTCTACGGGTACGGGTGAGCGTCTGCCGCTTGAATCGGGCTCACCGAGCTCCATAACCTGAAGCTTAACGGCACTTACCTTACCGTCTGCACCGATAATTTCGGCAGGATTTGTGAGGAACTTGTAAATTACGCCCTCTTCCTCCGCCTCATCAATCTCAAGCTTTTCGGCAGGCATTTCGTCCCTTGTTCTGCGGTAAACAACGTAAACCTCATCAGCACCGAGCCTTACCGCTGTACGGCAGGCATCCATTGCGGTATTACCGCCGCCGCAGACAGCAACCTTTTTGCCGATTTCCAAGGGCTTGCCCTCAATAACGCTGCGCAGGAAATCAATGCCGCCGTAAACTCCGTCAAGGCCTTCGCCTTCAACGCGCATAGGACTGCTTTTCCACGCACCTACAGCTATAACAACGGCATCACTTTCAGCCTTAAGGCTCTCAATAGTGAAATCAACGCCGAGAGTCTTATTGTTAATCATTTCAATGCCGAGGTCTTCTATGAGCTTGATTTCCTTGTCCAAAAGATCTTTAGGCAGTCTGTACTGCGGAATACCGTAGCGAAGCATACCGCCCATTTTCGGCATTTTATCGTAGATTTTGACGCTGAAGCCCTTTATACGAAGGAAATATGCCGCTGTAAGGCCTGCAGGGCCACCGCCGACAACGGAAACCGTTTTACCATTCAGCGGTGCCAATTCGGGAACATAGGTGTTTTCGCTTGCAATATCAATATCGGCTACAAAGCTTTTAAGGTAAGCTATCTGTATCGGGTCTTCAACGAGACCTCTGCGGCAGGCAGTCTGACAAGGGTGCGGACATACCCTGCCTATTGCGGCAGGCAAAGGAACTTTTTTCTTGATTAATTTGAGTGCCTCCTCGTACTCGCCGTTAGCAATTAAGCCAACATAACCCTGACAGTCAGTACCTGCAGGACAGGCAAGAGAGCAGGGTGCCTTACAGTCGCCCGTATGATTTGAAAGAAGCATATCAAGCGCAAACTTTCGCGCTCTCTCAACTCTTTCAGAAAAAGTATTTATATTCATACCATCGGTAACCTTTGTAGAACACGCACGAAGAAGCTTCGGCACACCTTCAACCTCTACAACGCATATACCACAGGCACCGTATTCCTCAATTCTCTTATCGTGGCAAAGGGTGGGAATTGCATCATACCCGACAGATTCTGCCGCCTGAAGAATTGTCATACCTGGTGTTGCTTCAATTTCAGCACCGTCAATAGTAATAATATATTTTTCACTCATTGCAAATCCCCTCCTTTACTTTTTCTCTACCGCACCGAAGCGGCAGGCATCCATACACTGACCGCACTTGATACATACTGCCGTGTCAATAGTAAATTTCTTCTTTATTTCACCGCTTATTGCACCTACGGGACACTTTTTACTGCAGAGTGAACAGCCAATGCACTTGTCCTCATTGATAGTATACTTGACAAGGTCTATACACTCACGTGCCGGGCAACGCTTTTCATTAATATGTGCCTCGTATTCATCACGGTAATATTTAATAGTTGTGAGAACAGGGTTAGGCGCAGTCTGACCCAGACCGCAGAGTGCACCTGCCTTAATTTCATTGCAGGTTTCTTCAAGCAGTTCTATATCGCCTTCTTTGCCCTCGCCCTTACAGATTCTGTCAAGAATTTCGAGCAAGCGCTTCGTGCCGATACGGCAATGCGTACACTTGCCGCAGGATTCTTTAGCGGTAAAGTCAAGGAAGAAGCGTGCCATACCGACCATACAGGTGCTTTCATCCATTACAACCATACCGCCAGAGCCCATAATTGCGCCCGTTGCGGAAAGCTTTTTATAATCAATTTCGGTGTCCTGCATATCGGCAGGAATACAGCCGCCCGAAGGGCCGCCGAGCTGAACGCATTTATAAGATTTATCGGTCTTCATTCCTCCGCCGATATCAAAAATAACGTCGGAAAGCTTCTTACCCATAGGCACTTCAACAAGACCGCCGCGCTTGATTTTACCCGTAATTGCAAAAACCTTGGTACCCTTGCTGTCGGGTGTACCGAGCTTTGCAAATTCTTCGCCGCCGTTGCGGATAATCCACGAAACGTTGGCAAAGGTTTCAACGTTATTTATATTAGAGGGCTTGCGCCAATAACCCGACTGTGCAGGGAAAGGCGGCTTGAGGCGAGGCATACCTCTTGAGCCTTCAAGTGACTCAATAAGAGCTGTTTCCTCACCGCAGACAAACGCACCTGCACCTGCTTTTATTCGGAAAGAACATGAGAATTCGGTACCGAAAATATTATCGCCGACAATGCCCTTTTCCTTTGACTGTTCAATGGCACGTTCAAGCCTGATTATAGCAAGAGGATATTCGGCACGGACATAGACAATTGCTTCCTTAGCCCCTATTGCATAAGCGCCTATAAGCATACCCTCAATAAGGTTATGCGGGTTGCTTTCAATTACTGCTCTGTCCATAAATGCGCCAGGGTCACCCTCGTCCGCATTGCAGATGAGGTATTTTTCTTCGCCCTGACTGCTTCTTGCGGCGTTCCATTTAAACCACGTCGGGAAGCCTGCACCGCCTCTGCCCGCAAGGCCCGAAATCTTGATTTCTTCAATAACGCTTTCGGGAGTCATTTCGATAAGAGCTCTTTTGAGTGCCGAGTAACCGCCGCTTGCAATGTAATCGTCAATCTCTTCGGGATTAATAACGCCGCAGCCGTTAAGAGCAATTCTTGTCTGTGAATCAAGGAATACTCTGTCTTCATCACTGAGAAGAAGGTTTTCGATTTTTGAAACATCGCCGTCAGTGAGATAAGCGGCTATGCTTTCACTATCGTTTTCAGAAACCCTTACAAGTCTTGCTGTTAATGTTTCATCGTTATATATATCGACAATAGGCTCAAGGTAGCACATACCTATACAGCCCGTAACCGAAAGATTTGCATTGATGTTTTTTTCTTGAATTATATTTTTAAGGCTGTTGAAAACCTTACCTGCACCTGCGGAAATACCGCAGCTGCCCTGTCCGACTTTAACGGTAATCATTATTCTGCCGCCTCCTTAAGCGCCTCATCCTTAAGACGGGCAATAATTTCCCTTACCTTCTGCGGGGTAAGAGAGCCGTAGGTTTCATCGTTAATCATCATAACCGGCGAAAGCGAGCAGCAGCCGAGGCAGGCAACGTTTTTGAGCGTAAAAAGACCGTCTTCGGTTGTTTCTCCGTCCTTGATGCCAAGAGTATCAAATATCGTTTTCTCCAGCATAAGCGAGCCGTTAACGTGGCAGGCAGTACCCTGACAAAGCATAATAAGATACTTGCCGACAGGCTTGAATCTGAACTGAGTATAGAATGTTGCCACACCGAAAACCTTTGCGGCAGGTATACCCGTTTTTTCAGCAATATAATTGAGCACATCGGCAGGAAGATAGCCGTATATCCCCTGCGCCTTTTGCAGAATCGTAATAAGACTGCCGGGAATTGCGGCATAATGTTCAAGTGTTTCGTTAAGCAAGGACAAATCGCTCTTGCTGCATGAACAGTTGCAAGACATAATATCACTCCATTTTAAAATACGTGATAATTATACTCCTTCCGCCAAAATAATCAAGTGTTTTGGTTAAGCAATTATTCACAATACGAAGTATTATAGAAAAATAATATCTTATTTTTCAAAGCAGGAAAATAAATTAAACAAATTATGTTGAAAGTGTTTAAATATTATGTTATTATTTTAAAAACAATTCAAAATTTTCAAAAAACCGACCAGAGGTGAAGAAATGCAGGCAAACAATTCCTCGGTTCTTGAAACAATAGAGCCAGCACAGACACCCGTGCTTGACAAACAAAACCGCAGATTTCTGACTCCGAAGGAAATAGCTGCTTACGTCCTTACGTCATACGGTACAAAAAACCTGAATTCTTACGTTGATACGTGGAAGCAGTATTTCCTGCTCAACTATACAGGTCTTTCAGGCTCGGCTATAGCATCTATGAACGCAGTAACGAGTATCTGGGATGCTTTGGATGACCCGCTTTCGGGTATTATTATCGACAGAATGAGAACACGTTGGGGCAGACTCAGGCCGTTTCTTATTCTGCCTATGCCGATATGGGCTATATGCACAATGCTGTTCTTCCTTGTCCCCTATGCTATTCCCATGGCATACAGACCTATTTACGCTATCATAATCAGCATACTTAACAGTATAGGCTGGTCATATTACAACGCATGGACCATTCTGCTTTATAATATCACACCTAATCTCAGCGAACGAAACACGCTGATTACCGTTCAGAAATTCGTTGAGCTTTTCGGCGTATGGATTCCGTCAATGGTGCCGATAACGGTTGACTTTCTTCCCGGTCTTACCGGCTGGTCGCAGGAAGGAATATACGGCGGCTTTGCACTGTTCTTCGTCGGTATTCTCGTGCTGTGCTCAATATTTGCGTTCCGCAATATAAAAGAGCGTGTTCCGATTGCCTCAAAAGAAGATATGGAAAACGTTTCCATATTCCAGTCTATCAAATACACAATGAGCAACCGTCCGCTGTTCATCGTAATTCTTTCATCATTTTTCGCCAGCGTCAAGGGCATTGGCGGTGCAAACGAAAGCCTTTTCTGGCTGAACTGCACCGGTAAGCTGACCAACGGCACGATATGCGGACTTTTCACCGGTATTCCGAACTACATCATCACCCCTCTTGCCCCCAAGCTGATTAAGCGCTTTGGTGCAAGAAGCTGTGCAATTTTCGGCGGTATATTTGCGGGCGTTGCCTACACAACGCTTTATGTAATCGGCTACAAGCCCTTCGGCGACGATTTCAACATTGCAAACTTTGCTTTCGTAATCATAATGCTCACTATCTGCGGTCTGCCCAACTGCCTTATGGGTGTTTGCGGCCCCGTACTTCAGGGCGATGTTTACGATTATCTTGAATGGAAATCCGGTGTCAGAAACGAAGGTCTCGTCAACGCTGTGCAGGGCTATGTAACGAAGCTGTCAGGTACGCTTATCGGCGCTCTTTCCGGTCTTGTGCTTGAATTTATCCACTACACACCGATTAAAGATATTGCCGGCAACCTCGTGCCCCATACAGACCCCGATATTCTTCAGGGTATCTGGGCAATATTCTGTATCGCTCCTGCAATCGCACGCTTCGGCTACGGCTTTGCTAACATATTCTTCAACGTTCACGGTAAATTCCGTGAGGATATGCTTGCCGAACTCAACGCAAAGCGCTCAATGAAAACACTCAACAACAAGGAAAGCTGATATGAACATACAGATATTCGGTAAGTCAAAGTGCTTTGACACAAAGAAAGCAGAGCGTTATTTCAAGGAACGAAGAATTAAATTCCAAATGATTGACGTTGCAAAATTCGGTATGAGCAAGGGTGAATACCAAAGCGTAAAATCAGCCATAGGCGGCTTTGATAACCTTGTTGACAAGAGCTCCAGGCTTTATGAAGAACTGTTTATAGAATACCTTGCCTCTGCGGAAGCAAAGGAAGAAAAGCTTCTTGAAAACCCTGCTCTATTCAAAACTCCGATTGTCCGAAACGGCAAAAAGGCTACTGTCGGCTATCAGCCCGACGTTTGGAAAAACTGGGAATAACACGCTATAAAAACTCACCGCCGTCTTCACAGAAGAAAACGGCGGTATTTTTATAGGTATTTAAGATTAAATCAAAGCAAATCCGCAATATCGAAGATAAGCTTTTCGGTTTTCTCCCAGCCGAGACAGGGGTCGGTTATGGATTTTCCGTAGATGCAGTCCCCTATTTTCTGGGCACCGTCCTCAATATAGCTTTCAATCATAAAGCCCTTTACGAGCTTTTTAACCTCGGAATCGTGCCTGCAGGAATGAAGCACCTCTTTGGTTATTCTGATTTGCTCAAGGTATTTTTTACCCGAATTAGCGTGATTTGTGTCCACGATAACACCGGGGTTTGTAAGACCGCTGCCGGCATATATTTCGGCAAGATGCACCAAATCCTCAAAATGATAGTTGGGCATTGACTGACCGTGCTTATTGATATAGCCGCGCAAAATTGCGTGTGCAAGCGGATTTCCTTCGGAGTGAACCTCCCAGCCGCGGTAAATAAACGTATGCTTATGATGTGCTGCGGTAATCGAATTCATCATAACGGAAATATCGCCGCTAGTCGGATTCTTCATACCTACGGGGACAGAAATACCGCTTGAAACAAGTCTGTGCTGCTGATTCTCAACCGAACGAGCGCCTACAGCTACGTAGCCGAGTATATCGCTAAGGTATCTGTAATTTTCGGGATACAGCATTTCATCCGCACAGGAGAAGCCCGTTTCGCTGAGTGCTCTCATATGAAGCTGACGAATAGCGACAATACCCTTGTACATATCAGGCTTTTCATTCGGGTCGGGCTGATGAAGCATACCCTTATAGCCGTCACCGGTTGTACGGGGCTTGTTAGTATAAATTCTCGGAATTATAAGAATTTTATCGCTTACCTTATCCTGTACGGAACGAAGGCGGTAAATATAATCAATTACGCTGTCCTCATTATCCGCAGAGCACGGGCCGATAATAAGCACAAGCTTTTCACTTTTACCCGAAAAAACGTCCGCAATCTCCCCTGCCCTTTTGTTTACAGTTTTTTCAAGCTCGGCAGAAAGCGGATACTGAGCCTTAACCTCCTGTGGAATCGGAAGCTTTCTTTCAAAAATCATTGCCATTTTACTTATCTCTTCTTTGCTGAATAAATTTACAGATTATTTTATAATATAATTTATAAAAATTCAAGAGTAAACAAAAAATTTATAAATATACAAAAATGAGCCCTCCCAAGCGGAAGGCTCATAATTAAAAGTTTATTTTTTAATCTTTTTCTTTGCAATGGCAACCGCTGTACCCACAGCAGCCGCAGATGCACCGATAACGCCTGCAGCTTTCGCACCGTTAACAATTTTTTTAACCGAACCGGGCTTTTTAAGGTCTGCCATAACAAGCTTATTCGTAATCTTGTCAAGCATACCGCCACCGGTAACCTGCGTTGAATCGGAAATATCAATAAGGCCCTTGGAAATCTCATAGGACTGTGAGAAAACGTTGAGAACGGACGAGCGTACCATACCGAGCAGCGGAATATGACCGACCGTAGAATACGTTGCCGCTTCGCCCTTGAGAGCAAGCTCGGGCTTACCCTTGACAGCGTCAACAGCTTCACGAAGGTCTGCAAAATAGCGGTCAATTGCATCATCGTGCGAGCAGGTAATCATAGCGTGAAGTCCGTCGGGATGAATAAGTCTGTCAATATGCCAGCCCTTTTCCTGCATAATATCGCCCACTGCAAAAATGTTGACATTATACGGGTCTTTTGAACGGTAAGCAACAAGACTGCACTTGGGGTCACCGATGATTTCAAGTTCCTCAAAGCTTCTGATACCTTCACGTATACGGTCAGCATTAGCCATTGTCTGCTTTGCCATTTCAATGTAGCCCTGTCTGCCGTTTGCCTGAATAGCAGCCCAGGCCGCCGCATAAGCACCGCCGGGACGTGTACCGAGGAAGGCAGGAGAAGCGAAAAGTCCGCCCGGCCAGTTGGGATGTACGAAGCACTGATACTTGAACAAATCAAGGTTTTTATAGAGAATACAGCTGCAGCCCTTTGATGCAAAGCCGTACTTGTGAATATCAGCCGACATAGACGTAACACCGGGAACAAGGAAATCAAAGGGAGGAAGGTCAGCGCCCGCCTGAACCATAAAGGGAAGCAGATAACCGCCTACGCAAGCGTCAACGTGTACGGGTATGTTATGCTTTACGCCGAGTTCACCGAGTGCACAAATATCGTCAATGATACCGTGAGGATATTCGGGAGCAGCACCGAGAAGCATAATCGTGTTCTTATTGATTTTACGCTTGACTGCTTTTATGTCAATCTTCCAGTCCTTGTCAACGGGAACTGTATGAACCTTTACACCGAAATACTCAGCGCCCTTGAACCAAGCGACGTGAGCAGTTTCACAGACAATCATTTCCGGCTTCTTTATGCCCTTTTCTTTTCTTGCCCAGTCACGGTAGGTTTTAACGGCAAGCATACAGCTTTCCGTACCGCAGGAGGTTACACAACCGGCTGCCTGCTCACCTGCGTGAAGCAACTCGGCAGTAAAGGCAACAATATCGTTTTCAAAGCGCTTAAGGCTCTTGAAAGCCGTGGGGTTAAGACCGTTTGCAGACATATACTTTTCATAAGCCTCGGCAAGGAAATGTGTATATTCCGCATCCTTGTAATAAACAAGACTCCAGGTTTTTTTGTCTTTATAATCGGGGTCATCCATACCGTATTCATCAAGTGCCTTGAGCACTTCATCATAAGGACGGCCGTATTCGGGAATTGTTTTCATTATAATTCTCTCCTTTTCTATTTTAAATCAGACTGTACAGATAATAAACAGCGTTTCCGAGATAGTTACCGACGGCGTAGCCGACAACACCCGTTGCAAGACCCGAAACAAGAATTGCATTGTTATTGAGCGATGCGGCAACGGCAGGAACAAAGGGCGGAGAGCAAACAGCAGAAACCGATGTGATAATCATAGTATCGGCATCTATTTTAAACAGCTTGCTCAGGAAAGCGTGAACCAAAAGACCTATAACAATTGTTACGCAAACATAGCAGAATATCGGCAGACTGAAATTGAGCAGAGCCCTGAAATCCGCACTTGCAGCAACAGAGAAGCAGAACGCATAAATGATGTACATACCGAGCTGGAAAGTTTTGCGAATCTCACGAACCTTTTTAATAAACGAAAAAGCTATGCCGAGTGTCGTTATTGACAGCATCATAACCGTCATACCAAGGCTCGGATTAACGGTTGAAACGAGAATGTTAAGCGCATAGGAAATTCCGAAAATGACGGCTGAAAGCCCAACCGCTACCAACAAGCCGGGAATATTCTTCTTGTAGAGCAGCTCCTTGTACGTATAAACAGACTCGTCAATTGTTGCGCTGTCGATAGAATCGGAAGCTGAGCTGTTACTTTCAAAGGGCTTCATTTTGAAAACCTTGATGAAGAATTTTCTGCCTATTGTTGAGAGGAAGAAAATATAGATAACGGAAACAACGGAATCATACGTATTAAATATAATATAATCGTTGTTAGATATGCCTATTGCATTGCGTATTGAACCGAAATTAACCGTACCGCCTGTATATACAGAAACGGCACCGGCTGCGTACTGCGCCGAATTTTCGGTTGAGGTACGGAAAATAAGGTGAAGCACGAAGGTAACCAACACAACCGAAACGCCTGCAAGCAGCATACAAAGCATACCCTTTTTAGCCACCTTGAAGAACTTTCGGATATCAAGAGAAAACAAAACAAGCGGCAAAGCAAGACATATCGTTATACTTTGCAGAAGGCTGAGCGTACTGTCTCCCTGTGAGGCGGTTATCACAGCGTTTTCGTCGGAAGCAGTGTAGTTGATTGCAACCTTATCAGCATTCTCATAAGGGAGTTTAACGGTCTGAGTCCAACCGTTTTCGGCGTTCAGCGTAACCGTTTCGACTACGGCACCTTCATTGTCCAAAACGTCAACAACGGTTTCCTGCTGTAACTGCCCGTCAAGAGAAACAGTAACGTTGGTTACAGAAGGCGTGGTAAACGAGTGTGGAAGCAAACCAAGGTTACCTATAACCATACCGACTATGTAGCAAAGCAGAACTATGCCGAGCTTGTTAAGCGCTTTGAATTTTACGCAAAGAAAAATCATCAGCGCCGGTACCGCCAGAAAAAGCAGTACTGTTATAATGTTTAACATATTTTCCTCCTTATAAAATTTGTTAGCAATTGTATAAATGATATAATATTTTTTAAAAAAAAGCAACATATTTTTCAAATTGTGCAGTAAAAGCCTTGATTAAAGTCAAAATATAGCTTATTTTATAACTAATAAATTCTTGAGGTGTGCTTTATGTCGGAAATACTTGAAGTTTTAATGATAATCAGCTTCGGCGCTTCGTGGCCGTTCAACGTAGTAAAGTCTTACAAGGCTCGCACAGCCAAGGGCAAAAGCCTGTGGTTTCTCTGTTTAATCATTTTCGGATATATTGCAGGTATCTTATCCAAATTCTTAAACACAACCTATATGGCAGATATATCGGAAAAATGGTATGTTTTGTTTTTCTATTTTCTTAACCTTACAATGGTAACTGCGGACCTTATTATATATTTCAGAAACAAACAGCTTGACAGGAGAAACGGAAAATGAACATACTTTCAATCGGAAACAGCTTTTCAACCGATGCGCACAGATATTTACACAGGCTTGCAGAGCTTAACGGAATTGAGATGAAAACCGTCAACCTGTTTATCGGCGGCTGTGACCTTGAAACACATTGGAAAAACGCTGAAGAAAATAACGTTTGCTATGATATGGAAATAAACGGCAACGAGGCTGAGAATATTATCGGCATTGCTCAGGCATTGAATTCGGATAAATGGGACATTATCACTCTGCAGCAGGCAAGCAAGCTGAGCGGTATTTTCGAGAGCACCGAACCGTATCTGACAAACCTTGCACAGTATGTCAGAAAAGTCCAACCGCAGGCAAAACTTTATTATCACCAAACGTGGGCATACGAGACCGATGCACAGCACACAGGCTTTTTAAATTACGGCAACGACCAAAACGAAATGTATCGCTGCATAAAAGAAACCGCCTGCAAAGCAGCAGCTAACATAAAAGCAGAGATTATACCTGCAGGTGACGTAATACAGCTGCTGCGAAAAACAAAAGAATTTGACTGCAGCAACGGCGGTATCTCACTTTGCCGTGACGGATATCATCTTTCCTTTGATTACGGGCGCTTTGCCGCTGCCGCAACGTGGCTGCGTACACTAACCAAAAAGGAGCTTATCTGTCAGAGCTTTGACGGGCTTGATACAGAGCTGATTAACGTTATTCTTAATACTGTTAACGGTATATAAAAAAAACCTTTGCATTCCTTTCGGAGTGCAAAGGTTTTTTATTCTCTTGCAAGTCTGTAAATCAAGTCAAAAGCGAAGCGGAGGTCTTCAACAGAGCAATGCTTCTGAACAAAGTGTGAAGTACAGCAAATCCAGCGCTTTCCTTTGAGAAGTGAGAAAACTCTCCTTATTTCTCTTTCAAGCTCATCTCTCGGCATAATACCGATTGCAGACTGCACGCAAATTCCGCCCATAATTGCAAAATCGTTGCTGTAGTTTTCAATATACATTTCAAGCGGCATACCTGCATTTTCCTGCCACGGATGCACAACGTCAAAGCCGATGTCACGAACGCCGTCAAGCACCTTTGCAATACAGCCGTCAGAATGAAGGCTTGCAAAGGCCCCTCGGCTGTGTACGTGGTCAACGATTATTTTCATATTCGGATAAATAATGTCGTACCAGGTTGCAGGACTGAACAGCATATCCCTCTGCGACCCCCAGTCGTCGGAAATATGTATCATATCCGCACCGAGTTCGATACATTTATCCGCAAACCGAAAGGTCCACTCGGTCTGCCTTGCGTAAAGCTCTCCCAGCTCCTCCGGATAAAGTGCGGTATACATAAGATGGTTTTCAATTCCGAAAACAGAATTGAAGTGCTCAAACAAGCCCGGTGTCTGAATGTAGCAAAAACGTTCACGCTCTTTGTGACGGGCAATTTCACGCCTGACGTTTTCATAAGCCGCATCGTTATCAGGCGAAGTGAAAATATTGTAATCAAGCAAAACATCAGGTGTCAGTTCGTCGTGCTCGCTTCTGATTTTGTCAAAGGTTTCGGAATCAAAGGACCAGGGTCCTCCGAAAATATGAGCCGCATCAAACTCATATTTATCCTCAAAGCACGCAACACTGCCGTACTTTTCGCTTATTTCATCCTCAAGGGTTTCCTTTAACCAACCGTATATGGGCTGACGGTCAGTATTTCTTCCGAGGATTGTGTTTCTGACTCTTTCGGTGCTGTTCATAATAACCCCTCATCAATTAAACTTAATGCAACAATACGCCTCATCAGAGGGTATTCCCAAAACAAACCTGCAGTAAGCCGTCATTATGCTTGACACGATTAAGCTATTACATTATACTGAAAGCCAAAGGAGGGCTTGTTTTGATTTACAAAGAGCTTGATTACACGATACGCCGCTATATGTATACTGCTGTGTTAAATAACGGCGTAACCATAACCGCCTTTGAAGACGGTACTGCCGACGGAAACGACGGACACAAATACCGTCAGGCAAGCCACATTGACCCGTGTGAGTTTTATGACGTACTCGACGAAACGATTGTTGACGGATGGGAAATTGTTGAATAGATTAAAGACCGCAGAAGTAATATCTCTGCGGTCTTATTTTTTACTGTTCGGCAGTATTAAAAGCCGCTGTCTGCATCTTCATACGGCAGATATCGTAAACGCAAAGACGCATAGCATTACCAAAGCCTATCGGGTCACGGCGGTACGCAATACGCAGCGAAAGAATTGTCTGCGGTGCGGAAACAACGTAAATCATACTTAAGATGCCGTCATTTCTCGCATAAACGGCAAGTGCAGGGTCAAGATAGCCTTCACCCGTAAGGTCAATGCTCGCATCGGTTATAACAAAGCCGTCAAAGCCCCATTCAGTTCTGAGCAAATCGGTTATGAGAGCCTTGCTGCCGCCGCACCACTCTGCACCTATTCTGTTATATGCGGACATAATGCCCTTTGCTTCGCCCTCTTTAACTGAAATCTCAAAGGGCTCAAGATATATTTCACGCAATGACTGCTCGCTCAGCCACGTATACAGACCGTTAGACTGTCTGTTGGTTTCCTGCTCGTTTGCAGCAAAATGCTTGACGGTAACAACGATGCCCTTTGACTGTGCGCCCCGTGTAACGGCCGCTGACATTCTGCCTGAAATGAGCGGGTCTTCGGAATAATATTCATTGTTTCTTCCGCCCTGAGGACTGCGGTGAATGTTACAGCCGGGAGCATACCACACGTGCGTACCGAGCTGATTTGCTTCTTCGCCAATTATCTTACCGAATTCCTCGGCAAGGTCATCGTTCCAGGTGCAGGCAAGTGCGGTTGCTACGGGGAAAGCGAGACCGCATTCGGAATAAAGCAAACCTCCCTCACCCTTTACGCAGGAGGGACCGTCGTTATCCGACGTGCCCGGTATACCGAGTCTGTCAACCGAAGTGGTTTCGTATCCGCAGTCGGTAATGAGCGCAATCATTTCGCTTAAGGTAAGCTGGTCAAGAAATTTATCCCAGAGGCTTTCGTCTTTGGCAACATCGCTGAGCATTATCGTACCCGTATCGTACCTAACACCCATTTTAGGTGCTTCACCCTCGGTAACGGGCGCAGGTCTTTTATCGCTGTTTTTAACGGAGTCGGGAGCCTTATAATCCGTAGGCGGTGCGGGATAAGTGCCGTCGGAATCCGCACGGGACAGATAGGTCAGGTCGCCTTCCGCCTGCTCAAAAAGATTTCTGATTTCGTTACCCGAATTGCTATCGGTTTTGTAAACAACCTTTTCTTCAACGGTATACTTAAAGGTTTTAACAAAGGTTCTTACGTCACGGGCAACACGAATTTCATATTCGCCGGCATCAAGCACCCATGCCTGCTCCTTTTCGGAATCGTAAGATGCCATATCTTCAACGTTAAAAGAAATTTCGAGTGTCTCACTCTCACCGGGTTCAATAAGCTTGGTTTTGGCATAGGCGGCAAGCTCCGTTGCGCTTTTTTCAATTCCGCCCGTATAAAAAGGTGCGGCAAAATAAAGCTGAACTACGTCCTTGCCGGCAACCTCACCCGTGTTGGTAACTCTGACCTTTGCCGTAATCTTCTCACCGTCGGCAGAGAAGGAAGTTACGCTCCAATCAAACTCCGTATAAGAAAGCCCAAAGCCGAAGGGATACTGTACCTTTTCGGGTGCAAAGGTTTCAAAATATCTGTAGCCGACGTAAATACCCTCGCTGTAGTTAACAAAATACTTCGGTATACCGAGTATGCCCTTGTACATATAATTTCCGAAATTTTCAGAAGCGGGATGGTCCTCAATATCATAGGAAACCGTATCAACAAGCTTACCGGACGGATTAACCTCACCCGTCAGCACCTTGCCGACACTTTCAGTAGCAACCTCACCGGGCAGCCACATAATCATAGCCGCCTTAACCGAATCGTAGTCCTCAAGCCAGGACATATCCATTATGTTTGAAATGTTGAAAACAACAATAACGTTATCAAACAGCGAGCATACCTTATCTATCATATCTTTTTCGTCAGCGGTAAGGTTGAGCTGTTCAACGCTCAAATCCTTCATTTCCGTGCCTACCCTGCCGATAACGATAATTGCGGTATCGGAAAACTCAACGGCAGAGTCCATCAATTTATCGCTGATTTTGCTGACGGGCACCTCGGACTGACCGCCGCCGAAGAACTGCTTGAGCACGGTTATTATGTAGCCGATAAAGCCGAGGTCAACAAGAGTTCCCGTCTGAGAGGCATAGGCCTTATACAAATCACGGTTATACTCAATACCTGCAGCGGTAAGCGCATCGTAAAAGTCTACGGCATCTGACGAGCGCACGGCACCTGAGCCTGCCGCACCTGCAAAGGCAATCGAACACGAGGCGGCACCGAAAACGTTTACCTTACGTTCCTTAAGCGGAAGCGCATCGTCTTCATTTTTTAGCAGAACGATACCTTCGGATTCAATTGTATTAGCAATTTCCTTTGATTTTGCAGTTGTCTCCTCGGATATAAGGTCCGATGCAAACGCACAGACCGATGAGGAAGCGGCAATGCAAAAGACTAAAACAACCGAAAGTGTACGCCTGAAAAAATTCTTCTTATTTTTCATAAAAGTGCCTCCTTACGGTGCAGATTTGAATACAGTATACCACACACAGCCGTTCATTGCAACAATACTTTAAACAAAGTAAAAGCAACCAAAGCAAATAATAAAATGCTCCGGTTGCTTTTTGATTTACAGTCGCTTTTCGTCTTCCATACGCTGCTTTTTGTCATTGATATACCACGGAATACCGAAGCCGAGTGCACCGCCGACAACAAGACCTATCAGCAGGAACATCCACCACAGGCCGTTCTTTTTTTCTTCCTCATCATCTGATGTGTCAATAAGCTCCGCCTTTTCTTCAATTACGGTTTTTACGTCAAGCGTTTCAGTATATTTTTCGCCGTAGTCGTCCTCATAGCTAATTGTAAGCGCTCCCTTAACTTCACCGAGAATTTCTTCGCTGACACGGAGGTTTGCATTTCCTGCGGCTGATTCGCCTGAGTTGATTGTGCCAATAAAAGTACTTCCGCCGCCGATCAGACCCTCAACGTCAAACTCAAACATACAGTTATAAAGCGTACTTTTGCCGGTATTCATAAGCGTTAAGGAAACGGTTGTAACGTTGCCCTGAACAACCTTTGCAGGAAGCTGTGCGCCGCTGTAGTCAAGCGAAGTCGTCTGCCGCACCTGAACGAGCAAGGTGTCGCTTGCGGAATAAGGGCTGTGGTTTTCGTCCTCGTATTCCATTGAGAGGTTCAGCCTGTGCTCGTTTGCGGCGGCTGTGTTAGCGGCAGTAAGTTTAACACACCACGTGTAAACACCGCCTGCAGAAATAGCGAAAACATATTTTGTGCCCATACCGTCGGGCTTTATTTCACCGCTTTCGTCGGCAATGGAGAGCTTTATGTTGCTTACTGCCTTTTCAGCATTGGTGTTCCTGATTGTAATTTTCAGGCTTGCACTGCCGTCGGGAGAGAGAAAACCGTTCTCAATCTCATAGCCCGTAACCATAAGCCTTGGGCTTGAATTATTTTCTTTGGTTTCTTCTTCCGTTTTGCCTTTAATGCTTATATTTAGAGTGTCGCTCGAACTTCCGCTGCCGCCGCTTTCGGTTTCGTATTCGGCTGAAACGGTAACGGCGTGGTTGCCGTCGGTTGCCTTGTCGATGGCTTTAACGGTAAGCTCCCACGTATATGTCCTGGCGGAATATATTTTGCTGACGTATGCCGTACCCGTGCCGTCAGGGATTAATTCGCCCGACGGATCAGAAAACGTAAGCTTGATATTTTTAATATCAATACTGCGGTGGGTGTTAGTGAGCTTTACCGTCAGCTTTGCGGAAGTGCCGGCATTTATTGAGCCGCTGTCAACAGAATATTCCGTTACCATAAGCTTTGGCGTTGATGGAATTTCTTCGGCAAAAGCAGAGAAAGAAAAGATGAATATTAAGCATAAAACAAGTGATATTCTTTTCATTGTTTTCAGTCCTTTTCAGATGACAAATTACAGTTTGTCGGGATGATTGTATTGGTAAATTGGGTTGTCAAAAGCTCCCTTGGAAGGGAGCTGTCGAAATCGCAAAGCGATTTTGACTGAGGGTTGTTCTTTAGAGATTTAATCAACATAAAATCTTGCAATCCTCCGTCTTTTGCTTCGCAAAATCCACCTCCTTTAAAAAGGAGGTTAATGCTCCGCATACACCTCATCAGTCACCTGTGGTGACAGCTTCCCTTCACCGGGGAAGCCTTTAGTTATAGCAGTACCTTTTCTTGCCTTCCCCTCGAGGGGAAGATTCCCCCACGGTGTGGGGGAAAGGTCACAAA
>JAFXCH010000057.1 GCA_017516485.1 Clostridia bacterium
ATTATCCGTGAGGACAAAAATCCTCGTGGCACCCGTATTTTTGGACCGGTAGCCCGTGAGCTTCGTGAGAAGGATTACACTAAGATTCTTTCTCTTGCTCCGGAAGTACTTTAATGGGAGGTACATAGAATATGAGTAAGCTTCACATTAAAACCGGCGATACTGTAGTTCTCCTCACAGGAGACGCAAAGGACCGCAAGAAGACCGGTAAGGTTCTTGAGGTTAGCCCAAAGGAAAGCAAGGTTATTGTTGAAGGTCTTAACAAGGTTAAGAAACACGTTAAGCCACGCAAGGCCGGCGATCCTTCAGGTATTATTGAAACCGAGAGCGCTATCTACGCTTGCAAAGTGCAGTTAGTTTGCCCTAAATGTAAAAAGCCCACACGCGTTGGTACTAAAATCAACGAGGACGGCACAAAAAATCGCGTTTGCAAAAAATGCGGAGAAACTTTTTAAGAGATAAGGAGGACATGACTAATGTCAACGCTTGGAAACGAATATAAAAATTCGATTGCTCCTGCATTGATGACCAAATTTGGCTATAAGAGCGTCATGCAGATTCCGAAGCTCGATAAGGTTGTAATCAATGTAGGCTGCGGTGAGGCAATCACTAACTCAAAGGTTATTGATGCAATTATCGCAGATTTAGGACTCATCACCGGTCAGAAGGCTGTTCCATGTCGCGCTAAAAAGTCTGTTGCGAACTTTAAGCTTCGTGCAGGTATGACAATCGGCGCAAAGGTTACCCTTCGTGGTGAAAGAATGTATGAATTTGTTGATCGTCTTTTCAACGCTGCACTTCCACGTGTACGTGACTTCAGAGGTATCAACCCCAACGCTTTTGACGGCCGCGGCAACTATGCTATGGGCGTTAAAGAACAGTTGATATTCCCCGAAATTGAATATGACAAGATCGATAAGGTACGTGGTATGGACATTATGTTCGTAACCACCGCCAAGACAGATGAAGAGGCTCGTGAGCTTTTAACACTTATGGGCGCTCCGTTTGCGAAGTAAGGAGTAAGGAATTATGGCTAAAACATCTATGAAAGTTAAGCAGGCTCGTCCAGCTAAGTTTTCTACAAGAGAATACAACAGATGCAAAATCTGTGGCCGCCCCCACGCTTATCTTCGCAAGTACGGCATCTGCCGTATATGCTTCAGAGAACTTGCTTACAAAGGCGAGATCCCTGGTGTTAAGAAGGCAAGCTGGTAAGGCGAAAATAGCTTAAGGAGGTTTACGGTATGCAAATCACCGATACAATAGCTGATATGCTTACGAGAATTCGTAACGCATCTGCAGCAAAACACGATTCGGTAGATGTACCGGCGTCCAAAGTAAAGAAGGCAATTGCCCAGATTTTGCTTGACGAGGGTTACATCAGCAGCTTTACTGTTGAAGAAGACGGTAAGCAGGGCGTAATTCACATTGTGTTGAAGTACGGCCAGAACAAAGCACAGACCATCACAGGCATTCGCCGTGTATCAAAACCAGGTCTGCGCATCTACACAAACGTAGAGGATATGCCTAAGGTTATGAAAGGCCTTGGTATAGCAATCCTTTCCACCTCTAAAGGAATTATGACAGACAAAGAAGCACGCAAAGCTAACGTTGGCGGCGAAGTGCTTGCTTATGTTTGGTAAGGAGGTGCAGGGTTATGTCACGTATAGGTAAAAAGCCTATCACAATACCTGCAGGTGTTGAGGTTAAGCTTGACGGAAACACAGTTACCGTTAAGGGCGCTAAGGGTGAGCTTAGCTACACTCATAACGCAGACATCACCGTTGCAGTAGAGGGAAACGAAGTTATCGTTACCCGCCCAAGCGACGTTAAAGAGCATCGTTCTTTACACGGTCTTACACGTACACTTATCGCTAACATGGTTATCGGTGTATCTGAGGGTTACTCAAAGACACTTGACATCAACGGCGTAGGTTACCGTGCACAGAAACAGGGTAATAACCTTGTTATGAACTTGGGTTATTCACATCAGGTAATTATGCCTGAAGTTGAAGGAATTCACATTGAAGTACCATCTGCTAACCAGATAGTTATCAGTGGTGCAGATAAGCAGTTGGTTGGCCAGTTTGCAGCTGACGTTCGTAAGAAGAGACCACCCGAACCATACAAGGGCAAGGGTATCAAATACTCTGACGAACACATCCGTCGCAAAGAAGGTAAGGCCGCTAAGGGCTCTAAGAAGTAATAAAGGAGTGTATGAAAGATGGTTAGCAAACCTAACAAAAATCAGGCTAGACTTAAGCGCCATGCCCGCGTTCGTGCAAAGATCAGCGGTACTGCTGCTTGTCCTCGCCTCGATGTATTCCGCTCCAACAGCAATATATATGCCCAGCTTATCGATGACGTAAACGGTGTTACACTCGCAGCAGCCGGTTCTAACGAAAAAGATTTCGATTTGAACGGTGGCAACTGCGAAGGTGCACGCAAGGTTGGACAGTTAATCGCTGAACGCGCTGCTGCTAAAGGTATCACAGAGGTTGTTTTTGACCGCGGTGGTTACATTTATCACGGCCGTGTCAAGGAGCTTGCCGAAGGTGCCCGTGAGGGCGGCCTCAAGTTCTAAGTAAGAAGAAGGAGGAAATACTTTTGGCTACAAATATTGACGCAACAACATTAGATTTACAGGAACGCGTAGTTGCTATAAATCGTGTATCTAAGACCGTTAAGGGCGGCCGCATTATGAAATTCTCTGCTCTTGTAGTTGTTGGTGACGGCAACGGTATCGTAGGCTTCGGTCTCGGTAAAGCAGGTGAAGTTCCGGACGCTATCCGCAAGGGTATCGAAGATGCAAAGAAAAATCTTATTAAGGTTTCACTTAAGGGAACTACAATCCCTCACGAAATTATTGGTGAATTTGGCGCAGGCCGCGTGCTTTTAAAACCCGCTGGTCCTGGTACCGGTGTTATCGCCGGTGGCGCAGTTCGTGCAGTTGTTGAGATGGTTGGTATTAAAGACATCCGTACAAAGGCACTTCGCTCAAATAATCCGTGCAATGTAGTTCGTGCAACAGTTGCAGGCCTTGCAGCTCTTCGTGACGCTAGCCAGGTTGCTGCAGTTCGTGGCAAAGACGTTAAAGAAATTATAGGTTAAGGAGGAGCAGCACTATGGCAACAAAGAAAAAGGCTGCCGGCCTTACTGTAAAACTCGTAAAGAGCACAATTGGTTCTAAAAAGGACCAGATCGCAACCGTAGAATCTTTAGGTCTTCGTAAGGTTGGCGATGTTAAGGTTCAGCCTGACAACGCTCAAACCAGAGGTAAAGTAAACAAGGTATCACACCTTGTAAAGATTATTGAAGGCTAATTAAAGATTTTACATGGTGACTTTAAACGTCACTAATTAAGCAAGGAGGTGCGAACAATGAAATTGCATGAATTATCTCCCGCAGTTGGTTCTACAAAAGAATCAAAGCGTATAGGCAGAGGTCATGGTTCCGGCAACGGTAAAACTGCCGGCAAGGGTCACAAGGGTCAAAAGGCTCGTGCTGGTCACGGCATGAGAATTGGCTTTGAAGGTGGTCAGATGCCACTTCAGAGACGTGTACCAAAGCGTGGCTTTAACAACATTTTCGCTGAAGAATGGATTGCAATCAACGTAGCAGCCCTCGAGGTATTTGAGGATGGCGCTACTGTTGACGCAGCTGCTTTGGCAGAAAAGAATATCATTAAAAAGGCTGACAAGCCTGTAAAGGTTTTGGGCAACGGCAAGCTTACAAAGAAGCTTACAGTTAACCTTAACGCATTCTCTGCATCGGCCGCAGAAAAAATTAACGCTGCAGGTGGAAAGGCAGAGGTGATTTGAGAATGTTGGAAACTTTAAAAAATGCTTGGAGAGTCAAAGAGCTTAGAAGCAAGATTCTCTTCACACTTTTTGTTATCGTAATTTTCCGCATTGGCTCATACATTCCGGTTCCGTACGTAGACTTTTCTGCATTGAAGAACGCATTTGTTCACGCTGGTACAGAAAGCGGTGTAAATGAGTTCTTCAGCTACTTGTCAATACTTACAGGTGGCGGTCTAGAATACGGTGCTATATTCGCAATGTCTATCACCCCTTACATTAACGCATCAATTATTATTCAGTTGCTTTGCGTAGCAATCCCATACCTCGAGCGTCTTTCAAAAGAAGGCGAAGAGGGACAGAAAAAGCTTGCTACTATTACTCGTTACACAACAGTAATTTTGGCGCTTATTCAGGGTATTGCCTACTACTTCTATTTGGAAGCAAGCGGCTTCTTGAGCGTTACAAGCGGCTTATGGTTTGCAGCAATTGTTATAGTTTTAACCTTTACTGCAGGTTCAGCTGTGGTGATGTGGCTTGGCGAACAAATCGACGTTAAAGGTATCGGCAACGGTATTTCAGTATTGCTTTTCGCGGGTATTCTTTCTCGCGGACCTCAAGCAGCAGAAGCATTGTTGTTATACTGGCAGCAAGAACAATACGTTGCAGTAATTGGTATCGTTATTGCATTCTTGGCTGTTATCGCATTCATCGTTTGGATGACACATGCAGAACGTCGTATTCCTGTTCAGTATGCAAAACGTGTTGTTGGTAACAAGATGTACGGTGGTCAGAACACACATATTCCGATCAAGGTTAATATGTCTGGTGTAATGCCTGTAATCTTTGCATCATCAATCTTGATGCTCCCAACAATGATTTTGAGCTTTACTGACACAAATATGATTGATTTACCTTTCTGGAAAGATGCAATGGCACTTTTCACAACACAAGGTATCTTCTACGCAGTGATTTACTTTGTAATGATTATTGCATTTGCTTACTTCTATGCAACAATTCAGTTTAATCCCGTAGAAATGGCAAACAATCTCCGTAAAAACGGCGGCGCGGTTCCTGGTATTCGTCCAGGCAAGCCCACTTCCGATTTTATTTCAAAAATCTTGTCAAGAATAACCTTGATGGGCGCTCTCTTCTTGAGCGTAATCGCAATTCTTCCTATCGTTGTAGGTAACGTTGGTGGTATCAACATTTCACTTGGTGGTACATCCGTACTTATTATGGTTGGTGTTGCACTTGACACAGTAAACAATCTTGAGTCTCAGATGATGATGCGTCATTATAAGGGATTCTTAGATTAAGGAGTATTATAATGAAGCTCATACTTTTAGGAGCACCTGGTGCCGGTAAAGGTACTCAGGCAGAGGTAATCTCTGAAAAATACAATATTCCTACCATCTCGACCGGCAACATTATTCGTGCTGCACTTAAAAACGGTACACAGATGGGCTTAAAGGCTAAGGCTTATATCGACAGCGGCAGATTGGTTCCGGATGATGTCGTAATCGGCATCATTAAGGAACGTCTTGCCGAAGACGATTGCCAAAATGGCTTTATACTTGATGGCTTTCCACGCACAATTCCACAAGCCGAAGCGCTTGACAGCATGAACGTTAGCATTGACGCTGCGCTATCTTTAGAAGTTAGCGATCGTGAAATCGTAAAACGTATGTCAGGCCGCCGTGTTTGTGAAAAGTGTGGCGCAAGCTATCACACCGAGTATAAAAAGCCAAAAACAGAGGGAATTTGTGACGGTTGTGGCGCTCCACTTATTATCCGTAAAGATGATGAGCCCGACACTGTGCTTGATAGACTCGATATCTACCATAAGCAGACCGAGCCACTCAAAAGCTATTACAAAAACCAGGGCAAGCTGATTACCGTAGAGGGTCAGCCAAAGGTTGAGGACACAACCAAGTTGGTGCTCGACACTTTGTCGGAGATATAAGCTATGATAGTCCTTAAAACCGGCCGCGAGCTTAAAGTAATGCGAGAAGCTTGCAGAATATCGGCCGAAGCATTAAAATTAGCAGGCAGTGCGGTAGAGCCGGGTGTTACGACAGCCGAGCTTGACAAAATAGCCGAAAAGTATATTTTAAGTCAGGGCGCAGTTCCTAACTTTAAAAATTACAACGGCTATCCTGCAACCGCATGTATATCAATCAACAACGAGGTAATTCACGGCATACCCTCAAAAAAACGTGTTATTCAGGCGGGCGACATCGTGTCAATCGATTTGGGTGCAAAGTTTGAGGGATATCACGGCGATAATGCCGCCACTTTTGCCTGCGGAGATGTTTCTGCAGAGGCAAAGCGGCTGATGGATACTACAAGGGAAAGCCTTTACGAAGGCATTTCGGCGGCGGTGTCCGGCGGCAGATTGGGTGATATAGGCGCTGCTATTCAGCAGTATGTCGAAAAAAGGGGATATTCGGTTGTGCGTCAGTTTGTCGGTCACGGCATAGGCACACAGCTTCACGAAGCCCCCGAAGTACCTAATTTTGGCACTCAAGGACGAGGAATTCGTCTTATGCCTGGCATGACACTCGCCATAGAGCCTATGATAAACGTAGGACATTATGACGTAAAAATTATGCCTGACGGCTGGACGGTGCTTACAAAAGACGGCTCTTTATCTGCTCACTTTGAGCATACTATTGTAATTACTCCGGATGGACCCCAGATTATGACTAAACCCTGAGGTGCAATATGGTAGGTAGAGTAGTAATATCAAACGCGGGTAGAGATAAGACAAAAGTGATGGTAATAGTTAAGGAGACCGAAAACTATCTGTTAGTGTGTGATGGAAAAGAGCGGCGGCTCACGCGCCCAAAGCGCAAGAACCCGAAGCATCTAAAACTCACCAACGCTTATCTTAAAGCACAACAGCTTGAAACCAATCGTGCGATTCGCAACGCTTTAAAAGAGTTTTGCAGCACTTATGAGGAGGAAATGTAATGTCAAAATCAGATATGATTGAACTTGAAGGCACCGTTGTTGAAGCAATGCCTAACGCAATGTTCAAGGTAGAAATTCAAGGTGGACATCAAATACTTGCTCACATCTCAGGTAAGCTTCGTATGAATTTTATACGCATACTTCCCGGAGATAAGGTTACAGTTGAGATGTCACCGTACGACCTGTCAAAAGGACGCATTACTTGGCGTTCAAAATAAGACAGAAAATAGTATGATTTAAATCATACCCCTAAATTTTAAGGAGGTAAAATCCAAATGAAAGTCAGACCTTCTGTAAAAAAGATTTGCGAAAAATGCAAAATCATTAAGCGCAAGGGTAGAATCATGGTTATCTGTGAGAATCCCAAGCACAAGCAGCGTCAGGGTTAATTAACCCCGACTGTCGCAACAACAAATATGGAGGTGCTTTGATAAATGGCACGTATTGCTGGTGTTGACCTTCCTAATAATAAGCGAGTTGAAATAGGACTTACTTATATTTACGGTATTGGTCTTACAACATCTAAAAAGATTCTTGAAGACACAGGCATCGATCCTGATGTACGCGTTAAGGATCTTACAGAAGAAGATATTTCCAAGCTTCGTGAGTATATCGACCACAACCTTCAGGTAGAAGGTGACCGTCGTCGTACCGTTGCATTGGATATTAAGAGACTTATTGAAATTGGAAGCTATCGTGGTCTTCGTCACCGCAAAAACTTACCTGTAAGAGGTCAGCGTTCAAAAACTAACGCTCGTACACGTAAGGGTCCGAAGAGAACCGTAGCAAACAAGAAGAAATAAGTAGGAGGTAAACTTTAATGGCTACTGCTAAGAAAGCGACAACACGTCGTCGTCGCGAAAAGAAAAACATTGAACGTGGTGCAGCCCATATCCAGTCAACCTTCAACAACACAATAGTTACAATCACCGACACACAGGGCAACGCTCTTTCATGGGCTTCAGCCGGTGAACTCGGTTTCCGTGGCTCTAAAAAGTCTACTCCTTTCGCAGCACAGAGCGCTGCTGAAAAGGCTGCTAAGG
>JAFXCH010000058.1 GCA_017516485.1 Clostridia bacterium
AATCGTCGGTGTCGATGTCCAGTCCTTGTGCCCCAGCCAAAAAATTCGACAAGTTTCGACTTGTCGAATTTTTTATTCAAGCCGCAGGCTTGGCATATCATCAGCCCCTTTGGGGCTGTATCTCATCACGCTTTAGCGTGCATCTATCTGCGGCTTGATGATATACAACACTTCGTGTTGGTGATATGCAATTCCTTCGGAATTGATGATATCCACGGCTATGCCGTGATTTTGCGTTTGCGTTCGAATCCTTATTAAAGATTGCCCAAAATATCTTTTTCGTAGACTTTATACAGAAAAAAGCAGTATCTCGTTAGAGATGCTGCTTTTTTGTTTGTATAATCAAGAATAGGGATTCGATATGCGCCTTTCGGCACGGTATATTTTAAGATGTAAACTTCGGTTTGCATCTCATTTTTTGCTCTTTTTGCCAAAATGTAAAGCCTACTTGCTTGTTGATACTCTGTTAGTTTGCTATAATGCAAACAAAGAACGGATAGATTCCGCTACGAAAGGAGATTAAAAATGGGTGCATCTATATTATTGGTATTCATCATTCCAATGGCTTTTCTTGAGGTGTTTTTTAGCGGTATTTCAGGTGCTCTTTTCGGCTACCCTACTGCTGAAATTGCTTTGCCCTACGATGAAGAAAAAGGAATTGTATGGGAATATGACAACGTTGACGATCCCAACATTGAGCTTGTAAAAACCGAAATTCGTGACGGCGAACAGGTTTTTGTTTTTGAGAGCAGAGGAACGATTGATTTGAAAAATGAGTTTTTTGTAAAGAATGAAGATGAGCTGCAAGGCGATTTGATGGATCTTGTTTTCACCGACAAAAACGGAAATCAAAAGGTGTATTACGGCTACAACGGCTACAAAATTTACGAGCCTGTATTTTATTCTGCCGAGGAATGTCAGACAATTGACGTAACGCTCACAGCAAAAAGCCCTAAGGAAAATGCCTCGTGGCAAGTTATAGACAGCACGCAATATGTTCTTATGAAAAAGTCCTCGGGAGAAGAGACGGAAACATTTACTGTGATTATTACACCGACTAACAGAAAGGGTGAATATGCAACAGTTGGCACTTTTGATGTAGAGTTTGCATATACGGATTCCGACGGAAGATATATTGAAAAGGCGACCGCACTCTTTACACTTCATGACGGCACGCATTCATTGGATGATATTACCTGCAAATCAATGACAGGAATAAAGCTGTTGGATTTTCTGGATACCTATTCGGTGTTTTCGGGAATGATTTAACACGGAAAAACCTTCAAAAGCGAAGCACGACATCTCTTGAAATCGGAATTTGCAAAGCAAATAATGAATTGATTTTAATCAATTCAAATCACGGAGCAAAGCGAGAAATCATGATTTGCAAAAATAATTTTACATAATTTGCGTTTCTGCAAAACGCATTGTTTATATCCTCAATTTCCAGCTTGAATTACTGTTTCACGCATCAAAAAACCGCACTGCGTACAACAACTACGCAGTGCGGTTGATTTATTTTATGCGGTTAAGCTGACACCGAACATTGCAAGAATTTTCTTGAGGAACTCGATTACGTAGTGGAAATAGTCAAAAATGAGCACCATAATGCCGCCGTCGCCCTGACCTTCGAGGTTACCCATATCAGTTGCCTTTGCACCGTCAAAATCGGATGTATGGGAATAAAGCCAGGAAATCATACCGTTGGGGCTTGTAAGATTAACTGCCTTACCTGTGCCGTCAACAGTTGAAGAATCGGGATACGCTTTGCCGTCATAACCGAACATATCGTTATTTACAGCAAACCATGCATAGTGATTACTCTTGCAGGGTGTACCGTCGCCCATACGTGCTGTACCAAGAGTTGTAAACCTGCAATCAGCCGCAACAGCACTTGTTGCACAGACATTGTTCCAGCCGGGTACAACGCTGTTTTTATAGTTTACAATCGGGTCTTTGCTGCTTGATGTAAGCCATACAGGGATATTCTTAATCAGTTCAGCCTGAGTCTTTGAGGGCGACCATGCAGGGCATATCGGAAAGATTGCGGCAAACATTTCGGGGTATGCAACAGCCATTTTATAAACCATCTTACCGCCCATTGAATAACCGCCGGCATAAATTCTGCTAAGGTCTATATTATTCTTATTCTTTGCTATAAAATCGTCAATTGCGGCACGCGCAGGTAAAATCATTGAGTTGTCCCAAGTGTTACCCATCTCTTCACGTGAGCGGATTGCAAGAATAAACGCACCGTCTACGTTGCCGAAACGGCCCTGATACTCTTCACTTGCCCAGAAAGCAACATAGTTTTTATCAATCTGCTCGCCTGCGTAGTTACCGTCGCCCAGACCGTGGAACCATACGACAAGCGGATATTTCTTGGTATCGCCGGACTTTACTGGTGAGTAATACATATAGTCTACTGAGTAGTCGCCTGCAACGGGGCCTTCACCTGCCTGAAATTTTGCACGCAGGTCCTTAATCTGAGCGCTGAGGTCAACTGCGTTAGCACCGACAGAAAGGCTGAAAAGAAGTATTGTTACAAGAATAAAAGAAACTATTTTTTTCATATTTTATTCTCCTTTAATTTTGTATTTAAATTTTATCAAAACTCGGCGAGTATGTCAACTATATCGCAGGTTGTGTCGACGTAAGCGTCTGCACCTGCGGCAATAAGCTCGTCCTTTCCGAAGCTGCCTTTGACACCTACAACGTAACAGCCTGCTGCTTTGCCTGAGAGCACACCTGCAACAGCGTCCTCAACAACCATACAGTTTTCGGGTGCAACGCCGACAGAAGCCGCCGCTTTGAGATAAATCTCGGGGTCGGGCTTTTTGTTGGTAATGTCACTGCCCGTGATTACCGAATCAAACACGCTCTCTTCAACACCGAGCACATTTATATTTGTAACAACCTTGCGTCTGTCTGCAGACGATGCAACCGCAAGGCGGTATTTCTTTTTAAGCTCGGGAAGAACAGTGCTCATATTCGGTGCGGCATCGACAATAGTGCCTGCAAGCTGAATATAAATTTCGTAGCACTCATCCTTCATCTGCGGCAGATATGTACCGCCGTTCTTCTCAACAACTCCGCCGATTGCGGCATCCTCACCCATACCGACAAAATCGTTGAAATCTTCAAGCTTTGCATCTATTCCGTACTTTTCCTTAAGGTGCTTTATACAGCACTTCATAAGCGGAATTTCAGAGTCAACAAGAACTCCGTCCATATCGAATAAAATTGCTTCAATCTTCCTCATTTTTATACCCCCAACCGTCAATTCCTTTTCTTTGCATCGCTCCTATTATTTTAGAGCGGATATCGCCGTACTTTTTTTCATAGCCAGAGAGCAGCTGTTTCATACTCTCCCTCTCCGTCACACCGTCTGCAGGACAGCGGCTTTTGACAACGGGCAGCTCCATCCTGCGGCAGATTCGTGCAGGCTCACTTTCCCTGCAGAATATCATAGGTCTGATAACGTGAATATCTTTGCGTGAAAGATATGTTACAGGAGAAAAGCAGCCTATATGACCGCCGTTAAGCAGATTCATCATAAAAGTTTCTGCCGCATCGTCCATATGGTGGCCGAGTGCGACCTTATTACAGCCTGCTGCCTTAGCCGCATCGTGAAGTGCACCGCGCCGCATCTTCGCACAGAGGCTGCACGGATTTTTTTCGTTACGTGTTTCAAAAATTATTTTACCAAGCTCCGTACGCTTGATTATGTACTCGACTCCAAGCTCACCACAAAGCTTCTCAAGCGGAGAAAAATCCGTTTCTTCGCCGCCGAAGCACGGGTCAAGCGAGATTGCGACAAGCTCAAACGGCTCGGGATAAAATCGCCTGATATTTGCGAGCGCAACTAACATAGCCGTGCTGTCTTTGCCGCCCGAAAGCCCTACAGCAACACGGTCGCCCGCAGTTATCATATTGTATTTTTCCATTGCCGAGCGCATATGGCTCATCATCTTCTGCATTTTTACTACCTCAATAAAGTTGATTGCCTATCGTACATTGAGACACCGAGGAAAGTTTCTGCCTCTGTCTTTTCGTTATTAATGCGTTTAAAAAACGCAAATCATGCAAAATCTATTTTGCAAATCATGATTTTGTAAAAAATCAAATCATGCGAAGCAAATCATTTTTAATACCTCAATGAAGCTGCTATGCTATCGTACATTGAGACACCGAGGAAAGTGTTAGTCTCTGTCTTTTTATTACCTCAATAAAGCTGCTATGCTATCGTACATTGAGACACCGAGGAAAGTGTTAGCCTCTGTTTTTCACTGATTCAGCAGTTCAACAATTTCATCCGAAAGCTTCAGGTATTCTTCCTGCGAGTCGAGGATTTTTTTGGCTATAAACCGCCACGAAAAACGCTCGCTGTAATCCTCTGCCATATCGTCACGGTAGGGGTTATTTTTTATAAGCTCAATCAGCTCTCGGCTCAAGTCAACATCACCCTTGCGCATAACACGCTTGGCGGTAAAGATAAGCGAATACTTATATGTATTAAGTCTGCCGAAATAAACGCGGCGAAGATACTCATTCTCTGCAATAACACGCACCATATTATCCTTATTTTTACGGTGCATAAGGTAGCGGCTGACAAGCCTTGCAAGGCAGGCACTGACCGCCCTTGAATGAGAAAAAAGCTCTTCGTTTTCTTTTAAAATAACGAGCACTTTTTCAAGTGCCGCCTGCGGATTTTCGGCAGTAAGCGAATCTATTTCAAGACCTATCGCCTTTTCGTTTTCAATAAGATATTCAGCCTGCATAGTCAGCCACCATCTTTTTGAAAGCGTTGCCCTTCTCCTCAAAATTGCGGTAACGGTTATAGCTTGCCGCCGCAGGAGAAAGCAGGCAGGCTTTGCCCGAAGCTGTCAGCTCAAAGCTTTTTTCAACAGCCTCTTCAAGAGTTTCGCAGCGCACGATATTGAGCGTGCATCCCTTTGCCTCAAGCTCATCTGCAATATTATAACCCGTTTCGGGCATACAGATAAGATTATCAATCGGTGCGGTCATAAGCTCGACAACAAACTGAGAATAATCAAGACCTCTGTCCATACCGCCGATGATAAGCGTGCCGACGTTGCCCAGTGCCTTTACGTTGCCGATAACTGCATTGGGAATTGTTGCAATCGCATCATCATAGAAACTGATACCGTTTTTGACGGCAAACTTTTCAAGTCTGTGCTCGATACCGCCGAATTCGCTGACAGCTTTTTCTATAGCTTCGTCGCTGACACCGAATTCACGCACTGCCGCCACGGCAAAGAAAATATCCTGCCACTGATGCTCACCCGGAAGTGCTTCGGTAAGAGTGGTGAGCTTACGGAAAAACTCATCGTTTTCGTATGCCTTACTGCTGACATTCACTCTGCGTGAGCGCACAAAACTGAGGTCACCTACAACCGACTCAAGCAGCTGGTCTGCATTGGAGATAAAGAGATTATCTTCACTCTGATAGCGTATAATATTCAGCTTTGCACCGATATAGCCCTCGAAGCCGTTATAATGGTCGAGATGCTCGGGATATGCGTTTGTAAAAATAGCAATATCGGGGGAAGCGTGAGAAAACTCGAGCTGATGACAGCTCATTTCAATAACGGCAACCTTACCTTCGATTTCATCAAGGCTTTCAAAAACAGGTGTGCCGATATTGCCCATAATCATACTGGGCACGCCGCCTGCCTGAAGCATACGGTAGACCAGAGTTGTAGTAGTAGTCTTACCCTTTGTGCCTGTGATGCCGATTTTTTTGCAGGGCACGAAACGCAGGAATAAATCCATTTCGCCCGTAACGGTTGTACCCTCTTCAATTTTAACATCACGCAGTGATATACCGGGGCTCTGCATAACGATATCAAAATCATTTATACAGTCGAGATAATTTTCACCGCAGATTAGAGTGACATTGTCATCCTCAACCTTTACGGGATTTTTATCGGCAACAGTAATTTTCATATCGGGATAGTAACGGCGCAAGAAAGCAAGAGTTGCCCTGCCCTCTCTGCCCAGACCGAGTATAAGAACACTTTTATTTTTGAAAAAATCAACAAGATTCTGATACATAAGGATAACCTCTTTATTTAAACAGAGAAGAGACAGTCATGCTGCCCCTTCACCGTTTTTTGTGTTTATAAATTATTTCTGCTGGGCACGTGCAGCGGGTGAGCCGCAGCACTTCTTGTACTTCTTGCCGCTGCCGCAGGGACAAGGCTCATTCGGGCCGACCTTTTCGCTCGCAGACTTGCGTACGGGACGCTTCTTGTCTGTATTATCGCCGCCTGCGTTTGTTGCAACCTCTTTGACCTTCTGCTCACGCTTTGTATCTTCCTCTGTCTTTACTTTGACTGTGAGGAGCATACGGATTGTGTCGTGTCTTATCTGTGCGGTCATATCGTCAAACATATCGTAGCTTTCGAAACGGAAAGCAACAACGGGGTCCTTCTGACCGTATGCACGCAGACCTATACCGCGCTTGAGTTCATCCATAGCGTCGAGGTGATCCATCCACTTTGCATCAACATTATCGAGAAGCACCTTACGCTCAAGAAGCGGCATAAGCTCGCCGAGCTCCTCTTCTCTTGCAGCATAGCGTTCTTCACCGCGTTTCATAAGAAGCTCTTTTGCCTCATCGCGGTCATCAATACCGTCGGCAAAATCGTCTTCTGTTATGAGCCAACCGAGGAAATACTGACGGAGAGCATCTACGCTCCAATCCTTCGGCTCAGCCTCTGCAGGAAGATAAAGGTCTACCATATCGCCGATACTGTCGCCCAGCATCTTGGTCATCTTGGACTTAAGCTCATCACCGTCAAGCACCTGATTGCGCTGGGTATAGATAAGCTCACGCTGCTGATTCATAACATCGTCATACTGAAGAACGTTCTTACGGATTGCAAAGTTCTGGCTTTCAACCTTTTTCTGTGCGTTTTCAACGATGTTGGAGAAAATCTTGGTATCAAGCGGCATATCCTCGGGAGCATTAAGACGCTCAAGCATCATCTGTGCTCTTTCACCGCCGAAAAGACGTGTTACATCGTCATCAAAGCTGAGGAAGAACTGGCTTTCACCGGGGTCGCCCTGACGGCCTGAACGGCCACGGAGCTGGTTATCGATACGGCGTGAATCGTGACGCTCGGTACCGATAATATAAAGACCGCCGGCCTGTCGTACCTGCTCTGCTTCCTCGGCAATTTCTGCCTTATATTTAGCCTCAAGCTCTGTATATGTCTTACGTGCTTCGAGGATTTCTTCGTTATCCGTATCGGCAAAGCCTGTTGCCTCGGCAATCAATTCCTCGCTGTAGCCCATACGACGCATTTCGCTCTTTGCAAGGAATTCCTCATTACCGCCGAGCTTGATATCGGTACCTCGGCCTGCCATATTTGTAGCAATTGTAACAGCACCGAACTTACCTGCCTGAGCGATAATTTCAGCTTCCTTCTCGTGGAACTTTGCGTTGAGCACCTGATGCTTGATGCCTCTCTTCTTGAGAAGGTGGCTGAGCACCTCGGACTTTTCGATTGAAATTGTACCTACAAGCACGGGCTGACCCTTTGCGTGGCAGGCTTCGATTCTGTCGAGGATTGCCTTAAACTTGATAGGCTCTGTCTTATATATTACATCGGGGTTATCCTTACGTGCCATAGGTTTGTTTGTGGGCACTTCGATAACGTCGAGGTTATAGATTTCCTGGAATTCAACACTCTCTGTTTTGGCAGTACCTGTCATACCTGAAAGCTTGTCGAACATACGGAAGTAGTTCTGGAATGTGATGGTAGCAAGAGTTTTGCTTTCGTGCTCAACCTTTACGCCCTCTTTGGCTTCAATAGCCTGGTGCAGACCTTCGTTATAACGTCTGCCGAGCATAATACGGCCTGTAAACTCGTCAACAATAAGAACTTTGCCGTCTTTTACAACGTAGTCGATATCGCGGCGCATAACACCGTTAGCCTTGATTGCCTGGTTGATGTGATGCTGGATTGTGAGATTTGTACCGTCCATAAGATTTTCGACGTTGAAGTAACGCTCTGCCTTTTCGACACCACTCTTTGTCAATGTTGCGGAGCGTGCTTTTTCGTCAACAACGTAGTCGCCGTCATCAGCAACGGATTCAAAGGTTTCCTTCTTACTGTCAACCTCACGTACTTTTACCATCTTGAGTGACTTTGCAAATCTGTCGGCAAGGTCGTAAAGCTGGGTTGAAGCTTCGCCTCTGCCGGAAATGATAAGCGGAGTTCTTGCCTCATCGATAAGGATTGAGTCAACCTCGTCGACGATAGCAAAGCTGTGACCGCGCTGCACACGCTGCTCTTTATACTGCACCATATTGTCACGAAGATAGTCAAAGCCCATCTCGTTGTTTGTGCCGTATGTGATATCTGCCGCATAAGCCTCACGGCGCTCTTTATTACTGCAATCGTGCACAATAAGGCCGACTGTAAGACCCATAAAGCGATAAACCTTACCCATCCATTCAGAGTCACGGCGTGCAAGGTAATCGTTAACGGTAACAATGTGCACACCCTTGCCGCTCAGAGCATTGAGGTAGGCAGGGAGAGTAGTTGTAAGAGTTTTACCTTCACCTGTTTTCATTTCGGCAATTCTGCCCTGATGGAGCACGATACCGCCGAGGATCTGTACAGGGTAATGCTTCTGCTTAAGCACACGCCACGCAGCCTCACGGCAGGCGGCAAATGCCTCAGGCAGAATATCGTCAAGGGTCTCACCCTTTTCGAGTCTTGCTTTGAATTCGGGAGTCTTTGCCTGAAGCTCCTTATCACTGAGCTTTGAATACTCATCCTCGAGCTTAAGCACCTTATCCTTGAGAGGAGTAATTCTCTTCAGCTCCTTTGATGAATAGTCACCGAAAATCTTTTTAAAAATAGACATTTGTTTACCTTCCTTACGTTAAACTTATGCGTTCAAAATATCATTATACTCTATTATTTAATAAAAATAAAGTGTTTTGGTGTCAGTGCTGTGAATTTTATATAAAGCTTTTCAGCTTTTCCTCATCTGCTATGCAAACGGCACTGCCGTTAAACGCAATCACACCCCGGGCATTTAAAGCTTCAATCGCTTTGAAAAGTGTGTTTTTATCAATCTCCAACTGCTTTGAGAGCCTTAATATATCCTGCGGCAAAGAAACCTCACCTTTTGAGTTGCGCGGACGGGAAAGAAGATAACCGGCAAGCTTACTTTCGGCACTTGCTTTTTTAAGTCCGATGTTTTGCTCTGACATATCGTTTATTTCAGCAGACAAAAATCCAAGATAGCTTTTCACTGCCGAAAAATCATCCTGCAAAAGCCAATCCACAGCCGGTTTTTTTATAAAAACTATCTTACTGTCCTGTGCAGCCATAAGTGAAAACTCACAGTCCGCCGATAAATAAAGCGTCTCTATGCCAAAAATATAGCCGTCGTTTTTTGTTTCAACAATTTTTCTGTCCTTACAAATATGGCAACCGCCTGTAAGGATGAGTACAACCGCTTTTTTCACCCCGTAACAGGGGAAAACCTGCTGACCCTTGGAAACCTCCCTGAGCAGAACATCTTCACCGGCAAGCACGTAGCGCAGAGATTCTTCCTTTGTACCCGAAAATGCAGAATGCTCCGAAACAAGCTTTACTGCCTTATCAAATAGTTCCTTGCGTGCCTTCATCCGTTCCACTCCCGATCCCGATATATTTTTAATTATTATAATACCTATCAGGTGTTCTTGTCAATGCTGCGGTTTTATCGCAAAATATCAAATTTCACTTGCACTTTCTTTTAAAAGCATATATAATTAGATAGTTATAATGGATTAGTATGCGAATGAGGTGTATTAGTGATAAGTTTTCTCAAAAGAAGCAATCCGTTTTTTATATTTTTGGCGGTTACTTTTATCATTCATCTCTTCCTGCCGCTCAAGTGGGGCGATGATGCGGTATTCAGTGCCGAGGCTGCACTGCCGCTGAGTCAGTTTCTTTACGGCAGCAGCCGAATCCTGACCGACACGATGACATACATATTCAACAAATACAATATTTTATGGCGGCTTCTCAATCCATGCGTACTGACGTTACTTGCTTCAACCCTGTCAAAACTCCTTTCCGTAAGGTCTGTATGGATAAGGTATTTCGTATGCGTTGCAGTTGCAATTCCGACAATGGCTATAGTTGATGCAGGCTTTATTGCAACAACGGTCAACTACCTCTGGCCCGTCACATTCGGTATAGTGTCGCTGTATATTTTTCAGAATATTGCAGCAGGCAAAAAAGTGCCCGTTTTTACTCTTATCGCAGGCATACCGCTTATAGTTTACGCAATAAATATGGAGCAGATGTCGGCTGTGCTTACAGCATCGCTTCTTATAGGCTGTGCCTATCTGTTTTTTATAAAAAAGAGGTTTCATATTTACCCTCTTATTCAGCTTGCAATCAGTGCTTTCGGTGTGCTCTATGCATATTTCGGTAACACCTCACAGGAAAATTCGCGTATGGTGCGTGAAATCGGGCGTTACTTTCCCGAATTCAATGAGCTTAATGTATTACAAAAAATTGAGCTTGGGTTTTCTTCCACAATGCACGGACTTACAATAGCTTTAAGAGTACCCCTTGCCGCATTCCTTGCATTTACGGTTTTTCTTGCCGTTATTTCATTCAAAAAGAAAGTTCTCATTTCGGCACGGATTGCTTCACTTGTGCCTGTTGCTTTTTCGGTAATCTGTGCGGTGTACAACGCCGTAAAGCCGATTGAAAGTATAAAAAATTTCCGTCTGACCAAGGCAGAGTACCTGTTTTCTCCTTTGTTTGATATTCTTTTTGCAGCCGTACTTATATGCGTACTGTACACGGTTGCACACATCATAAAGAGCAAATCGCTCACCCTTGCGTCATACACGGTGCTCGCTGCAGGTATGGCATCAAGAATGCTTATGGGCTTCTCGCCGACGGTATGGGCTTCGGGCTACAGAACATTCTGTATAATGATAATTTCGTTTATAATTGTCACTGTTATAATTTTGAATAGAGAAAGGACTGTCGCAAAAGACAGCTTGGTGAAAACACAATGAAACTCGGTATTGTAGGCTTGCCCAATGTAGGCAAGAGCACACTTTTCAACGCAATTACAAATGCAGGTGCACAGTCTGCAAACTACGCATTCTGCACAATCGAGCCTAATATCGGCGTTGTCAACGTACCTGACAGCAGACTTGACAAGCTCGCCGAAATGTACAACCCCGACAAGTACACTCCCGCAGTTATCGAGTTTGTCGATATCGCAGGTCTTGTAAAGGGTGCATCAAAGGGCGAAGGCCTCGGTAATAAATTCCTTGCAAACATCCGTGAGGTTGACGCAATCGTACACGTTGTACGCTGCTTTATCAATGACGATATTATTCACGTTGACGGCAGCATCAACCCGATGCGCGATATTGAAACAATCAACCTTGAGCTTATCTTCTCCGATATTGAGATGATTGAGCGCCGTATCGACCGCACTGCAAAAGCTATGAAGGGTGACAAAACTCTTGCAACAGAGCTTGAATTCCTCAAGCGCGTAAAGGCTGAGCTTGAAGAAGGCACACCCGCACGTAACATTGAGTGCGACGAAAATGAAAAAGAAATTCTTTCCCAGTCAACTCTGCTTACAGCAAAGCCCGTAATCTATGCCTGCAATATGAGCGAAGAGGACTTTGTTGACGGCCTTGACAAGAACGAAGGTTATGTAAAGGTATGCGAAATCGCAAAGGCAGAAGGCTCCGAGGTGCTTCCGATATGTGCAGAGCTTGAGGCTGAAATAGCTTCACTCGACAAAGAAGAAAAAGAGATGTTCCTCTCCGACCTTGGCATTGAGCAGGGCGGTCTTGACCTTCTCATCCAGCGAAGCTACAACCTGCTCGGCCTTATCTCCTACCTCACAGCAGGCAAGCCCGAGGTAAGAGCATGGACAATCAAGCGCGGCACAAAGGCTCCGCAGGCTGCAGGTAAAATCCACAGCGACTTTGAGCGCGGTTTCATCCGTGCCGAAGTTGTTGCTTTTGACGACCTTATGGCTTGCGGCACAATGACAGCCGCTAAGGAAAAAGGCCTTGTAAGAAGCGAAGGCAAGGAGTACGTTATGCAGGACGGTGACATCGTACTCTTCAGATTTAATGTATAAACCCCCGAATCTGACATACAGAGGTTACACAAACGAATGATATTCAAAAAGAAAACCTTCTCCGGCGGTCCCGAATACCTGATAGTAGGTCTGGGCAACCCCGGAAAGCAGTATGAAAACACACGTCACAACGCAGGCTGGCTTTGTATGGATATGCTCAGTGACAAGCTCGGCGTGAAAATAAACAAAATAAAATACAAATCAACCGTTTGCGAAGCTGATGTAGGCGGCACACGTTGCCTGCTGATGAAGCCGCAGACATTTATGAATCTCAGCGGTGAAGCAGTAGGCGAAGCCTGCAGGTTTTACAAGATACCGCCCGAAAACGTAATCGTAATTTTTGACGATATTTCACTGCCCTGCGGCGGTCTTCGTATCAGACGCAAGGGAAGTGCAGGCGGACATAACGGCATAAAGAGTATTATTCAGCACCTCGGAAGCGATAACTTCCCGAGAATCAAGCTCGGTGTAGGCGAAAAACCGCACCCGGACTTTGACCTTGCGGATTATGTGCTTTCCGGCTTTACCAAAGACGAAATTCCGCAGATGAAGCAGGCAATGGAAAAAGCCTGCAAAGCACTCGAGCTTCTTACAAACGGCAAAATCGACGAAGCTATGAGCAAATTCAGCCATTAAAAAACGAATTGATTTATCAATTCAAATCATGTTGCAACGCAACAAATCATGGAGCAATAAGCGAGAAATCATGGCGAAGCCAAATCATTAAATTATAAAGACAATGGCTCTGACTTTCCTCGGTGTCGCTGACTTAACTTTGTGTATCAACTTTATCGAGGCATTAAAAATATGATTTGCCTTACGGCATGATTTGATTTTTACAAAATCATGATTTGCAAAATTTTATTTTGCGTGATTTGTGTTTTGTCAAACACATTAAAACAATACCGCAGGGGGTGGTAATGCCATTCCCTGCCTTTCGGCGTTTTTAATCATAAAAAATGAATTGATTTATCAATTCAAATCATTGAGCAAAAGCGAAAAATCATGGCTGAAAGCCAAATCATGCGGCAGCTAATCATAAAAGCACAAAGATAATGGCATAACGTTCCTCGGTGCTGCAATCTTTGCTTTGTGTATCGATTTTATTGAGGTATTAAAAATATGATTTGCCTTACGGCATGATTTGATTTTTACAAAATCATGATTTGCAAAATAAATTTTGCATGATTTGTGTTTTTTCAAAACACATTAATAATTCAAAATGAAACCGTTGCACTTTTTCAGGAGGCAAAATGTCAGGCATAGCTAATTTTACAAAAGGATTATTTGAATACGAAGAGCTGTCAAGGGCAATAGACAAAAGGATGTTGCCTATGGGTGTGCTCGGCCTTTCTCACATACACAAGGCACATTTTATTCACTCGCTCTGTGCCGAAAAAAAGAGAAAAGCCCTGATCATAACACCCGACGAAAGCTCGGCAACAAAGCTGCGAAATGACCTTGCATCTATGGGCACAGCCGCCGCACTCTACCCTGCAGGTGACTTCAGCTTCCGACCGACTCAGGCACACTCACACGACTATGAACAGCAGAGACTCGGCGTGCTTTCATCAATGGCACAGGGAACTGTTGAAGCCGTTGTAATGAGTGCAGAAGCAGCTCTTCAGCTCACCATTGAGCCTCACATTCTCCGCAGAAATACAATGGTAATAGATGTCGGCAGTGAAATTCCGCTTGATATGATTGCCGACGACCTTGTTGCCGCAGGCTATACAAGGTGCGAGCTTGTTGAGGGCAGAGGCCAGTTTGCAATACGCGGCGGACTTATAGATATTTTCCCTCCCTCACTCGAAAACCCCGTAAGAATTGAGCTGTGGGGCGAAGAGGTTGACAGCATCGCCTATTTTGAAACAGATACACAGCGACGCACCGAGCAGATAGGTCAGGTAATGATAACACCTGCAACGGGTATCCTTTACGAAAGTCCCGAGTCGCTTATCGGAATTATCGAGCAGCATAAGGCTACACTCAAAGGCAAAGGCTCGGTAAAAGCCAAGGCATTACTTGACGAAGATATAGAAAAAATACGCAACGGTGTGCGAATTGAATCGCTCGACCGTTACTTGCCCTTGCTCGGCAACGGCGGTGCAACCGTGTTTGAGCACGCAGAGGGCTATATGCTGTTTGTATGCGAAACCTCCGCTGTCAAAACACACGCAGAATCAAGCGAAAAACTGCTGCACGAAGACATAAAAGCTATGTTTGAAGAGGGCGTGCTCTCCAAGGGTATGGACAGATTTGCTCTCAGCTTCGCAGAGCTTACCTCAATTTATGAAAAACGCCACGCGGTATATCTCGATAACCTGCCCAGAGGCAGTTTTGATACACCTGTCAAAAACCTTGTAACTCTTTCGGCAAGACAGCTGCCGCCGTGGACAGGTCAGCTGACAGACCTTATTGAAGATGTAAGGCCTGCAATATCCAAAGGCTACAGAGCCGTTGTGTTTGCAGGCACCGACAAGGCGGCAAAATCGCTCACTCAGGAGCTTCAGGATGAAAACGTCAACGCAATGTACTTCCCCATTGAGCCTGCAGAATTTCCTGCAGGCTGTGTAAGCATTGTCAACGGCAGCCTTTCATTCGGCTTTGAGTATCCTGCTGCAAAAGTAATCGTAATCACCTACGGCTCAAGGCAGGCAAACCTCGGCTCACTCAGAAAAGCCAAGAAGAAAAACAAGGGACAGACCTTCAACAGCCTTGACGAGCTTCACAGAGGCGATTACGTTGTACACGCAACGCACGGTATCGGCATTTTTGACGGCATCAACAGCCTGAATGCCGACGGAATGATAAAGGACTATATTAAAATCAAATACGCTAAAGACGGTGTGCTTTACGTACCTGTAACACAGCTTGACCTTGTCACAAAATACATCGGCCCCGGCAGTGAAACAAAGACGGTTTCGCTCAACAAGCTCGGCAGTGACGACTGGACAAAAACACGCTCGCGTGTACGCTCAAGCGTTAAGGATATGGCAGCTGAGCTTATCAACCTTTACTCAAAGCGACTTAGTATTCAGGGCTACGCATTCTCGCCCGACATTGATATGCAGAGTGACTTTGAGCGTAGGTTTGAGTTTGAAGAAACCGACGACCAGCTTCGCTGTATTGCCGAAATCAAGCGTGATATGGAAAAGCCGCACCCGATGGACAGACTGCTCTGCGGTGATGTCGGCTTCGGCAAAACAGAGGTTGCACTGCGTGCGGCATTCAAGTGCGTTGCCGACGGCAAACAGTGTGCAATACTCGTGCCGACTACTCTGCTTGCAATGCAGCACTACCAGACAATCAAAAAGCGTTTTGACACGTTCCCGATTGAATGTGATATGATATCACGCTTCCGCACACCCAAGGAGCAGGAGAAAATTCTTGCAAACCTCCGCAGAGGCTCGCTTGACATAATTGTCGGCACGCACAGACTTATTTCAAAAGACATTAAATTCAAAGACCTCGGTCTGGTTATAATAGACGAAGAACAACGCTTCGGTGTTGAGCAAAAAGAAAAGCTCAAGGAACTTTATCCTGCAGTCGATGTACTCACGATGTCCGCAACCCCGATTCCGCGTACACTCAATATGGCTATGTCGGGTATCAGAGATATGTCAACAATCGAAGAAGCACCAATGGACAGACATCCGGTACAGACCTATGTTATCGAATACGACCTCGACATTATAACTCAGGCTATCGAGCGTGAAATCCGCAGAGGCGGTCAGGTTTATTATATCCACAACCGTGTTGACGATATTGAGCGCTGTGCCGCAAGGCTTCACGATGCTCTGCCCGATGCAAAAATCGTAATAGGTCACGGAAAAATGAGTGAGGACGAGCTGAGCGAAGTATGGCAACAGATGCTTGAGGGTGAAGCAGATGTGCTCGTATGCACAACGATTATAGAAACAGGTGTCGACGTGCCCAACGCAAACACACTTATCATTGAAAACGCTGACAGAATGGGTCTTGCACAGCTCCACCAGATAAGAGGCCGAGTCGGCAGAAGCTCACGAAGAGCAAGTGCATACTTTACCTTCACACTCGGCAAGGAGTTGAGCGACATCGCAACCCACAGACTTGAGGCTATACGCGAATTTACAGAATTCGGCAGCGGCTTCAAAATTGCCATGCGTGACCTTGAGCTGAGAGGTGCAGGCAACGTGCTCGGTGCACAGCAGCACGGATATATGGAGGCTGTCGGCTACGATATGTACGTAAAACTCCTTGGTGAAGCAATCAGTGAAGAGAAGGGCGAAGAGCCGACCGAGCCTACGAAGGAATGCCTTATCGACCTGCGTGTTGACGCACACATTCCCGAAAAATACATTTCAAATGTGCCGCAGAAGCTGGCAATGTACCGCAGAATTGCAGATATTAAAAACGAAGCTGATGCCGACGACGTTGTTGATGAGCTTATTGACCGTTTCGGAGACCCGCCGCCCAGCGTAACGGGACTTATAAATGTTTCGCTTCTGCGTAACTCTGCCGCACAGCTCGGAATTTACGAAATCGGCCAGAAGATGAAGGTGCTTCACCTCTACCTTGAACGACCCGATATGAGCAAGGTTGCCGCACTGATTACAACAATGGGCGGTCGTGCTTCGATTGTTGCAAAAGGTGCAAAACCGTATATTGCAATCAAGATTCTACCCGGTGACGAGCCGATTGAGTTGCTGAGAAAAGCCGTTTCGGCAATGGCAAATGCATAAAATAATATATTACAATGAATTGATTTATCAATTCAAATCATGTTGCTTAAGCAACAAATCACGGAGCGTTAAGCGAGAAATCATGGCGAAGCCAAATCATTAAAGCATAAAGAAAATGGATTGAAATTTCTTCGGTGCCGCTATCTTAACTCTATGTATTAACTTTATTGAGGCATTAAGACATAAAGACAACGGCACAAACTTTCTTCGGTGTCGCTGACTTAACTTTGTGTATCAACTTTATCGAGGCATTAAAACACAAAGACAATGGCTCTGACTTTCCTCGGTGTCGCTGACTTAACTCTGTGTATCAACTTTATCGAGGCATTAAGACATAAAGACAACGGCACAAACTTTCTTCGGTGCCGCTATCTTAACTCTGTGTATCAACTTTATCGAGGCATTAAAAATGATTTGCCTTGCGGCATGATTTGATTTCTTACGAAATCATGATTTGCAAAAATAAATTTTGCATGATTTGCGTTTTAAAAACGCATTATTAATGCATAATTTTTACCCTTTCGGTAATGCTATTACCGACCGTACAACGGTTGAAAAGGGGTGAGAAAAATGCTGGATAAAACATCTCTTGCACTGGTAATTGTAGGTGCTCTCAACTGGGGCAGTATCGGACTTTTCAAGTTTGATATAGTCGCATGGATTTTCGGCGGCCAGGCTTCCATAGCCAGCCGAATTGTTTACACGCTTGTCGCCCTTGCGGGTATCTGGTGCATCTCGCTGCTGTTCCGCACAGAGTCTGCAGGTGCAACAGTCATCACCACACACGACAACCATATGGACTAATTTTTAGCGGGGATAAAAATCCCCCTACATAGGAGTAAAAAAATGATAAATGTTGTTCCGATTCCCGAAAAGATTACATATAACGGCGGTATTGTTGCAAGAAAAAGCAACGTAATCCGACTGATTGAAAAAAATTCCGCATTAGGTGACGAGGGTTATATTCTGCGTGCCGAGCCCGAATCAATCACACTTATTGCCGAAACCCAAAAGGGAATTTTTTACGCAGAGCAGACCCTGAAACAACTTATGGAAGGCACTGTAATACAGTGTATGGAAATTATTGACAGACCGAGGTTTGAATACCGCGGATTTATGCTGGACAGTGCACGCCACATGCAGAGCCTTGATGAAATAAAAAAGCTTATTGATGCTGCGGCACTGCTCAAATTCAACACAATGCACTGGCACCTTTGCGACGACCAGGGCTTCAGAATTGAAAGCAAAAAATTTCCGCTTTTAAACGAAAAAGGCTCTTGGCGTGACGGTGACAACTTCGGCCCGATAAAATCCGACAAGCGCTACGGAGGATACTACACGCAGGACGAAATAAGAGAAATTGTCAAATACTGTAAAGACAGATTTATTGAGATTGTGCCCGAAATTGACCTGCCCGGTCACACGACGGCACTTATCAGCTCATACCCTGAACTTTCCTGTACCAAGAACCAAATTCCCGTAGAGAAAAGGCAGGGAATTTTTGAGGATGTGCTGTGCATAGGTGATGAAAACACTCTGCCGTTTGTATACGAATTGCTCGACGAAATTATTCCGCTCTTCCCGTATGAGCGATTCCACATAGGCGGTGACGAGGTTAAATACAACCGCTGGGAAAACTGCCCCAAATGCAGTGCAAAAAAGCAGGAGCTCGGGTTTGAAAACTTCGCACAGCTTCAGTGGCACTTTACAAAGCAGGTTATTGAGCACCTTGAAAAGCACGGCAAAAAAGCAACTGTATGGAACGAGAGCCTTGCAGGCGGCAAGCTGACAGATGAGGCAACTGTTCAGATGTGGCTTGACCCCAAAAAGCACAGCGTGCGTCACGCAAACCGCGGCGGCAAGGTCATCACAAGTGATTTTTACCACTATTATTGCGACTATCCCTACCATATGACACCGCTTAGAAAGACCTACAGATTCAACCCCGTGCTTAAAGGAATTGCACCCGTTATGAAGAAGCACGTAATCGGTGTAGAAGCCCCGATATGGACTGAATACATCTGCGATTTTGACAAGCTCTGCTATATGTTCTTCCCGCGTATTGCGGCAGTAGCAGAGGTCGGCTGGAGCAAAGAAGAAAATCTTAATTCAACCGAATTTGAAAAAAGATTCAGAAAAATTACACCACTGCTCAAAAGTATAGGCATTAATCCCGCAAAGCCCGAGGAATGGAACCCGACTCCGATTCAAAGGCTTACGGGCACGGTAAAATTTTTCAGCAGCAGGATATCGGTTGATATCATAAAATCGTCATTAAATAACGGCAAAAAATAAAAACAAGCCGTCATTCAAACGAATGACGGCTTGTTTTTACTCTTCTTCAATTATTATTTTGCCTTCAAAGGTTTCGTACTCTTTTATGCACTGCCTGACAAGGTAAAGCACCTGTGCGTTTATACTTCTGCCCTCGTACTTTGCAATGTATTTCAGCTTTGCGTGAAGCTCAGGGTCAATCTCAATGCCCAGATGTTTGTTTGATTTGTTTCTCATAAAGCACCTCATAATTTCAGTATACTTGCTGTAAGTATACCATTGTTTGAAACGTTTTTCAATAGCAAATATGAATATAATTTATCCGCGTGGATAAAATAATTAACGCGGAGGTGATATAAAAAATGACATGTGATAAGGAAAATAAGTGCATCCGTTGCAGCGTTTCACAGTGCAAGTATCACTGCAACACTTCCAACTACTGCACACTTGACACAGTTTCAATCGGCACTCACGAGGCTAACCCCACACAGCCTGAATGTGTTGACTGTAACTCTTTCGTAAAGAAATAAGCAGTAAACCCCTGACAGAAATTTCTGTCAGGGGTTATTCAATTATTTACCTGACTGTGTTCATAAGCTTAATTTTTCAGCGAAAAGACCTCCGAAAAAGTTGGCGATAAAATCAAATATATTTGTAAAGAAGTTGACAATCTTCTGCCAGAACGTAAGCTCTTCTTCACTTCCTTCGACGAGATAATCGTACAATTCAATATTGAGGTACGAATATTCAAATTCGCCCTCAGCATCATAGTCGAAAGCTGCATTATAGTAGCCTTCAAAAAGTTCACCGTTTATATATACATCGGCATAATCCGAGATATAATAGCCTTCGCCTGCACCGAAATACAAATCTAAGTCATAGACTTTGCCTGCTTCATAAGCTGTATCGTCATCAAGCGAATCTTCATGGTCATCGTCATAATATACATATACCGTCTGATATCCGAACTCGTCATCGTGATAAATATTATCTGTATTGATGGTTATATAATCATAATAATCTCCGACAAGAGTACCGGGCTTGATATCAATATCGATATCGATTTTGTCGATAACCTTATAGCCCGAGCCTTCACCGATTGTGATATAGAATTTCAGCTCTACGCATTCTACTATATCAGCTCCATGAAAATAATCATCGCCATAGCGATTCATAAAATCAACCCTACAGTAAACAGGCTCTACTCGGTTGATTAGTGCATCGAAATATCTTTCTCCGTATTTGTCTTCCGGATAAAAACTGTAGCCTGCATTGCAGGAAAGAAATAAAGAGACAAGATATGTTTCGCCCTCTTCAAACTCGCCCTCTAAATATTCGCCGTCGGAACATTCAACATATACGGCAGGTTCATCGTAATCATCTTCAAACTGAAGCTCAGGTGAAAGGATAGTGATATAATCGTAATAATCGTCGGCATCAACACCCGCAATATCGGTATCAACCAGAATTTCGGCATAGTCGACATATTCTACATCGGCAGCTGATGCACTCATTGCAAACATACTCAGTGTAAGCATCAGTGAAAGCAAGACGGACATAAATTTTGTGAGTTTTTTCATTATGTGAATCACACCTTTCTTTTCTGATTGAGACAATCATAACACAAGCTTTGGCTATTTTCAATATTTCTTATAATAGATTTTTATAACCGGGAATACATTGCATACAATCTGCATCTCTCAAAACAACGAAAGTATACTTCGCTTGTATTACGGAAACTCTTCGGTCAGATTAAAATCTTCACGCCGGGACGCCGAGGTTTAGACTCCCTGATAATAATTTTACCTGCTATTTCTCCGGGTGATCCCGACAAAATATATATTCTGTCCGATATAAGAATTGCCTCATCCATATCGTGGATAATAAAAAGCACTGAAAGCTTAATTTTTTCCATAACGCTCATATACCATTTGTACATCTATCTTTTGTAATTATATACGGTGCAGATAAAGGCTCATACGGAAGAGCAATATCCTTTAAAAACATTTAAGTCCGCAAAAGCGCCACACGCTGACGCATGCCACCCGAATGCGTTGACTGTAACTCTTTCGTAAAGAAATAAGCAGTAAAACCCGGCAGATTGGTCTTAATCTGCCGGGTTTTTGGTTAACAGCGTAATACTTTTCAGTATATTTAAATTTGTTGTTACCTCAAAAATTCTTTTATTCTTTCGGCATCCTTATATCCAAGCTCATACAGTTTATTTAAACCCTGCTTATCTCTGGTTGCCGTTTTTATTCCGAAGCACTCCTTCGGACTGAGAATCAGCACCTTGCCTTGTTCTTCGAGCCCCAGAATTTCATTTATTCTGTCATTATAAATTATATGCGACATTGCCACAGCTTTTGCAATCTGAGGATAGCGTGGAAGTAAGATTCTGACAAGCTGTTTAGGAAATGCGGATTTTTTATAGTCAACAGGAAGTGTAAGACAGACAATCAATTTATCGCAACCGTCTTCAAATGCTTTTTTGTACGGAACAGGGTCAGACACACCGCCGTCGAAATACATTCCGTTTTTAAACGAAACCGGTCGGTGTGTTGCAATAGGAATTGCACAGCTTGCTTTCAGCAAAGTGAAATCATCATAGGCAAAATCGCTTTTATTAAAGAATTTCTGCTCTGCAGTGCATGCATCTGTTACCGCAAGAACAAATTTTTTGTTTGATTTTGTAACAGCTTCAAAATCCAACGGGTCTTTACCGTAACTGTTTGTTATATCGGAATAAATATAATCAAGGTTGATATACATTCCTTTACTCAAATAATTACCTACACCCATATATTCTTTTTCAAATGCATATTCCTCGTAAAAGCGTTTGAGTCTTCCACGCTGACCTGCTATATATGTTATGAGATTTGCACTGCCTGCAGAAACACCCAGACAATATTCAATATCAATAGAATTATCAAGCAGATAATCGATAACACCACTTGCGTAATTTCCTCTTAATCCGCCGCCTACATCCAGAATTCCAACCATAATAATCCCCTGAAACTTTTTATCGGTTTTATTCAAGCTCTGATATCTTTTCTTCAAGCTTCTGCACGAACTGACCGACAAAATATCCGTCGATAAAACGGTGGTTCACATCAAGAGTCATATTGATGATATATTTACCGTTCTGTTCTGTATATTTGCCCCACACGAGAATGGGTGCTGTATCGTCCTTCAGCTTCGGGTCGGTATAATCACGCTCGTTTGAGCACATTGTAATATCCGCCCAGGGAATACAGGAAAAAACTATCTGCGATTCTCTCAGACCGCCGAGAGAATAAACCGACAAGGGATTTTTTTCGCTTTCCTCTCTTGCCTTAACAGCAAAATCGGCAATATCACCTTCGCAGGGAAGTGACACCATATGAAAGCTCGTTGCGCCCTTCTTCAGATCGGTAAAGCAAGGTACACGTCGGTCAATTTTAAAAACTTTGTTATCTTCGGTTTCAAGCAAAAACTCGTCGATTTCATTAATCGACTGTGTACATAAATATATAAGAGAATAATAGAAAGATATTTTGTTTTTTCTTGTAAAGGCAAGCAGATTTGTTACATCAATATTGAACGCAACACAGTAATGCGGTGTAGCGATTTTTGAATAAAACTCAAAATGCTCTTTTCTTTCCCACTTACTGATATCTATTTCTTTTCTCATATAATCATTCCTCTTTTATTTGCCTGCAAACCTTTTGCCAAGGTCACTTGCAAGGTATTCCTCTGTTGTGCCGAAAAACTCGACACCTCTGCCGATGTGCAGAATTTTATCGGAATACTTTACCGCACCTGCTATATCGTGCGAAACCATAATTACGGCAACCTTACGCTCGCGGTTGAGCTTTGCGATTGATTCGTAAAGCTCTGCGGAAACAAGCGGGTCAAGACCTGTTACAGGTTCATCAAGAATAAGAAGCTTTTCCGTAGCACAAAGTGCACGCGCAAGAAGCACACGCTGCTGTTGACCGCCTGACAAATCACAGTAAGGGCGGTGGTGAATATGCTCTATACCAAGCTCGTGTATTGCATCGTGAGCACGCTTTTTATCTGAACGCGAGCGCATACCGAGAAGCTTTGCACCACCTGTACAGCCCGAGAGCACAACCTCGTGCACGCAGGCGGGAAAATCACGTTGTACAGCCGTTTGCTGGGGCAGATAGCCGATTTTTTTGCGTGTTAAACCACAACCGAAATCTATACTGCCGCCCTTTATCGGGAGCAGACCTGCAATACCCTTGAGCAAGGTTGTTTTGCCTGAACCGTTTTCACCGACAATGCTCAGCCACTCACCCTCATTCAGTGAAAAGCTGACATCTCTGAGCACGTCAACACGCTCATAGCTCATTGTTAAATTTTTTACTTCAACTATTTTTTCCATTATTTTACACCCAATGCAATTTTAAGGTTTTCGGCATTTTTCTGCATAAGTGAAAGATACGTTTCGCCTGCGTTAAATTCTTCTGACGAGAGGTTATGGCAGGAGTGAAGCACAAGCACTGCAGCACCCGTCTGCTTTGAAACAGCATCGGCAACCTTGCGGTTTGAAAGCTCCGCACAAAAAACGGCAGGAATTTTTTCTGTCTTTACAGTTTCCGTTATTTTAACAATTACCGAAGGACTCGGCTCGGTATGTGATGTACACGCATCGAGTGCGGCAATATAGTCAAGACCGTACTCTTCACAGAAATAAAGCATGGCAAAGCGGTCACACATTATGATTTTTTTATGCTCGGCAGATGAAACTATTGACTCGATTTCAGTATCAAGAGCTTCGAGAGATTTCAGATACAATTCTTCATTAGCTTTGTAGTAATCTGCATTTGCAGGGTCTGTTTCGCATATTTTGGTGCAGATTTCACGAACAATTGCCATTGCATTTACAGGCGAAGTCCATATATGAGGGTCTGCCGAATGGTCGTGACCGTGGTCACTTTCCGAATGGCCTTCGGGTTTGGGCAGACTGAGCACTGCTACATCGTCACCAAGTGTGCCGATGATATTTGCCGCCCACGCTTCCATAGTATCTCCCGTATAAATAAACAGATCGCAATCGTTGATTTTTTTCATATCCGCAGGGCTGGGGTCATAGCTGTGGCTGTCCGTACCCGGGGTAAGAAGAAGCGTTACTTCCGCCTTGTCGCCTACAATCTGACGCACGAAATCATACTGAGGAAACAGCGTACACACTATGCTGAATTTACCGTCGTCTTTTTTACCGGCACCGCAGGCGGAAACACCGACAAAGAGCACCGCACATAGCAGTAGCGATATTATTTTTAAGCCTCTCTGCATTTTTCACACACTCCGCAAATTGTAATTTTATGGGTATCGACCGTAAAACCGTGATGCTCAAGCACATGGCTGCTCATTTCGTCAAGATAATCGCACTCGACATGAAGAAGCTCGCCACATCTGAGACACTTGAGGTGGTAGTGGTTTTTGCAAGCCTCGCCGCCCGCATACTGGTAACAGCTCACCTTTGCATCGTCCGAAACAAAGCGTCGCACCACACCGTCCTCAACAAGCCTTTCGAGCCTGCGATAGACCGTAGCCTTGCCGAGCTTTTCGCCCTTTTGTGCCAGGGCAAGCTCAATCTCGGCAGCGGTAAAATGCTCGTTGGCGTTATCGGTAAAGAATTTAAGCAGCACTTCACGCTGTTTTGTATTATATTCAGGCATATTAATACTCCAAACATAAAAAATCCGTAAATTGAAACTGAAACTCAATTTCAATTTACGGATTGCATTATATATTTATTTTTAAGCTTTGTCAAGCAAAAGACTTGATTTCACGGCAAAAACGTGATATAGGGAAGCCGACTACATTGAAGTAGTCGCCATCGATACCCTTTACAAGCACCGAACCCTTACCCTGAATACCGTATGCGCCTGCTTTGTCCATAGGCTCTTTGCTTGCAACATACTCTGCAATAAGCTCGTCCTCAAGCGGCCAGAAGGCAACCCTTGTGCACTCATAAAATTTATGCACCCTGTCGCCTTTGATAATACAGACACCTGTATAAACCTCGTGCGTATTTCCCGAAAGGTCACGCAGCATCTGCACTGCTTCGGCTTCGCTGTGGGGCTTGCCGAGCACTTTTCCGTCAAGCACAACTACGGTATCGGCACCGATTACCGCCGCATCAAGGTTATTTTCCGCAACTGCCGAAGCCTTCTGAAAAGCAAGGCTCATTACAAGCTCACACGGTGCAAGAGACGCATCAAGCACTTCATCGACATCGGCGGTAATAACCTCAAAATCGAAGCCGGCAAGCGACATAAGCTCTCTGCGGCGTGGTGAAGCAGAGGCTAAAATAAGCCTGCTCATGCCTTATCCTCCGCAAAAAGAAGCTCGGAATAGATTGCAAAGTGGTCGGAAGCATAGATGCCGTCCATAACATCGTACTTTGTAACCTCAAAGCCGTCGTTGATAAAGCAGTAGTCTATACGCTCGTAATCATCTCTGCCTTCTTCGTAACCGTTGTATGTACCGGAGTTATCGGTAACGGGAGCTGTAGCGCAGCAATCTGCATAACCTCTGTCAGTCATTAACTTAATTGCTTCGCTGTCGGGTGTAGCGTTGAAGTCACCCGTAATTACAACGGGAATATCAAAACCGTCTGCCTTATCGGCAACAAGCTTTGCCTGATTTGTCATTGCCTCAACGCTTACATGGTCGAGGTGTGTGTTGAGCACAGCAAACTGTCTGCCGTCTGCCTTACACTCAAAGACAGCCCATGTACAGATACGGTTGCAGGCAGACTCCCAATCCTTCGAAGGCACATCGGGAGTAAGTGACAGCCAGAATGTACCGCTGTCGACAACAGTATACTTATCCGTACGGTAGAAGATTGCGGAGTGCTCGCCTTCGTTTACACCGTCATCTCTGCCGACACCTACGTGTGAATATGTACCTGCATATTCGGTTGTAAGCAGATACATCCAATCGGGTGTGCCCTCCTGAGTGCCGATGATGTCAGGCTTGACTGTTGCGATAACATCTGTAAGCTCCTGCAGACGCGGAAGCGGGTCCTTGTAACGAAGGTTGAAAGACATAACTCTTACACCTTTTTCGCCTATATTATCATAACAGAGCTTCATCTTTGAAACAACGGGATAATGGTCTGAGGAATAAGCGCCGTCAACCTTACCGCTGAGCACCTTATAGCTCTCAACCTTTGCCTTTGCATAGGAAACAAAGATAAAATCAATCGGGGATGCACCTTTTTTCTCAACATTCTTCATACCGAAGTTGTGGTATGTGCCCATAGACATTGTTTCATCTGCGGCATACTTTGTATCCATAAAGCCTGCAGAAATTATTGTATTGTATGCATCTGTGCCTTCTTCGGTATTGAAGTCACCCGTAACAACTACGGGCATATCAAACGCACTTGCCTTCTCGGCAATAAGCTTCGCACCGTTTTCGCGTGCTTCAACGCCGATATGGTCCATATGTGCATTCATATGTGCATAGCGTTTACCGCTTTCCTTTTCCTCAAGAATTACCCATGTGCAGATACGCTTATACATGGCATCCCAACCCTTGGAAGGTGTATCGGGAGTTTCGGACAGCCAGAATGTACCGCTGTCGATAAGGCTATACTTTTCTTTAAGATAAAAAACGGGCGAGAATTCGCCGCCCTCGGCACCGTCATCCCTACCGACACCTGCCCAAGCATATTCGGGCATACCCTCGCTTACACGGTTGACCCATGCTATATCAGCCTCCTGAAGGCCGAAGGAATCGGGCATTTCACTGCGGATTGTTTTGATAACAAGCTCACCGCGATTTTCGGGAGACTTTTTGCCGACACCTGCAATATATACATTGTAGCTCATAACCTTGACGTCGAGTGAATCACTGACAGGCTCGGCAAAATCATAAGTCGGCAGCGGAGTGGCAACCGAAATACCGAGGACAAGAGAAACAAGCCATTTGAAGAAGCCGCTGTAAAGTTTTACCCAGAAAGATAATTCGTACAAAGAAATTCCCCTTTCTCAAAAGACAGTTAACACGTTAGTTAAACGGTATGATTCACTATAACAATTTTTTGTGTTTAAGTCAATATTTTACACCTTTATTTCGACTCGGAAAAGCCCTGATTTTCCGCCCGAAACCGAGCTGAAAAATCTGTTTACAATTCACATAAAATAATGTATAATACCCTTGATAAACAAACGAAAACGGAGGTTTTTACTATGCCGAAGCGTCAGGATTACATTTCCTGGGATGAATATTTTATGGGCATCGCCATGCTTTCCGCAAAACGAAGCAAGGACCCCAACACTCAGGTTGGAGCCTGCATCGTCAATCAGAATAACAAAATTATGTCCGTCGGCTACAACGGATTCCCTCTCGGCTGCAGTGACGAGGATTTTCCCTGGGAGCGTTCAGGCGATGATTACGACACAAAATACCCTTATGTCTGCCACGCCGAGCTCAATGCAATCCTCAACAACGCTGGCGGTAACCTTAAAGGCTGCAAAATCTATGTCGCCCTCTTCCCTTGCAACGAATGTGCAAAGGCGATAATCCAATGCGGCATCAGTGAGGTAATCTACCTTTCCGACAAATATGCCGACACTTGGGGTACTCGTGCCTCCAAGCGTATGCTCACAGCCGCAGGTGTCAAGCTGACCAAAATCAAGCTCGACCACGATGAGCTGACAATTAATTTTAAGGAAGAACTTGTCTGATGCTCGAAAAAAGCAACTATCAACACAATAAAAAGGTCGGCGAACCGTATAAAATAATCAATGGCCATACTCGACACAAATGTGCACATATGCGTTTCGGTCTGCGCAGTTTTTCAAAAGCAGGCAGCGGAGTTATAGCTGTATATAATCTTATGATTCTTCTCAACCGCTCCGCACTACTGTCCGACACTGCGCGCGAACTTTACATCAAGGCAAGAACTCCGCTTGGGATTTTCGGCGTGCATCCGCTTAAGGTTTTCCGCTATTTCTCTTCGCACTATCTGCCCGTAAATCTTGACAGGAACTGCCGCGATTTCTGCTGCAGATTTCAACCCGGCTTCTGCGGAATTGTTTTCTGCTGGACAGGTAAAAAATTTCTCTCACCCATTCACGCATTTGCTGTTGAAAATTACAACGGAAAAATCTATATTTACAACCGAATGCCAAAGTCGGCAAGGCCTTACGAATACCAGAGCATAACTTCAGCCGTCAATCCGAAAAATTTTATTGTCGGCTACTACATAAACCGAGACGAATTTGATAAATTTTAATACCTCCGGTAAGCAGATACTCAGAGCACCGTTTAATCTGCGGAGTAATCAGACTGTACTGTCTTTACGGTGCTCTAATCAGATATTCTACAAAAAATAAAACGCGGTATACGACGGCAAGCACCGTATATACCGCGTTTTTTATTCATAAATCAGATGCGATGGCCGTTCTTGAGTTTGATTTTGCCGATGAACGGAATTTTGAGAATGCCTGTGAAGGAATCGTCATCAAAATCGATATCAAGCTCTGCATCCTTGCCGAGCATTGCTACATTGATAACAGCCTTGAGGTGATTTTCGCCAATATCAACAGACTTAACGGTGTACTCGGGAATATCAACACCTGAAATTTCAAGCTCGAAATCATAAGCACCGTCTTTTTCGAAAATATTAACATTAGCTTCGCCGCGGAAGAGCATTGAGTCTACCGTGCAAGCCCATTTACCTGTAGGATTCATTTACACTGCACTCCTTTGAAAAATTATGTTGAACAAATCATAACATCTGCACCGTATTTTGTCAACACAGCAATTTATATTGACATTGTCTTCTCTTAGTTTTATAATATATAATACTTTAATTATAATAGCCAAGTTCCGACCCAAAACGAAAGGCGGCATAAGTTTTGAAAAATTTTTTCTCTTCCGAAAAAACACACAGTGAAAAAACGGAGTTTTTTTTATTAAATATCAGAAGGGCAGGTGTGGCGTTATTAGACGCTCTGATTATTAACCTGACCTTTATTCTGGCAAATTTAATTGAGTTTTATCCCAATACGCTCAGATACGATGTTATACAGACACTTGTAGGCCGTTCATTTTACACAACCGCAATATTCATTGTCATTTACGCATTCTTCGGCCTTTACAACAGCCTCTGGGAATACGCAGGTGTGCACGAAATGATACGTTGTGCATGTGCAGGCGTATTATCGACTCTGGTCTGCCTTGCAGCTGACTTTATTTGTGACACTTTTGATCTTTTTGACGTTAATACATTCAGCCTGAGTATATATTTCACTTCAATGCTTCTGATTATTGCCGGTACCGGCTGTATCCGCCTTGCATACCGTATGATAAGACGTACAAGAAAAGCTCGCTCTGCCGGCTCACGCAGAGGCGCAGGCAAGCGCGTTATGATTATCGGCGCAGGCGATATGGGTCAAATTATACTCAAAGAGCTTGAAGCAACAGCATTTGCCCTCGGCAAACCCGTGGTATTTGTTGATGACGACCATATGAAAGACGGCAGACGCATCGAAGGCATCCCTATCGAAGGCGGCTGTGAAAACATTCCCGCACTTGCTCAGAAATACAAGGTTGACGAGATTATTTACGGTATTCCCTCTGCAAGTCCGCAGCGAAAAAGTGAAATTCTCAAGCTCGCTGTAAATACCGGCTGTTCTCTCAAAACTTCGCTCTCTCTTCAGGAATTTACTGAAAAGAGCGTAAATGAGCCAACAATTCGTAATGTAGAAATTACCGACCTTCTTGCCAGACCCGAAGTTCTGCTCAATACAGATATATGCTCATATCTGAAAGATCAGACCATTATGGTCACGGGCGGCGGCGGCTCAATAGGCTCTGAAATCTGTACACAGGTTGCACGCTATAAGCCTGCAAAGGTTATCATATTCGATAACTACGAAAACAACGCCTTTGTTCTTAAGAACAAGCTTGATCGCAAATATCAGGGCAAAGTTCAGTTTTTTATCCGCATCGGTTCTGTTCAGGATCCGGCAAGACTCGATGAAGTCCTCACCGAATTCAAACCATCAGTTATCTTCCACGCAGCAGCTCACAAACATGTTCCGCTTATGGAAGACAGTCCTTGCGAAGCAGTTAAAAACAATATTTTCGGTACATACAACACAGCTAAAGCTGCAATTGAACATAATGTCAGCAAATTTGTCATTCTCTCAACTGACAAAGCTGTTAACCCAACAAACGTTATGGGTGCAACAAAGCGTGTAACCGAGCTTATAATTCAGTACTTTGAGCGTCAGAATACAGGTACACACTTTGCAGCAGTACGTTTCGGCAATGTCCTCGGCTCAAACGGCAGTGTTATTCCGATTTTCAAGGAGCAGATTGCAAACGGCGGCCCCGTAACTGTTACACACAAGGATATCACACGTTACTTTATGACTATTCCCGAAGCTGCACAGCTTGTAGTGCAGGCAGGTGGTATTGCAAAGGGCGGCGAAATATTTGTACTCGATATGGGTGACCCCGTCAGCATTACTTCACTTGCCGAAAAGCTCATCACTCTCTCGGGTTACAGACCTTATGAGGATATAAAAATTGAATTTACGGGTCTGCGTCCCGGTGAAAAGCTCTATGAAGAGCTGACACTAGCGGAAGAAGAAAGTGAAATGCAGCTCACCGCAAACGATAAGATTTTTGTGCTGCCTCCCGTAGATTTCAGCAATGAAAAACTTGAAGCAGAGCTTGAGAAGCTGAAAACGGCTGATAAGACAAACGTGCGCGAGATTCTGCTTGAGCTTGTGCCCAATTTCAATAACAGATAAATATTTTATACGAGGTTAATCACATAAGTGACAGCCGAAACCGCAATATTTACGTATAGGCTTCTTGCTTTTAAGGAAAAACTATAAAAAACAAAACCTTGGCAACGAAAAAGGAATCGACAAATTTTATCAACTTCCGGAGGTAAAATTATGATATACAAAGAGTGGATGAAATACATCAAGGACGATGTTAAATTAACCGAAGTTGTAATGCCCGGCACTCACAATGCAGGCAGCTACGGTATGACTGCACTCGGCTGTTGTCAGGACGGCACATTTTACTCGCAGTTCGCCTACGGAGTACGCCATTTCTGCATACGTTACTGCGGCGATAAAAAGAAAGGCATCGTGCTCAGCCACGGCCTTGCAAAGGGTGTGCCGCTCACAGAAGGTTTTGAAAGCATGAGAAGAATGATTGAAGAAAACGACAGCGAATTTTTCATCTTCGATATGCGCGAATACTACAACCAGAAGATAGGTCCGTTCAGCTTCACATACCCTGCAGACGATGCAGAGGTAGTAAAGCTTATTGAAGAATACCTGGCACCCGAAAAATATGCTTACACAGATTTTGAGCACGTAAGTGACATCACCTTCGGTGACATCCGCAAATCCGGCAAGCGTTATCTTATCGTCAACTACCGTAACGCTTACCAGCCCTGGTGCAGAGATGTTGAGCACATACTGCCGTGGAATCCCGTGCTTCACGCAAAGAAGCCCGAAGTATTTGCCTCAGAGGTGCTTATGCACTTCAATAATGAGCAGACAAACGGCATCTATTGGTTCCAGACCCAGCTCACACCCGTATTCGGTGTAAAAATCAAGACACCGCGCACACTTGAAAAGGCTCTTCGCCCATACTATCAGCAGATAATTGACCGTATTGCCGCAAACAAGTTCTACCTCGACAGTGCAAATGTAATTTCGGGCGACTTTATGACAGAGGACTACTCCAAGTGCCGCGAAATAATCAAACTCAATCTGCTTAAAGGTACTGTTAAGGAAGAGTACAGAGAAAAATTTGAAAAGGAACTGAACGAGAGATGAGTTACAAGTCAATTATAATCGGTCACATCACTAACGATATAAATACCGACTGTGAAGGCAACACCGAGGAAATGGCGGGCGGCGCAATACTTTATTCTGCAGCAGTTGCAACCGCACTGGGCCACGATGTTGCGGCAGTGACAAAACTGCCCGTAAGCGAGAGAGCACGTGTGCTTGAACTCAGTGTTGAACCGGATGCAATCTTCTGCTCTGCAGGTGAGAGTGCCTGCGATATGGTAAACACTTACCTCACACCTGACAAAGAACGCCGCAAAAGCGTATGCGAAAGCGCAGGTACACCCTTTACCGCAGAGGATATTCCCGACGAAGAAGCTGACGTAATCCACTTTGCAGGTCTTGTCTACGGCGATTTTGACAGCGAAATGATTATTGCCGCCTCCGAGCAGGCTGCCGTTGCTGTTGACCTGCAGGGTTTCCTTCGTCACGTAAACGATGACGGCACAATGGAGCTTCGCGACTGGGACGAAAAAGAAGATATCATCCCCTACATCACCTACCTCAAGGCTGATGCCGCCGAAGCTGAAGTACTTACAGGTACATCAGACAGACGCGAGGCTGCAAAAATAATGTACGAGTGGGGTGCAGACGAAATAATTATCACCCACAACACAGAAGTACTCGTGTTTGACGGCGACAATTTCTACACCTGCCCCATCCGCTCAAGAAACTTAAGCGGCAGAACAGGCAGAGGCGACACAACCTTCAGCGCATACATCTGCGAGAGGCAGGAATTTGAAATTGATGAAGCACTCCTGCTTGCAACTGCAACCGTATCACTCAAAATGGAAACTCCCGGTCCGTTTGGCGGCACAAGAGACGATGTCAAAGACTATATCAACGAATTCTACAGAGATTATATAGACTAATCAGAAGGACTGAAAAAAATGAAGTATGCCGTTATCGGCACGAGCTGGATTACAGAAGAATTTATAATGGGTGCAAACCTTGTTGAAGGGCTTGAGCTTTTCGGAGTATGCTCACGAAGCTATTCAAAAGGCAAAGCCCTTGCCGAAAAATTCGGTGCACCCCGTGTGTTTATTGACCTTTACGACCTTGCACGATGTGCCGATGTTGAGGCTGTTTATGTAGCAAGTCCAAACTCGCTCCACTATGAGCAGTGCAAACTGTTACTCGGTGCAGGCAAGCACGTAATATGTGAAAAGCCGATTACGGTTACACCTGCCGAGCTTAACGAGCTGCAGACACTTGCCGCAGAAAACGGCAGAATCTATATGGAAGCGATAATGTATATGCACAGCCCTGTAAGACCCAAGCTCAAGGCTTCACTTCAGGCGCTTGGCAACATCACGGCGGCACACTTCGACTTTTCTCAGCTTTCATCAAAATATCCGGCATACAAAAGAGGAGAAAACCCGAATATCTTTAACCCGCAGTTTGCTACCGGCTGTCTGATGGACCTTGGTATTTACTGTATTTACCCTGCACTTGATCTTTTCGGAGCACCGAAAAATATTATCAGTACCGCAAGGTTTCTCGAAAGCGGTGCGGACAGCGGCGGCACAACTGTTTTTGAGTATGACAATATGCTGCTGACTATGACCTGGTCAAAGGTTTCGCAGGATTTCTGCGGCAGTCAGATTCTCGGTGATGAAGGTACGGTTACAATCGGCTCAATCTCACAGCTTAACCATATTTCATTCTGCCGTAAGGGTTACGAGCCTAAAGAGGTTATCGGCGAAACCGAAAAGCACGTGATTATGTCGCACGAGGCCCGGGCTTTCTATGACTTTATAACGAAGCCCGAAGAAACCGCAGAAAAATATAAAGAGGCAAGCCGTATGGCACTTGCAGTAAGTGCCGTAATGGAAAAGATAAGAAAACAAACCGGAATTAAGTTTGATATATAATATTAATGAATCGGTTTACTGATTCAAATCATGTTGCGTTAAGCAACAAATCATGGAGCGATAAGCGAGAAATCATGGCGAAGCCAAATCATTAAAAGATTATAACAATGACATAAGCTTTACTCTGTATCATTAACTTTATTCTGTGTATCAATTTCATTGAAATATTTAAAATATGATTTGCCTTACGGCATGATTTGATTTCCTCGAAATCGTGATTTGCAAAATGAAATTTTGCATGATTTGTATTTTTTTCAAAATACATTATTTATACACATAAATGTTAAAAGGAAAGTGAAAAAAATGAAACTATCACTTGTTGTACCTTGCTACAATGAAGAACAGAACGTTGCTCTCTTTTACAGCGAAGTAAAAAGGGTTTTTGACGCAGAGGGCTACAGCTACGAATGCGTTTTTGTAAACGACGGCTCGGCTGACAATACTCTCGGAGAGCTTAAAAAACTTCATGCCGAGGCTGACGGCAACATACGCATTGTCAGCTTCTCTCGCAACTTCGGCAAGGAGGCTGCTATGTATGCAGGTATTGAGCACGCAAAGGGCGACCTTATCTGCCTTATAGATGCCGACCTTCAGCAGAGACCCGAAGTTGTAGTCGGTATGGTAAAACGACTTGACGAAGCTCCCGAGCTTGACTGTGTTGCCGCATTTCAGGCTGAACGTCGCGAAAGCGGCCTGCTTACATTCTTCAAATCCAATTTCTATAAGCTTATAAACTCCGTATCCGACACAACATTTGTACAGGGTGCGAGTGACTTCCGCACATTCCGCCGCAGTGTTGCCGAGGCTGTACTTTCAATGGGCGAATACCACAGATTTTCAAAGGGTATTCTCTCTTGGGTCGGCTTTAACACCGAGTATATTCCGTATGAGGTGCAGGAGCGTGCCGCAGGCGAAAGCAAATGGTCATTCAAGAAGCTTTTCAAATACGCAATCGACGGTATTATGGCTTTCTCAACTGCTCCGCTCGCAATCCCGACAGTACTCGGCATAATTATGGCTGTAGTGTCCTTCCTTTATCTCGGCATTGACGGCTTGATTTCTGTTATCAGCTCTGATTTTGAAAACATCCGCGACACTCTTATTATATTCCTGCTTCTGCTTATAGGCGGAATTCAGCTGATAAGCATAGGCATTATCGGCAAATACCTTGCAAAGACCTATGAGCAGGGCAAAAACAGACCTATTTATATAGCAAGAGAAGTTATTGAACCCAAAAACGATGACTGATTATATTGAGTTTATTTCAAAACTGCTCAGTGAAGCAGAGTGGGCAAGCGTTTCGGCAGACGGTATAACCTACACCGTATTCGCACTGCCATATACTCAGCTTGATTTCCCGCCGGAGGGTTATGCTTTTGTTGACAGCTACTATGTTGCGTCAAACCGTGCGTATTTTTTACGCAAAGAGCTTGTAAAAAAGCTGACGGATGAAGGCTTTGAAACGGTTGAGTGTAACCTGCCGTACAAGAGTCTTGCCTATCATTCGGGGCTCGGTGTGCCACTGAGAAGCACGCTTATTGCAAACAAAAAATTCGGCACGCGTATGGCACTCGAAATCATAGCTGTACGCGGTGTATACGCAAAGGAAGTAACTGTTGACGATATACTGAAAAAGCCGGAAATGGCAGCATTTTGCCGCACCTGCGGTATATGTGAAAGCGTGTGTCCGCGCGGCTGTATTTCTGCCGAATCGTTTGAAAGAAACAAGTGCATAAGGAGTGTGCAGGAATCTGCCGACCTTACCGATAAAGATGCCGCAAAGGCTATGGGCACTCAGCTTTGGGGCTGTGATATCTGCCAGCGCTGCTGTCCGTTTAACAGCCACCTTGAGTCAAGAGAAATGACCGAAGAAGAAAAAACGCTGTTTAATCTTGACAACCTATACAATGCTTTTTCTTCGGGCAAAAAAGGCTGCGAGCCTTACCGCGATATTCTTGGAGGCAACTACCTGCGTCCTGCAAAGCTGACAGCACTGACGCTTAATGTTATGGCAAACAGCACAGACCCTGAAAAATACAGAAAATATGCCGAGGAAAGCCTAAACCACAACGATATAAGAGTACGTACAGCCGCTCAGAGGCTGACAGATAAAACTACGGAGAATTGATTTATGAAAAAAAGAATTTTAAGCATCGTGCTTTGTCTGATTATGATTTTTACTTTAGCTTTGCCGGTATTTTCGGCAGACAGCACTGCACCCGAATACGTAACTCTGCCCGAGCTTAAAACAGAGCAGACGGAGCTTCGCACGCGCAAAAAGGTTGACGGACTCAGACTTTACGTTGACGAAGAAAATCCGCTGTTTATAATAAGAAACTGTCCGATATGGGGCGGTCCGCAGACAGGCGAAGCCTTTGCCGAATACGCAATCAAAACCTACTACGCACTGCCTGAAGATGTAAGAAACTTTACAGTAATTTACATAGACGAAGGCCCAACGGATATGACACCTGCAAGACAGCTTGAATTTTGGCACGAGCTGCTGACAATTACCGACACAGCAAATGTACCTATAGTATGCCAGTCCGAGTGCTTCTGCACGAACAAGACCCGTGACCCCTTTACTCAGGAGGAGCTGTCCGAAGTATTCAGAAAGCATCCCTCACTTATGGGCTTTGTGCAGGTTGAGCTTTCAACTAACGGTGTTACAAACGAAAAGCTCGCCTATGACGAAGTAACTGACGACCAGGGTGTTAACAAAAACATACTCAGGCGTATGAAATCCTGTATCAAGGCCTGTGCCGAAAACGGCGGTCTTTTTATCTGGCAGGATATGGAATACATCTACCACAAGAAAGCAAACTACGTTAACCAGATTCTCAAGGACAGAGAGCTTTACGACCTGCTCAAGGCTAACACTGAAAATGTAATAATTATGGACAAGCACAACGGCCACGGCAGACACTTTGCAAGCCAGGCAAACATTTTCGGCTGCTGGCTTGACGATGTCTGCGGCAACTGGGGCGTAAACCTCGAAAACTTCCTCTGGTATGAGGAGGGCTTTCTTGATTACGACGACCTCGGAGTTGCACCGAACGAGCCGCATCCGTTTTTCACCGCCAAATATCCGCCTGCTCTTTACGGAATCGATATGATTGCTGACCTTGTGGGCGGTGCTACGGTTTATGCAATTGAAGGTACATTAAGCAGAGGCGGTCTTTATCACTTTGTAAACGGCGAAGTAATACTCACACCGACATTCTATGAGGTGCTTTACCCGATATATCAGCTGATTTTAAACGGTGCGGTACCCGATAAAGAAGAGGTAAAGTCAAACATAAAGGTAGCCTACAAGATGTCAAGCCCGAGAGCATACGCACTCAGCGGTAACGACGCTCACATCCTGCAGGGTCTCTACTGCGATGTATTCACATTCTTCCAGGAAAAATTCAACAACATATATTTTGACTGTACAAAGACATGGGTGCCTTCAACTTCAAGATATTACATAGTACCCATTCTGCCGATTTATTCCGACCCTGAAGAAGTATTGCCCGACAGCAAAATTCTCACCGACTTCTCCTATTTCTTCAACTTCCTTTTCATCAACCCGATCAAGATGAATTTCTTCAACCGCTGCTACGAAGAAACCTATGAGGGTAACGGTGTGCTGTTTGATATTAATGATTATATCTATATATTCAACAGCAACGAGAACAAGACAATCGACAGCGAACAGAGCGTCAGCTACACTCTTGACAGCGGCAAGAAGCTTAACACAACCTTTGTTGCTCACACCTACGCAATATTCAACGAGGATGACGGCAAAATCGATATCGACCTTTGCAACCTGCGACTTGATACGGATGACATATGTAATTTCCGTGAAGACGAAAACCAATTTATGACTGCCTACGCACTCGGCGGCAAGCGTGACAATCCCAGAGATTTCAGAGAATCCGTAATTGAGATTTCGGGCTTTGAAAGTGAGCCGACGGTAACCGCCGCAGGCAAAAACAACGCAACAATGAAAACCGAATGGAATGAGGCAACAAAAACTCTCACACTTTCAGTTATCTCAAACGGCGAAGTAAGAATTACAATAGAATAAAAAAAGAGAGCTGTAACAAACTTATTATAGTTTTTACAGCTCTTTCTTATTTCAGAAGACCATACGTTTTTTTAATATTCAATATTCTTTATTATCTTGTTAAGATTCTTCGCATTCGCTCAGAATGACATCAATTTTTTTAGGATCGATTCACTAATCGACCGCAATTAACGAAATATGGCAAATGAAAACGGGCGGCTGATAGCCGCCCCTACTTTTAATATTGCAAACCCCGAGACTTCGAAAAAGTCACCGTGAACACACACAATTCTATATATAAAAAATACCGAGAGGAATCATATGAAAGCCTCTCGGTTTTTTATTGATTTATTTTGCAAAAGTTTTTCACATTTTATCTTTTTCGAGCTGAGCTTTCAATTCGTCGAGTGACTCGAATTTCATTTCTTCGCGTTTGTATTTCTGCAGACGCACCTCGATAAACTTACCGTAGAGGTCACCGTCGTAGCCGATGATATGCGTTTCGCTTCGCTGCTCGTCATTATCAAACGAAGGGCGTCTGCCGATATTTGTAACCGAGCGATACCACTCGCCGTCTATGCAGGTGCGTGAAGCATAGACACCGTATTTCGGCACAATCAAATCTTCGGGAAAGAGCTGGTTTATAGTCGGGCAGTCGAGTGACCTGCCGAGATGGTCGCCATGTACAACCTCGAGCGTGTAACCGAATTCTCTGCCGAGCATTTCGTTTGCCGACTCGATATCGCCGCCCTCTATTGCCGCACGAATGCGTGTTGAGCTGACGGCTTCGCCGCGGAAGCTGACCGACGGTGTAACACTCAGTGCTATACCCGTAATTTCACACAGCCAGCCGAGCAGAGTGCTGTCACCCTCGCCGCCTTTACCGAATCGGTAATTAAAGCCGCAGCTTAACATACCTGCATTAAGCTCACCTGCCAGAATTTTTACAAAAAACTCCTGCGGTGCATAGTCTTTAATTTTAAGAAAATCTATTCTGACAACCTCAACACCCATATCGGCAAATAACTTGTCCTTATCAGCCTCGGTTAAAAGTGTAGGTGCCTGCCGCCCGTCAATGACAAAAGAAGGCAGAGGGCTGAGAATCAGCACGGTAGGTATCATATCCCACTGACGTGCCGCCTGCACAGCCGCATCTATAACCGCAGTATGGCCTTTATGAATGCCGTCAAAATTTCCGAGAGCAATTGCTCTTTTTTTATTATTCATATTCGTTACCCTTTAGGTTTCGGAATAAATACGCTTGATTTTAAGTTGGTCGGCATCGGCTTCGCCAAGACCGAGAAACCTGCCTTCGGGTGAGTAGACTTTAAGTATACCGTCTTCAAGCGGTGAATGGATACGGTTTCTGTCAAGTGCACCGCCGTTTGAAAAACGCTGTGCCTGTGCCGCTGTTACCGTAACGCTCGGGTATTCAAGCAACGTATCAAGTGCGACAACGTCGCCTTCACCAATTTCTTCAAGAGATTTACAGCGGGAAATATCAACACCGTGTGCCTCAACCCTGCGAAGAGAGGTCAGCACAGCACCGCAACCGAGCTTTTCACCTATATCGGACGAAAGCGAGCGCACATAAGTGCCTGCAGAGCAACTTACACGGAACGAAAATTCCTGCTTTGACTCGTCAGCACCCGTCAATTCAAGCGAATATATATTTACTTTGCGGCTTTCACGCTCTATTTCAATACCCTCACGGGCAAGCTCATAGAGCTTTTTGCCGTCTTTTTTTATTGCGGAATACATCGGCGGCACCTGCTCAATTTCACCGAGAAATGAGAGCATTGCTGATTCAAAATCCGATGTTTTAAAGTTTGTTTCGGTCCGGGTCAACACCTCACCCTCGATATCGAGAGTATCGGTAGTGACACCGAGCTTCACCGTTGCCTCATACGCTTTGTCGTGCGTGTGCAGAAAGTCAATAAACCGCGTTGCACTGCCGAGCATTACAACGAGCACGCCTGTTGCCATAGGGTCAAGCGTGCCTGTATGGCCCGACTTTTTTGCACCCAGAATTCGTTTAACTCTGTTTGCGGCAACAAACGAGGTAAGCCCCTTGGGCTTGTCGAGAAAAATTACACCTGTCATATAAATTCACCGATTACGTCTATGAGCTGCTTTATAGCCTCATCCTTTGTGCCGGGAAGCTGACAGCCTGCCGCATTCGGATGACCGCCGCCACCGAATCTTGAGCAGATTGCACTTGCATCTACGGGATTGTGTGTGCGTACAGAAGCTTTGAAGCTTCCGTCACGTCTTTCACGCACAGTGACACCTACAAGCACACCCTCAATCTGCCTTGAGATTGCAGCAATACCGTCGCACTCGTTTTCATCAGAGCCGCTTTCGGCAAACATATCACGTGTAATTGTAATCAACGCACACTTGCCGTCATAGAAAAACTGCATACCGTCAAGAGCAAGCTTTTCAAGTGCGGCATAAGTCCTCGTCTTTGTTTCAAACATCATAACGTTTATTTTTGCCGCATCTGCACCTGCCTCCATAAGCTTTGCGGCTGTACGGAGAGTTGCAGGCGTAACATTTGCATAGCGGAAACAGCCCGTATCGGTAGAAATACCGGTGTAAAGGCAATTCGCAATCTGCGGGGTTATCTCAACACCGAGCAAACCGATAACCTCAAAAATTATCTGGGCTGCGGCCGCTGCAGACGAATCAACGTAATTCATCTTTGCGAAAAGTCTGTTTGAGCCGTGATGGTCGATAGAAAGGTCAACTTTTGTTTCATATTCTGCTTTTATATCGTTACCCATAAGGTTTGCATCGGCAATATCGACTGCAACAACCGTTTGCTCCGCAAACTCCTGCGGCTCAATTTCGAGATAGCGGAATTTTGGCGGAAGCTCCTCATTGTTGACTACGTTTGCTTTTTTGCCGAGTGCACGCAGTGCAAGACAAAGACCGAAACCCGAACCGAGAGTATCTCCGTCCGGGTGAGCGTGGGTAAGGATTGTAAAATTGTCGTGGGACTTCAAGAAAGAAACTGTACTGCCGATATCAATAAGCATTGTTCTTCCCTCCCTTTAAAATTCGGAATTCGGAATTAAGAATTAGGAATTATAAAAAATAAACTGCTGCGATAAATTTCATTTTGTAATCGCTGATTTAATCGTAGTGCTCAGATTGGCGTGATAGGTTTTTGTCAGTACGCTTGAAAAAACGCAGGTAATACTTGGTGTATTGCCGAGTATTTTGAAAGCGGAATGGCGAAAAGATATCCGTCAAGATGAGTGCTTAAGATTAAAGAAGTGATTACTTATTCAGGTCATTTAACATCTTTGCTATGCTCATACCGTGCTCGATTGAGTCATCGGCGATAAAGCGAAGCTCGGGTGTTTTACGAAGGCGGAGCCTCTGACCTACCTCGCGGCGGATATAGCCTGCGGCATTCTTAAGGCCTGCAACAGCCTCTTTAGCCGCATCGATACCCTCCATAGCGCTGATATAAGCCTTGGCATAGGAAAGGTCGCCCGTAACCTCAACACGGATAACGGTGAGGAGCTTGCCCTGAACACGGGGGTCTTTTATTTCGTCACGGATGATTGCGATTATTTCACGCTTGATATCTTCCGCAACTCTGTCAGATTTATATCCTGCCATAATATTTTTTGGCAAAGGCTGACGAAAAATTCACCGTCAGCCCCTGCATTTACCTTTCAATTAATTAATCGCGGTACTCCTCGATGATGAAAGCTTCGAAGATGTCACCGAGCTTGATATCGTTGAACTTGTTGAGAACAATACCGCACTCATAACCGGAAACAACTTCCTTTACGTCATCCTTGAAACGCTTGAGTGAGCCCATCTCGTCCTCTGTGATAACGATACCGTCACGTACAACACGAATCTTGGAGTTACGTGTAACCTTACCGTCGAGCACGTAGCAACCTGCAACGTTACCGACAGAAGAGATATTGATGATGTTACGAACCTCGATACGTCCCTGTACAACCTCACGTGTCTTGGGAGCAAGCATACCCTTGATAGCAGCCTCAATCTCCTCAATACAGTCGTAGATAATTCTGTACATTCTCATATCAACACCGTCACGCTCTGCATTTGCCTGAGCAGCAGGGTCGGGACGAACATTGAAACCGACGATGATTGCGTTTGATGCATTTGCAAGCATAACGTCGCTCTCACTTACTGCACCTACACCGCTGTGGATAACGCGTACACGTACTTCGTCATTGGAAAGCTTCTCAAGATTCTGCTTGACAGCTTCTGCCGAGCCCTGAACGTCAGCCTTGACAACAACATTGAGGTCCTTGACCTCGCCTGCCTGAAGTGAAGAGAAGAGGTTGTCGAGTGTAACCTTCTGTACGGAGTTGAACTGCTCATCCTTAATCTTCTGCTTACGCTGCTCAACAAGCTCTCTTGCAAGACGCTCGTCGCTTACTGCGTCGAAAACATCACCTGCCTGGGGAGCTTCGTCAAGACCCATAATCTCAACGGGGCAGGACGGACCTGCTTCCTTTACGTTTTTGCCGTGCTCGTCAACCATTGCACGTACACGGCCGACGGATGTACCGGCAACAATGATATCACCTGCGTGAAGTGTACCGTTCTGAACAAGGAGTGTTGCAATCGGGCCGCGACCCTTGTCGAGTCTTGCCTCGATAACGCTACCCTTTGCAGCTCTGTTCGGGTTAGCCTTGAGCTCCATCATCTCTGCAACGAGAAGGATTGACTCAAGAAGGCTGTCGATACCCATTTTTGTATGAGCAGATACAGGCACACAAATTGTATCGCCGCCCCACTCTTCGGGAATAAGCTCGTGCTCTGTAAGCTGCTGCTTGATTCTTTCGGGGTTAACATCGGGCTTATCCATCTTGTTGATTGCAACGATAATCTGGACACCTGCAGCCTTTGCGTGGTTGATGGCCTCGATAGTCTGCGGCATAATACCGTCATCTGCGGCAACAACAAGTACTGCGATATCAGTTGCCTTTGCACCACGTGCACGCATTGATGTAAAAGCTGCGTGACCGGGAGTATCAAGGAATGTGATAAGCTCGCCGTTTACCTTTACTCTGTAAGCACCGATGTGCTGTGTGATACCGCCTGCCTCTGTTGAAGTAACGGATGTGTGGCGGATTGCGTCAAGAAGTGAAGTCTTACCGTGGTCAACGTGACCCATAACAACGACAACGGGATTTCTCGGCTCAAGGTTTGTATCGTCGTCCTCTGTTGCGTCGATAATTCTGTCTTCGATTGTGACAACAACCTCTTTCTGTACCTTTGCACCGAGCTCTGTTGCAACGATTTCTGCTGTATCAAAGTCGAGCATATCGTTGATTGTAGCCATCTGACCGAGGAAGAAGAGCTTCTTGATAACCTCGGCTGCTGTCATTTTAAGCTTGAGGGCAAGGTCGCCGACAGAGATTTCCTCGGGAAGGACAACCGTAATCTTCTTGTTTGCACGCTCTGCCTCGATACGCTTGATTCTCTCCTGCTCAGTTTCGCGGCGGTGAGTACGTGTGCCCTGCTTGCGGTACTGCTTGGACTTCTGGTTGAGCTTCTGCTTACGGACAGAAGAATCCTGAATGCCCTGTGACTTGTTTACGGGCACGATATTCTCGTAATGCTCGTTGTACTTCTCGAGCTGTACGTTGTCTGCACGTGTGTCGATTGTTCTCTTTTCGCCCTTTGTTCTTGCCTGAAGAGGACCTGTACGGTCTTTCTCCTTCTTCTTGGGCGGTTCAGGCTGTTTTGCAGCAGGAGCTGTTGCAGGCTTGCTGTCAGCCTTCTTTGCTTCGGGCTTCTTGCCGCCTTCCTTCTTTGCCTCGGGTTTCTTATCATCTGCCTTTGCAGGTGCAGCTTCAGCCTTGGGAGCCTCTTTCTTAGGCTCGGGCTTAGCCTCTGCAGCAGTTGCAAAGTACTCATCAAAGCTCTTGACTGCAGACTGCTGTGTGAATGTTTCGAAAACAATATCAAGCTCTTTATCTGTAAGAGCTGTCATGTGATTTTTTGTGTCGTCAAAATACTGTGTAAGCAGCTCGAGCACTACTTTGCTTGACTTACCGAAATCCTTACCGACTTCGTGAATTCTGTATTTTATTGCTGCCATACGTTTTCCTCCTTAGTCCTGCTCATCAAACTGTGCGAGCAGATTATCGTATACGTGCTGTTCAACAGCACAACCGAAAGCTCTTTCAAACCTTTTTGCTTTGATTGCCTTTGTGAGGCAGCTTCTGTTGTGACAGATGTATGCACCTCTGCCGTTTTTCTTGCCCGTAAGGTCAAGTGACACTTCACCCTCGGGAGAGCGTACCGCACGGATAAGCTCTTTCTTCGGCATCATTTCACCGCAACCCAAGCACTTTCGCATAGGTATTTTCTGGGGCTTGTTCATTATCTCACCCTTTTAATTATTCTTTAATCTCAAAAAATCCGCTTTCGGGGTTGATATCAATCTTCCAACCTGTAAGCTTTGCGGCAAGACGGGCATTCTGACCCTTGTTGCCGATTGCAAGTGAAAGCTGGTTGTCAGGAACAACTACACGGCAGGAGTTGGGAGCATCCTCGAGCACTTCAACGCTGATAACATCAGCAGGAGCAAGTGAAGCGGCAATAAACTCAGCCGGATTTTCGCTGTACTTAACAATATCGATTTTCTCACCGCCGAGCAGGTCAACAACCTTGCCTACACGTGCACCTCTTGCACCGATGCAGGAGCCGACAGCATCGACATTTTCGTCTGCACTGAATACTGCAACCTTTGTGCGTGAGCCTGCCTCACGGGAGATAGCCTGAATTTTAACTGTGCCGTCGAAGATTTCGGGTACTTCTTCCTCGAAGAGTCTGCGGACAAGGCCGGGGTGTGTACGTGAAATCATAGCCTTGACACCGCTCTTCTCGCCGTCGCGGATATCCACGACGTAAACCTTGATAAGGTCACCAATCTTAAGCTCTTCACCGGGTACCTGCTCTGTCTTGGGAAGGATTGATTCGCCCTTACCAAGCTCAACAGTTGCGTTACCTGTTTCAGCGTCGATATTTACAACCTTAACTGTTACAAGCTCATTGTGCTTGCTCTGGAATTCCTGCTTGATCTGGCTGCGCTCAGCCTCACGGATACCCTGACGGATAACGTTCTTGACTGTGCTTGCAGCAATACGGCTGAAGCTCTTTGTCTCAAGCGGAATCTCGATAATGTCACCGGGCATTGCGCTTGCCTTATAACGCTCAGCCTCCTCGGGGAGAAGGTCTGTAACGGGGTCTGCGATTTCGCTGACTACATTCTTGCGAAGGTAAACCGCCATCTCGCCGTTTGCATAGTCGATATCACAGTAGCCGATGTCTCTGCCGTATTCGCCCTTGATTGCGGATACGATAGCTGCCTGGATTCTCTCGCAGAGAATCTCTGCAGGAATGCCTTTTTCTTTTTCGAGAAGCTTCACAGCTTCAAAAAATTCTTTTGTGTCCATTTTGATATATCAATCCTTTCGTTAATTTACGGTTTTATATTGCACCTGAGTCATCAAGTCTGACCCATGATGCTTCTTTACGCTCGATAACAAGTGTGCAGCCGTCATCAAGAGTGACGGTGAAGCTGCCTGCATCGTGCGAATCGAGTGTGCAGTGAAGCTCACGCTCGCCTGTTTCGAGCGGACGGATAAGCCTTACGACTACGGATGCGCCGATATAAGCGTCAAAGTGTGCGGGACGTGTAAGCTCACGGTCGATACCCGGAGAGCTTACCTCAAGACAGTAGCTCTGCTCAATGAGGTCTGCCTCATCAAGAGGTTTGTCGAGTGCGTGGCTCATATCCACACAGTCATCAATGCCTACGCCGCCGTCCTTGTCGATAAAAATACGCAGATACCAGTTTGCACCCTCTTTTACAAAGCGTACATCCCAGAGTCTGAGACCGAGCTGCTCTGCTATCGGCTCAGCGATTGCCGTTACGGCTGCAACAGTGTTGCCGCCCTTACCTTTGCCTGCCATATCATCGCTCCTTTTTTAAGTTACAAAATCAGGATGAATAAACAAAAGAGCGGGCAGAGCCCACTCTTTCAGTCAAATCATTCGTACATCCATAGTTTAACATAAAAAAAATAAAATATCAATAGTATTTTTAATATAAATAAGGCAAAAAAACGCTTTGTTTACGGCAAAACAGCCCAAAAATCAGTGCTTTTTCTTGTCCGACGGCTTCTTTTTGCGATTTATTGCCCATCGGATTACAAAAACTGCGGCAACAATCGGCACAGCTATAATAACAGCTTTAATAATCCATGACATAGGAATATATTTGTATACACTGTCGCCCACAACAATCAGTCCGATTACGCGCGGAGCTATACCGAGCACCGAAAAAATCATATAACGGAAAAACGGAAGCTTCATCGAGCCGAAAAACAGGCTCGAAAAATCAATAGGCAGTGCTATAAGACGCACAACAAAAACGGTTGAAAACTTTGATGTGTTTTTCATGCCGAGAATTTTGTCGCCGCCCTTTACTTTATGAAGCAGCTTTGTAACATACTCACCGCCGAGTGCTCTGCCGAACCAGTAGGTTACGGTAACTTCGAGTGCAATACCGGCGATGCTTATTAAAATTGCGACCGGTGTATCAAACGCCATACCGACAGAAAGATAAATAAGCGAAGCGGGAATTACAAAAGTAAGACCCTTGAGACCGAATATACCTACGGCAATCGCAACAGCCATAAACTGACTCGGTGCGGCGGCAACAAGTGCACGCACATCGAGGTTGACAAGCTTTTCATAATTGAGCACAACGGCAACAAAAATCACCGCAAGAAAACAGATTCGCAGAATCAGCGGCAAAACTGACTTTTTTTCAAATTCTTTATTCAAAATCCAATTCAATCCTTAATTTTATTTGAAGTTGATTATACAAGCATATACGCTTTTTTGTCAATTATTCAACGGCTTTATTTGCATTAAGCTTATTATAAACCTTTTCGTAAATGCAATCTGTCAGATTCTCAAATTTTACAAAAAGACTGTTAATACGCAGAAGCTTGAAAAGACAAATTCTTGCCTTTTCAATAAGACTGCACACAACATAAATAACAAGCGCAAAAGCAAAAACAAAAACAGGCACTAAGAAAATATTTATTGCGTCCAAATCAGGCAGTGCTTTTTTTATTACGTCGGTAATCACATTCGGATGATAGTGTATCAGATAAACGCCGAGTGCTGCAGGCGAAAAAAATCCGATAACTTTTTTCGTACGCTCTGAAAAAGAGAGCTTGACGCAGAAAACAAATAATCCCAGCGATGCCAGAATTACAAGCGCGGTATTGTAACTTATAAACAAATCTTCATAAAGAACTTTACCGAATACTTTTCTGGTAAGAACATTCATTATCGGCCTTGACAAAAACATTATGGTTGCCATAACAAAATAAAGAATCAGTGCTGTGGATTTTTTGATTTTTTCCGCTACCGAATACTTACTGATATAGCCGCCTGTCAGATACATCAGCGCAAGCCAGAGCGTACTGTAACCGCCCCGCAGATCAAACGGGTCGAATAATAAAGCAAAATTAACGCAGAACACTATAAAGCACAGGATCAAGGTCTTTTCAAACACCTTTTTTTCCAGCTTATTTATTACCGTATTGAGCAGCGGAATCAAAAAGAACATTCCGAAATAGGCTGAAACATACCAATACTGTGCGGATGAAATCGGGAGAAAACTTTTTATCAACTTAATGGTGTTGAACTCTTTTTTGATAACTGAAAACAGCACACGAAAACCTGCGGAATAAAAAAATGTCTGAGCCCAGAGCTGACAGATTTTTGACATACGGAATTTGGAGTTGTACATTACATATCCGCTGATTAAAGCAAAACAGTTGACAGCAACAAAGCAAAAACTGTGAATAAAAACAATTACCATACGGTTGCCCGAAAGATTAGCTACATCGTAGATTGTTCTTTCGCCTCGGAAAATATGCAACACCACAACCATAAACATAGAAAGAATTCTGAGAAATTCTATTCCGTAATTTTTTTCAGCCTTTTTTTCAATCATTTTTTCACATCTCCGACAAATCCGAGTAAAATCAGCACATATCTTTCACTGTTTGTTTATTTCAAGTATACTTTAATCAAGATGACTTTGTCAATATTTCACTCTTTTTGAAATCTCCACAGCCGCAAGAAGTGCAAAGCCAAGTACAGCTACCAAAGACCACTGTACAAAAGAAAGAGTCACGACACCGAATACGGCGGCAACCTGCGGAATCATTACAACACCTACCTGAAGCAGCATACATACCGCAAAGGCAATATTCATCCTCTTATTTGAAAGCAGACCGATACTGAAAAGAGAGTGCTTACTGCGTGAATTGAGCGCGTGCACAAGCTCGCATATACTCATCGTACAAAAACAGACCGCACGCCCTGCATCCAGCCCCCAGAAGGCTCTGCCGAGCACGAATCCAAGCAGGGCAAGTACGCCTATAAAAACACCTTCGAGCGCAATATCAAGCCAGCCGTTTTTTGTAAACAGACCTTTTTTAGGGTCGACAGGCGGTCGGGTCATAATGTCGCTGTCCGCTTTTTCTACTCCGAGTGCCATTGCAGGCAGTGAATCCGTAACAAGATTTATCCACAGCAGCTGAATCGGCAGCAGTGGCGACGGCAGGTGCATAAGCCCTGCAAAAAACACGAGAATTATCTCGCCGATATTACTGCTGAGCAGAAAATGAATAACCTTTTTTATGTTGTCATATATCCCTCTGCCTTCACGCACAGCTTTAACAATAGTTGCAAAATTATCGTCGGCAAGCACGATATCTGCCGCACCCTTTGCTACTTCGGTGCCGCCCTTACCCATAGCACAGCCGATGTCTGCCGCCTTCAGTGCAGGGGCATCATTTACACCGTCACCTGTCATAGCAGTGACCTCGCCGTTTGCACGCAGTGCCTTGACTATACGCACCTTGTGCTCTGGGCTTACCCTTGCAAAAACTCGCTTTGTTTTAACGGTTTCGCACAGCTCTTTATCGCTCATACTGTCGAGTTTTGCACCCGTAACGGCACTGTCGCTTTTTTCTGCTATGCCGAGTCTTGCCGCAATTGCAACAGCAGTACGCGGATTGTCACCCGTTATCATCACGGGGGTAATTCCCGCCTGCTTACACAGTGCAACAGCCCTTGCCGCTTCGCGTCTTTCGGGGTCTTCTATTGCTATAAGTCCGACGAGTTCAAACAGCTCTCCGCCCTCACGTGTTGCAACGGCAAGAACGCGCAGACCCTCATCGGCAAGCCGATTATTCAGCACATAAGCGTTGCCCGGAAAACGGCAAAGCGCAAACACTTTTTCGGGTGCACCTTTGACTATTTCGAACCGTCTGCCGTCAAACTCAACCTCAACCGTCATCATCTTTTTTTCTGAGCTGAACGGCTCTTCACGAAGCCTTACCGCATCTTTAACAAGTGCTTTCTGCTGTGACGCCGCATACACGATTGCCGTTTCCGTAGGCTCACCGCTGTCAACAGTTGCGTTACAGCACAGTGCGGCTGTTTTCAGCAGATTTTTACCCTCATCGGAATCTGCATCAATCTCACTGTAAGGTGAACAAAGCCGACTTACAGTCATTTTATTCTGTGTAAGCGTGCCCGTTTTATCCGAGCAGATATATGTAGCACTGCCGAGTGCTTCGACTGCGGTAAGTCTGCGGATTATAGCCTTGTTTTTTGCCATTTTCGATACGCCCGTACTCAACACAACCGTAACAACCGCAGGCAGACCTTCGGGGATTGCCGCAACAGCAAGGCTTACAGAAAGCATAAAGCTCGAGAGCAGACCGTCTCGCCTGAGTACACCGAGAATAAATATCACTGCACAGATTGCAACCGCACCGAGACCGAGTGCTCTGCCGATTTTTTCTAGTCTTAACTGCAGCGGAGTCAACGGCGATTTTTCGCTGCCTATCATATCAGCAATTCTGCCAATCTGCGTATCCATTCCCGTATGGGTTACAACAGCTTTTGCGTGTCCCGAAAGCACTGTTGAAGTTGCATAAACCGTGTTGCACCGCTCTGCAAGCGGAGTGTCCTCACTAAGCAAAACAGCGGAATTCTTTTCAACAGGCAAAGCTTCACCCGTCAGAGCACTCTCATTTGTTTTAAGTTCTACCGACTCAACAAGCCTTGCATCTGCCGCGACGCAGTCGCCTGCACCAAGCAGAAGAATATCGCCGACAACAACCTGAGCTGCAGGAATTTTCTGCACCTGCAAGTCACGCACAACCGTTGCTTCGGGTGCCGACATCTGACGGAGTCTGTCGATTGCGTGCTCTGCTTTGCTCTCTTGCACTACACCGATAACAGCGTTCAGTATTACGATTGCAAGAATAATTATGGGGTCAATATACGAACCTTCACCCTCTATATATGCGGTAAAAAAAGATATCGCCGCCGCAATAATCAGCGTGATAACCATAAAATCTTTAAACTGCGACAGAAAACGCAGGACAATATTTGTTTTCTTTTTTTCACTGAGTCTGTTTTCGCCGTGCTCGTTAAGCCTTTTAAGTGCTTCGGATTTTTTCAGTCCGTTTTTTATGTCTGTTTTCAGCTTTTGTGCTGTATCGTTTATACCTGCTGAATGAAAATCCATACAGTTGCCACCCTTAATTTTATTTTTTAAATTATATGCATACATATATATTATTATTAATTGACATCAAGAAACTTTTGTAATAAAATATATATTCACAAGCGGATTGGGCAGCTGCGGCGGTAAGGACTTATCACCCTTACCGACGAGGAAAGTCCGGGCTTCACAGAGCAGGATAACGGCTAACGGCCGCCGAGGGTGACCTCCGGGACAGTGCAACAGAGATATACCGCCTGCAACTTTCAGTTGCAGGTAAGGGTGGAAAGGCGAGGTAAGAGCTCACCGGCGTGCAGGAGACTGTACGGCCCTGTAAACCCTATCCGAAGCAACACCGAATGGAGTGGCTTGCTCGGCCCATACTCCGACGGGTGGCTTGAGCGTTGCGGCAACGCAACGCCTAGAAAGATAGTTGCCTTAAACGACAGAACCCGGCTTACAGATCCGCTTGTGATTTTTTACTACAACGAAAAGGAAAGATTGGGAATTGGAAGATATTTATGTAGGCGGCAATAACACGCCCCGTAATACCTTTGCTGAAAATCCTGAAGATATTTATATCTCCCAACAAGGATACCGCAGACAACAGAATATCGAACAGCCTTTGCCCGAAGATTATTACGGCTACGACGGCGGCAACCAATTACCCGACGATGAGCCGCCTAAGAAAAAACCTAAAAAGCGTAAAAGTAAAATCCGGCATACAATTAAGGCAATATTCCTCATTCTCGTGCTACTTGCAGGTATGGGTACCGCACTTATTTACCAAACCTTCAGCAAGGTAAACTACAACGAAACAGGTCACGGCAACAACGTTTACCTCGACAGAAGCAAGCTTATGCAGAGCGACAAAGTTAAAAACATACTGCTTATAGGTGTTGACCGCCGCAACGAAGACGAAAATTCGCGCTCTGATACAATGCTGTTGCTTTCAATCAACACCGAAACCAAAAAAATTCTGCTGACCTCATTTATGCGCGACAGCTATGTGCATATACCGGGCCATAAGGATTCAAGGCTCAATGCTGCCTGCACATGGGGCGGAGCACAACTTGTAATGGACACAATAGAGTACAACTTCAACATAAAAATCGACAACTATATGCTTATCGATTTCACAATATTTGAAAGCGTTGTTGACGGACTTGACGGAATTGAGGTTGAAGTGACGGAAAAAGAGGCAGAATATATGCGTGATGCCGTACACCTCTCCGACATCGAAGCAGGTGAATCCGTTGAGCTCGACGGTGAGGAAGCACTCTGGTACTGCCGCATACGAAAGCTCGATTCCGACTTTATGCGCACAAAACGTCAGCGTAAGATTATGACGGCAATCATTGATAAATGCGCCAAAACCAATCCGTTAAAAATGTATAAAATTCTCAGCAGCGTTATAGACGAGGTTGAAACAGATATGTCAGCTGTAAAACTGACGGGTATTGCAATAAACGGTCTGCTCAGATATCTGCACTACGATATTGACCAGGGCAGCGTGCCCAAAGAGGACACCTGGAAAAACGCTACAATTAACGGACAGGCTGTACTCAGTATTGACCTTGGCGAAAACATCGATTATCTCAAAGAATTTATATATGAGCAATAAAATGTTCATTCTTACAACAGGAGAGATGATATGAAAAAGTTTATGGGAGAGGATTTCCTACTCAACAATCCCGCGTCAAAAGAGCTTTTTGCCGCTGCAAACGAAATGCCGATTTTTGACTGGCACTGTCACCTTTCACCCAAAGAAATTTACGAAAACAAGCAACCTTCAGATATTGCGTGGCTGATGCTTGCAGGTGACCACTACAAGTGGCGTGCAATGCGTTCATTCGGAATTGACGAAAAATACATTACGGGCGATGCAAGCTGGCACGACAAATTTGTTGCCTACGCAACCATGCTTGCTTACGCACCCGGCAATCCCCTTTATCACTGGACTCACCTTGAGCTGCAGCGTTACTTCGGCATTGACACACCCTTAAGTGCAAAGACAGCCGAAGAGATATGGGAAAAAGCAAACGCAAAAATAGCAGAAGGCGGCTTTACTCCGCGTGAGCTTATAGCACGCTCCAATGTTGCCTGTGTTTACACAACGGATGACCCTGCAGATTCACTCGAATACCACGTGCTTCTGGCTCAGGATGAAAGTTTCAAAACAAAGGTTATTCCTGCATTCCGTCCTGACAAAGCACTTTCAATCGAGCTTCCCTCATTCATACCGTGGCTCGCTTCACTTGAAGAGAGAATCGGAAGAAAAATCGAGAGTTACACAGCACTTGAAGAGGCTCTGCTCGAGAGAATTGAAGCATTTGCAAAGATGGGCTGCCGTGCAAGCGACCACGCATTCACCTACGTGCCTTATGCAGAGGCTACAGCAGATGAGCTTGAGGCTATATTCCAAAAAGGCAGACTCGGCGGTGAATTCACACAGCACGAGCTTGACGCATACCGCACTGCTCTGCTTCGCACAATGGCAAAAGAATACGCACGCAGAGGCTGGGCGATGGAGCTTCACATGGGCCCGATGCGCAATAACAACACACTTATGTTTAACAAAATCGGCCCTGACGCAGGCTTCGATTCAATAGACGACAAAGAGATTGCACAGCCGCTTTCACGCTTCCTCGACAGCCTTGCAAAAGAGGAGCTTCTGCCCCGTACAATTCTCTTCACACTCAACCCGAAGGATAACTACGTGCTCGGTACAATGCTCGGCAACTTCCAGAATTCCGATGCACCCGGCAAGATTCAGTTCGGCAGCGGCTGGTGGTTTAACGATAACCTCGACGGTATGCGTGAGCAGATGAAGGCTTTCGGCAACCTCTCCGTACTCGGTAAGTTTGTCGGTATGGTTACCGATTCACGCTCCTTCCTCTCTTACCCGAGGCACGAGTATTTCCGCCGTATCCTCTGCGGTCTGCTCGGTGATATGGTTGAGGACGGACTGTATCCTGACGATATGGAAACACTAAAACAGCTTGTGCAGGATATATCCTATAACAACGCCGCAAAATACTTCGGATTGGAGTAATTAAAATGAACAGAAAATTCAAAGGCATTGATGTTGAAGTTTTTCCGCTCGGCTTCGGTTGTATGCGATTCCCCACAAAGGGCGGAAAAATTGACCGCAAAACCTCAACAGAAATGATTCGCCACGCCATTGACGAGGGTGTTAACTATATCGACACAGCATACTACTACCACGACCAGGAAAGCGAAGAATTTGTAGGTGAAGCGCTCGGCGACGGCTACCGCGAAAAGGTTTACCTCGCAACAAAGTGCCCCATATATGACCTTACTGATGAAATCACTTTTGAGCAGAGGCTTGAAACTCAGCTTGAAAGACTTAAGACCGACCATATTGATTTTTACCTTCTTCACACACTCAACAAGGACCTCTGGAACAACAAAGCACTCAAATACAACGTGCTCGACAGTATGGTAAAGGCAAGAGAAGAGGGCAAAATAAAATACCTTGGCTTCTCATTCCACGATGACATCGACCTTTTCAAAGAGATTGTTGACGCTTTCGATTGGGATTTCTGCCAGATTCAGCTCAACTATGTTGACACAAAGCATCAGGCAGGTATTGAAGGACTCGAATATGCTTACGCCAAGGGTATGAGCTGTATCATAATGGAGCCTCTGCGCGGCGGCAGACTTGTAAAAGGCCTGCCCGAGCGTGTTAAAAACGCGTTGCCCAAAAAGAAGAGCAGAGTTGAACTTGCACTTGACTACCTCTGGGACAGAGAAGAGGTTGCCGTTGTTCTCAGCGGTATGAGCACCCCGAAGCAGGTTGAAGATAACCTCCGCTACGCAAAAAGAAGCTCTGTCGGTATGCTTACACCTTACGAGAGAAAGGCACTCAAAAAAGCTGACGAGCTGTGGCACACAATGCCGCTTGTAGGCTGTACGGGTTGTGAATACTGTATGCCCTGCCCATTCGGTGTCAATATTCCCGAGTGCTTCACTGCATACAACTCAACCGTTTATAAGGGCGGCCGCAGTGCAAAAGAGGCATACACCGCGCTTGACGGCAAGGCTGACCTCTGCCGTGCCTGCGGAAAATGCAAGCCTTCCTGTCCGCAGAGTATCGATATACCTGCCGAACTGAAAAAGATTACGGAAGTATTTAAAGACTGATTAAAAAGCCGATGACGGTGAAGTCATCGGCTTTTTAATGAATTGATTTATCAATTCAAATCATGGAGCGGTAGCGAGAAATCATGGCGAAGCCAAATCATGCGGAGCAAATCATTAAAACAGAAGACAGTGGCACAACTTTTCTCGGTACTACGGACTTTCCTATGTGCATCGATTTCATTGAGGTATTAAAAAACAGAAAGACAGTGGCACAACTTTTCTCGGTGCTACGGACTTTCATTTGTGCATCAACTTAATTGAGATATTTAAAATATGATTTGCCTTGACAGGCAGTGATTTGATTTTTTCAAAATCATGATTTTCAAAATAAATTTTGCATGATTTGTGTTTTTGCAAAACACATTTCATTTAAGCATAAAAAAGACCGTTACTCGTTTGAGTAACGGTCTTTAACTTTTAAACTGAATTATTCAGCAGCAACTGCTTCCTCTGCGGGAGCTTCTTCTTCAGCCTCACCGTATGTGGGGAGCTCAGTATACTTAACAACGATGGGGTTCTTAACAAGAGTATAGTTGAGAACGATAACGGGAATGTGAAGAGCAGCTGTAACAAAGATACCGAAGCCAACACTTGCATCGATGAAATCGGGGAAGAGCTTAACAATACCGCTTGCGAATACAGCAAAAGTAATGCCTGATGCGATTGCAAGGAGCATACTTACGATGCTGACGATCATATTCTTCTTGCAGGATTTGGGCTGTGATGAGCAGAAGTTTCTGCCGAAATTGACGATACCGACAACTACGGAAAGAGCAAGGCAGATGATTGAAGCGGCAAACATAATGAAGGGCATGCCGACAGTCTTGTGACCGACCATAGCCAAAAGGCCGTCAATATCGAACAAGTTCATAAAATACTCGGTAATAAGAGTGATGAGGTTGACGCTGATTGTCTTATCCTCAACAAAGGGAATATTCTTGAGTGAAATTGAAGCGAGCGGAAGAAGCAGACCGAGAATCGGGATAATTGAAAGTACGATTCTGGCAATCTGGCGCTTACCTTTGATTGAAGAAGCCTTAACGCGGTCAAGACCCTTCTGGAATTTTGCGTGCTCTGCTTCAGCCTTTTCTGCATCGGCAAGAAGACGCTCTTCCATACCGTAGTAAACCATATTTACACCGCACTTGGGGCACTCGGGACGCCAGTCTGTAAGTTTGAGCTTGGCATTACATTTTGGACAGTTAGCCATATCTGTTCCTCCGTTTTGTATGTATTTGCGCACTAACACGCACTTATTATTTTAGTATTATTTATATTAGCATAAAACTTCAACAAAATCAACACATTTTTATTTAATTTTATTAAGACTTTATAAAACAGCAATCCCATATGTCGGATTTACACTATAAAGCCGCCGTCAACACCGAGTATTTGTCCGGTTATAAACGAAGCTTTTTCGGATGCCAAGAAAACAGCAGCCTGAGCAACCTCTTCAGGTTCACCTATACGGCACAGCGGAGTTTCGTCGCTGAGAGCTGCCATATCAGCCTCGGTCAGGTTCTTGTTCATCTTTGTGTTTATCACACCGGGTGCAATACAGTTGACTGTGATTCCGCTTGGGCCAACCTCTTTTGCAAGTGCCTTTGTAAAGCCGATTACTGCCGCCTTTGACGCAGAGTAAAGCACCTCACAGGAAGCACCGCTGACACCCCACATTGAAGATATGTTTATAATTCTGCCGCTTTTACGGCGAATCATCGAGGGCAGTGCTGCACGGCAACAATTGACCGTACCGAGTGTGTTTACACCGAAAACATAATCGTAATCGGCAAGCGTAGTATCGGTAAACAGCTTCTGCTGAGAAACGCCTGCATTGTTTACAAGCACGTCTACCTCACCAAGCTGAGCCTCGATTTCGGCAAACATTCCGTTTACTTCGGCTTCATCACGCAAATCAGCCGAAACACATACAGCCTCACAGCCATTGCCGTGAAGCTCATCTTTTAGTTTATTTGCCGCCGCTTCATCGGTATTGTAATGAATGGCGACCTTATAACCTTCGGCGGCAAAAAGCCGCACACAGGCGCTCCCGATACCGCCGGAAGCACCTGTGATAAGAACTGTTTTACTCATTTAATTAAAAGCTGCCCATAAGGCCTGCGAGAGCACCGATATTATCCTCTGTGATCTCTTTATAGCCTGAAGGTATACTGAATACGCCGTCGGGTACATTTGCAGAGAACTCATTGAAGTTTGTAACCTCTGATGTGCCATTGGAATCGACAATGTCAATTCTTTTGAGGTTATCGTTGCTGTCGAAATAATACTTGTTGGTGTTTACACCGTCTTGGTATGTTTCGCAGATATAGCTCTTACCGTCAAGCTGGACATTTGTTGTTTCGACGTACTTAAGCTCATCGCTTGCCATCTTTTCTACCATACTCATCATTTTCTGTGTATCCATCGGACCAACACTTTCGGGAGGCATTGTGATGTAGTACTTAAGTGAGGGGAAAATCATTTTGACAGAGTCTTTAGTGTAAATAACACGTACGTTTGTAGCGCCCATTTTCATTTCAGTGGCAAAATTATCGCCCTTGATGTACACCTTCACAGCTACACTCTGGCCTTCCATAGGCATTGAGCCGTCTACAAAGATTGCATTTTTGCTTGTTATGCTGTTAACAAGCTTCTTGAGCTTACTGTCTACAGGTACACCTGATGCATCAACGTCAACATCTACCTTTTCACCATCGGGTGTTGTTTCAGCAGAGGAAGAATTTGATGAAGGCTTTGTTGTTACGGGTCTTGTAACGGTTATAACGGATGTATTGCCCTCAGCATCGGTAACGGCTTCGCCTGATGCGTCGGTCTGTACTACGGTTACTTCCTCGTAAGCTACACCTGCTGTTGTTGCATTGGTTTCGTTTTCATCCTTCTTATCCTTATCGCCCTTACCGCAAGCGGCAAAAACGAAGAGCATTGCTGCAAGGAAAGCAAGGATTGCTACAGAATTTCTCTTTTTCATTTTTTATTCTCCTTTTTAATAAAGTATTATTATGATAGCTTAATTATATATATTTTGTCAAGCACGGGTAAAATGTGGCAGAGCTAAAAATCAAATCGTACGAAGCAATTCATTAAAACATAAAGGCAATAACATAAGTTTTTCTCGGTGCTGCAGTCTTTATTTTGTGCATCGATTTTATTGAGGTATTAAAACACAAAGACAATGGCTCTGACTTTCCTCGGTGTCTCTGACTTAACTTTGTGTATCAACTTTATCGAGGCATTAAAAATGATTTGCCTTACGGCATGATTTGGTTAAAAACCATGATTTGTTGCTTAACGCAACACGATTTGAATTGATTCATCAATTCATTAAATATCAGTCATCCTGCTCATCTTTATTGCGGCGCCTGCCAAGAAGAAGGTGAGGCTCATCCTCATCATCGTCATCCTCTTCTTCCACGGGAAGAATCTCGACCTTGAGCTTACCTATACGTTTATCTTCGAGGTTGAGGATTGTAAAGTGAAGATTCTCATAATCAATCTCGTTCATTTCGCCGTCGTTAGGCAGATAACCGAGCAGACTTATTACAAAGCCGCCGATTGTATCATATTCATCTTCGGGAAGGTTTACACCGACGTGTTCATTTACTTCGTCAATGGGTGTTGTGCCGTCAACGGTGAATGTAGTTTCGTCTATAACGGAAAAATCCTCTTCCTCATTGTCGTATTCATCCTGAATATTACCGACAATTGACTCGAGCAGGTCCTCAAGAGTAACGATACCTGCAGTACCGCCGTATTCGTCAACAACAACAGCCATCTGCACGCGACGTGCCGTCATCTCCTGGAAAAGCATTCCGCATTTCATTGACTCGGGTACAAAGTACGGCTCACGCATAATTTTGCGAAGATTCTCCTGCTTGGGCACGGACGAGCCGATGTAACCGATAAGGTCTTTGATATAGACAATACCGATGATTTTATCAAGGCTTTCTTCGTAAACGGGAATTCTGGAATAGCCTTCCTTCTCCGCAATCTCAACAACATCCTGAATCGGGTCATTGATTTCTACAGCCGAAACATCTGTACGGTGAGTCATAATGTCGCCTGCATCAATATCGTCAAACTCAAATATGTTGTTAATCATTTCCTTCTGGGTGTCTTCAATAACACCCTTCTCGCCGCCGACATCAACCATCATACGGATTTCTTCTTCGGTAACCTCTTCGGGCTCTGAATTGGGGTCAATACCAATCAGCCTGAGAATTCCGTTTACCGAAAGCGAAAGCACCTTTACAAACGGCTTTGTGACCGCTGCAACAAAGGTGAGCACACCTGCGATACGGAAAGAAATCTTCTCGGGATTGTACATGGCAACACGCTTGGGCACAAGCTCGCCGAGTACAAGTGAGAAATAGGATGTGATAAGCGTGATTACAACAAGGCTGAAGCCTTCAACTACCGACATCGGTATATTGATTGCGTCAGCAACTGAGCTGAGTGCACCCGAAAGCATCTCGACAAAGCTCTGTGAAGCAGATGCGGATGACAAGAAACCGGCGAGAGTAACGCCTATCTGGATTGTTGAGAGGAATTTGCTGGGATTGCTTGTGAGTTTAAGCAGCTTTTTAGCCTTTTTGTTTCCCTCCTGTGCCTGCTTTTCAAGCTTGGCATCGTTGAGAGAGATAATCGCTATTTCGCTCATTGCAAAAAACGCATTGATAAGAATAAGTACTAAAAGCAATACGATTTTAAAAATAAGTGAAGTTGCAGTATTAGGCCCGGGGTCGTCCATTTCAGACTTTCTCCTTTCAGTTGCGGTTTTACCGCCTATAAGAATTATAATAATTATTAAACATCTATTATATAGATGGTTTAATCGTGGATAATGAATTGATTTATCAATTCAAATCGTGGAGCGTTAAGCGAGAAATCATGGCGTTTACGCCAAATCATGCGACAGCAAATCATAAAAAACAAAGACAACGGCAGATGTTTTTCTCGGTGCAATCATCTTTATTGTGTGTATCAATTTTATTGAGGTATTAAAAATGATTTGCCTACGGCATGATTTGATTTTTTTCAAAATCATGATTTGCAAAATTTCATTTTGCGTGATTTGCGTTTTTACAAAACGCATTGTACTTATTTCCCGTCGATATAAACTCTCGGAACACGCTTTGTAATATCGCACACATACTCGTAGTTGAAGCTGCCTGCGGTTTTTGCAAGCTCTTCAACCGTGAGCCTCTGGTTGCCGTCGGTACCGACGATTGTCACCTCGTCGCCCTGCTTTACATCGGGAATATCGGTAACATCTACCATAAACTGGTCCATACAAACTCTGCCTATAACCGGAGCACTGTGGCCGTTGATGAGCACCCTACCCTTATTGGTAAGCAGACGCGGATAGCAATCGCCATAGCCGCAGGGTATTGTAGCAACAAGCGTATCACGCTTTGCCATAAATGCCGCACCGTAGCCGACGGTATCACCCTCGCGTACTTTTTTGATATAAGCGATATGGCTTTTAATCTGCATTACGGGAGTAGTCGGCAGATTTTCAAACTTAACCTCGTCAGACGGGTCAAGACCGTATGTGACTATACCGCAACGCACCATATCAAAACAGCCGCCGTCAAAATCCATAATAGCGGCAGAGTTGTAGAGGTGACGCAAAGGAATATTCACACCTGCCTGCTCAATACGCCCGGTAAAGCTCTCAAACAAAGCCCTCTGCTTATTTGCAAAGCTCTTATCGGCAAAGTCAGCACAGGCAAGGTGAGAGAAAACACCTTTGACATTGATGCCCTCAAGAGAAGCAATCTGCTTTATCTCTTCAAGGCTTTCGTCGCACGGAATAAGACCGATTCGGTGCATACCCGTATCAATCTTGATATGAACACCTGCTTTTCTGCCCAGTCTGAGTGCAACTTCTGAGAGCTGCTTTGCAGTTTCATATTGGAAAACGGTAAGGTCGATACCGTTAAGTACAGCCGCTTCAAACAGCTCGGGGAATGCGTAGCTGAGCACAAGAATCGGCTTTTTGATACCGCTTGTGCGAAGCTGCAAGCCCTCTTCTACAGTAGCAACGCCGTAGGCATAAGCACTGCTGTCCTCAAGAGCTTTAGCAATCGGCACAGCACCGTGACCGTAAGCATCAGCCTTGAGGATTACCATAACCTTAACGCCGTCGCCGACTCTTGACTGTACGGCGGCGACATTCGAGCGTACTGCATCGAGGTCTATATAGGCACATACTCTGCTGTTAGTGTTCATCAAAATTAAATTACCTTTAAATATATTAATGAAATGATTTTAATCATTTCAAATCATGGAGCGGCAAGCGAGAAATCATGGCGATATGCCAAATCATGCGAAGCAAATCATTAAAACAGAAAGACAGTGGCACAACTTTTCTCGGTACTACGGACTTTCCTATGTGCATCGATTTCATTGAGGTATTTTAAATATGATTTGCCTTACGGCATGATTTGATTTCAATGAAATCATGAATTGCAAAATATAAATTTTGCATGATTTGCACCTTACGGTGCATTTTATTTGATTGCATCAAGAGCCTGCTGGATATCCTCGATAATATCATCGACATTTTCGATACCGACGGAGAAACGGATAAGGTCGGGTGAAACGCCGCACTCAACAAGCTCGCTGTCGCTGAGCTGACGGTGAGTTGAGGATGCAGGGTGAAGCACACAAGTGCGTGCGTCTGCAACGTGGGTTACGATTGCGGCAAGCTTGAGAGAATTCATAAACTTCTCTGCCTTTTCTCTGCCGCCCTTTACCCCGAATGATACAACACCGCAGGTGCCGTTCGGCATATACTTCTGAACAAGCGGATAGTACTTGTTGGAAGGCAGTGCAGGGTAATTAACCCAGGAAACCTGCTCGTTATTTTCAAGGTACTCGGCAACCTTGAGAGCGTTTGAGCAGTGACGCTCCATACGCAGTGCAAGCGTTTCAAGGCCGAGGTTAAGATAAAATGAATTCTGCGGAGCAGGAGTTGAGCCGTAGTCACGCAGAAGCTGTGCAACGATTTTTGTAACATAGCCTGCCTTGCCGAAATCACGGGTATAAACCGCACCGTGGTAGCTTTCGTCAGGCTGAGTAAGACCGGGGAATTTATCATTCTGCTCCCAGTCAAAATTACCGCTGTCGACAACGACACCGCCGATTATATTTGCGTGACCCTCCATATACTTTGTTGTGGAATGGGTTACGATATCTGCACCGAATTCAAACGGACGGCAGTTAATCGGAGTCGGGAAAGTATTGTCTATAATAAGCGGAACGCCGTGTGCGTGGGCAACGCGTGCAAACTTCTCAATATCGAGCACGTCGAGTGAGGGGTTTGCGATTGTTTCGCCGAAAACAGCCTTTGTATTGGGACGGAAGAGTGCTGAAATCTCCTCTTCGCTTGCATTCGGGTCAACAAAGGTTACGTCGATACCGATTTTACGCATTGTGACGTTAAAGAGGTTGAACGTGCCGCCGTAGATTGTTGCGGCAGAGATAAAGTGGTCGCCCGCACCCATGATATTGATGAGTGAGAAGAAGTTTGCCGCCTGACCCGAAGAGGTGAGCACTGCGGCAACACCACCCTCAAGCATAGCGATCTTCTGTGCGACGATATCGCTTGTAGGGTTTGCAAGGCGTGTATACATATAACCGGGCTCGAGGTCAAACAGCTTTGCCATTGCCTCGCTTGTATCGTACTTGTAGGTTGTGCTCTGGTAAATCGGGAGCACTCTCGGCTCACCGTTTTTCGGCTCGTAAGCACCCTGAACACATTTTGTATCTATTCTGTAATTTTCTTTCATAAAGAAAACTCTCCTTAAATTGCGAATTGTATTACTCTGCGAAAAAATGCTGAATAAGCGAAGGACCGAAATCGACAAAGTTGCCTGTTGCCTCGGCTGTCTTTTCGTTGATTGATTCAACGCCGCTATCCTTCTCGCCCTGCTTGTGGTAAATCATATATGGAACAGGGTCGGAAGCGTGAGTCTTTGTCTTTATCGGTGTGGGATGGTCGGGAAGAATCATCACCTTATAGTCATCATACTTCTCAAGTGCCTCAAGAAGAATCGGAAGCACCTTTTCGTCGATAATCTCGATTGAGCGGACCTTGTTTTCGGGCTCTGCTCTATGGCCGCACTCGTCGGGTGCTTCAATATGAATATATACGAAATCGCAGCCGTTTTCGAGTGCATCAACGGCAGCCTTTGCTTTGCCCTCGAAATTAGTGTCAATATAGCCTGTTGCACCCTCAACCTCGGGTACGAGCATACCTGCACCGATACCGATACCTTTGAGCAGGTCAACTGCAGAAACGATACAGCCCTTCATACCGAATTTCTCTTCAAAATTCTCAAGCTGAGGCTTTGTGCCTTCACCCCAGAGCCAGATTGAATTTGCAGGGCGCTTGCCCTCGGCAATTCTTCTCTTGTTTACGGGATGGTCCTTGAGCAAGTCATAGCTTTCACGCATCATCTTTGTAAGCTTTTCGGCTGAAGGTGCGGTTGAGATATAGCTGCCGACAACTCTGTCGGAAATATCGTGAGGCGGAGTCATTGTACCAAGCTGAGTTGTACCGCCGTGGTGAATAAGGCAGTGACGGTAGCTGACACCTGGATAGAAATCAAACTCACCGCCGCCGAAATGCTCCTGCACGGTTTTGATGATTTCAGCCGCATCCTCGCTGGAAATATCACCTGCGGAATAATCAATCATAGTCTTGTCGTCGTAATTCTCTTCGTCTGAAAGAGTTACGACGTTACATCTGAGAGCAACATCGGTAACACTCATCTTAACACCGATGCTGATAGCCTCGAGCGGAGAGCGACCTGTATAGCAGACTGCAGGGTCGTAGCCGAGCACGCTGAGGTTTGCAACGTCACTGCCGGGCTTGAGGCCTGCGGCAACGGTACGTACAAGACCAACCTCACCCTTGCTTGCCATACGGTCAAACAGCGGCTTCTTTGCAAGCTCCATAGGAGTCTTACCGCCGAGCGCATCTACGGGGTAGTCTGCCATTCCGTCATATAAAACTACTGCGTATTTCATAGTATTACCAAACTTTCTGTATGCTGTGATATATATACTGAAATTTATTGACCAAAAATGCGTTGAAAACGCAAATCATGCAAAATTTATTTTGCAAATCATGATTTGAATTGATAAATCAATTCATTAATTATTTGAAGTACTTAACACCGGACTCGAATATCTTCTGGTCCTTGTTGTAGGGAACATTCTTGTAGAGGTTGTCGCCCTTACGCTCACTGTGAGCCATCTTACCGAGAACTCGGCCGTCGGGGCTTGTGATACCCTCGATTGCGAGTACGGAGCCGTTGGGGTTGTAGGGCATAGCGTCTGCAACATTGCCGCTCAGGTCGACGTACTGTGTAGCAATCTGACCGTTTGCGATAAGCTGCTGAAGGTGAGCCTCGTCTGCAACGAATCTGCCTTCACCGTGTGAAATCGGCACTGCGTGGATATCGCCTGCCTCACACATTGAGAACCACGGTGACTTGACAGATGTAACTCTTGTATAAGCCATATGAGAAACGTGGCGGCCGATATTATTGAAAGTAAGGGTCGGAGCATCGGGTGCTGTATCGACAATCTTACCGTAGGGTACAAGACCTGTTTTGATAAGAGCCTGGAAGCCGTTACAGATACCGAGCATAAGACCGTCGCGCTGTTCAAGAAGTGCTGTTACAGCCTCCTTGACTCTCGGATTCTTGAGAGCTGTAGCGATAAACTTACCGGAACCGTCGGGCTCGTCACCGCCGGAGAAGCCGCCGGGAAGCATAATAATCTGTGAAGCGTTGATTGCCTTAACAAATGCTTCCATACTCTGCTCGATGTCGGAAGCAGTAAGGTTCTTGATAACAAGGATTTCTGCTTCTGCACCTGCATTCTCGAATGCACGTGCTGTATCAAACTCACAGTTTGTGCCGGGGAATACGGGGATGATAACCTTCGGCTTTGCAGCCTTGATTGCGGGAGCCTTTGTGTTACGCTCGGTGAAGAGAGCAACATTATTGCCGCCTGTGGGAGAAACAGCATCTGTCGGGAATACACCCTCGAGCTTTGCTGTCCAAGCGCTTACGAGGTCAGCAGTTGCAACCTTCTCACCTGCGAGAGTGAACTCGCCGCTGTCAGAAACAGTACCGAGGAGCTTTGCAGCTACGGGAGCATCGCCTGCACACTCAATTACAAATGAGCCTACGAGCGGAGCATACATCTCACGCTTTGTGAGACCGTCTGCAAAATCGAAGCCGAACATATTACCGAATGCCATCTTACATACGCAGGCTGCGGCGCCGCCCTCTTTTACAACGCTTGCACTGAGTATTGTACCCTCGCTTACTGCCTTATAAACATCTGCGATGAGTGCCTTTGCCTTATCCCAATCGGGAAGAAGTGTATCGGAATCAACGGGAAGCTCTGCAAGGTAAACCTTGTTGCCTGCAGACTTGAATGCTGCGGAAGCAACCTTGCTTGCCTTTGTCATTGAAACTGCAAAAGAAACGAGTGTGGGCGGTACATCGAGGTCGTTGAATGAGCCTGACATACTGTCCTTACCGCCGATTGACGGTGTGCGGTACTTGAGCTGAGCTGTGAGAGCACCGAGAAGAGCTGCTGCGGGCTTGCCCCAACGCTCGGGCACTGTGTTAAGACGCTCAAAGTACTCCTGGAATGTGAGTCTTGCCTTGAAGGGGTCTGCACCTGTTACGGCGAGCTTTGCAAGTGACTCTGTTACTGCATAAGCTGCAGCGTGGAAGGGGCTCCAACGGCTGAGTGCGGGAATGAAGCCGTAGCTCATTGCAGTTGCAGCGTCAGTCTTGCCGCCGGGTACGGGTACCTTTGCTGTCATTGCCTCTTCGGGTGTGAGCTGAGTCTTGCCTGCGAAGGGCATATTGACTGTAGCTGCACCGATTGAAGCGTCAAAACGCTCGGAAAGGCCAATCTGTGAGCAAACCTCAAGTCTGCCGAGGTTTGCCTTGAGAGCCTCAATGCCCTCTTTATCGGAAAGAACACAGGGAACAAGCTCTCTGTAATTCTTGTCTGCATCGGGTGAAGTGATAACTGCGGTTGCCTTCTGTGTTACACCGTTTGTGTTGAGGAATGCGCGGCTGAGGTTGACAATATTGTCACCTCTCCAGTACATAACGAGTCTTGCTTCCTCTGTAACCTTTGCAACAACTGTTGCTTCAAGGTTTTCTGTACCTGCAAGCTCAACAAACTTATCAACATCTGCTGTATCGAGCACAACAGCCATACGCTCCTGTGACTCGGAGATTGCAAGCTCTGTACCGTCAAGACCGTCGTACTTCTTGGTTACCTTGTCGAGCTCGATCTTAAGGCCGTCTGCAAGCTCACCGATTGCAACGCAGACACCGCCTGCACCGAAGTCGTTACAGCGGCGGATAAGCTTTGCAGCCTCGGGATTACGGAAGAGACGCTGGAGCTTACGCTCTGTGGGCGGATTACCCTTCTGTACTTCTGCACCGCAGGTCTCGATTGACTCTGTATTGTGTGCCTTGGAGGAGCCTGTTGCACCGCCGCAGCCGTCACGGCCTGTACGGCCGCCGAGAAGAACAATACAGTCACCGGGAGCAGGAGTCTCACGGCGGACATTTTCCTTGGGAGATGCACCGACAACTGCACCGATTTCCATTCTCTTTGCCTTGTAGCCCTCGTCATAGAGCTCTACAACCTGGCCTGTTGCAAGACCTATCTGGTTGCCGTATGATGAATAACCTGCTGCTGCACCGATTGTGATTTTACGCTGGGGAAGCTTGCCCTCGAGTGTATCTTCAAAAGCTGCTGTGGGGTCACCGCTGCCGGTAACTCTCATAGCCTGGTAAACGTATGCTCTGCCTGAAAGCGGGTCACGGATTGCACCGCCGAGACAGGTTGCCGCACCGCCGAAGGGCTCAATCTCTGTGGGGTGGTTGTGAGTTTCGTTCTTGAACTGAACGAGCCACTGCTCGTCCTTGCCGTCTACATCAATTGTAACCTCGATTGAGCAGGCATTGATTTCTTCACTCTCGTCAAGGTCGTTGACCTCGCCTGCCTTTTTGAGTGCCTTTGTACCGATTGTACCCATATCCATAAGGGTGATGTTCTTAGGTGTACGACCTGCATATACGTCGTCGCGTACGGCAAGGTATTCATTCCATGCAGCCTCGATAACCTTTGCCATCTTGCCGTCCTCAAAGCTGACATTCTCAAGCTGGGTGAGGAAAGTTGTGTGACGGCAGTGGTCAGACCAGTATGTGTCGATAACCTTAAGCTCTGTGATGCTGGGATCACGCTGCTCGTCATTTTTGAAATAGTCACGGCAGAAGCAGAGGTCAGCAACAGTCATCGCAAAACCGATTGACTTGTGGTATGCGGCAACCTCATCGTCGCTCCAGTTGATAAAGCCTTCAACACGCTGAATATCTGCAGGAATTTCGGCAACAATATTAAGGTCTGCGGGTTTATCCATAGAAGCCTCGCGTGACTCAACAGGGTTGATGAGATAGGACTTTATTGTGTTATATTCGTCGTCGGAAAGATTACCCTCGAAGATATATACCTTTGCACTTGCAACTGCAGGCTGCTCTTCACAGGTAAGAAGAGCTATACACTGAGAAGCGGAGTCTGCACGCTGATCATACTGACCGGGCAGATACTCGCTTGCAAGCACACGGCAGCCCTCGGGAATAACAAGCTCTTTACAGATTGTGTCTGCATTCGGCTCGGAGAGTACAACAGTGCAGGCTCTGTCAAATTGCTCGGAGGTAAGACCCTGTACATCGTAACGGTTGATAAGGCGCACCTTCTCAAGCGAAGCGATACCGAGTGTTGAGCGGATATCGGAAAGGACACCCTTAGCCTCGACATCAAAGCCGTCTCTCTTCTCGACGAAAATTCTCATAACTTCTTTCACGTTTATCACCATACCATTCCATAATAATTTTTATAAAATATTTCAAGATATTATAACACAAAAAAATCAAATAATAAATAGGGAATTTGCATCATAGCGTAGTTTTTCGTAAAAAAGCATGCACGGATTTTGTGAATTTCTACAAAATGCCAAAGCTGTACCACAAAATATGCATATCATCCTTTACAAATCCACAATACAGTGATATAATACAACAGTTAATTGTGTAATTATGTACTTTTCTGCTCGTGACAATGAATTGACAAGTCAATTCAAATTATGTTGCAACGCAACAATTCACGGAGCGTCAAGCGAGAAATCATGGCGAAGCCAAATCATTAAAGCATAAAGGCAATGACTCTGACTTTCCTCGGTGCAATTAACTTTATTGTGTGCATCAGCTTTACCGAGGTATTGAAAGTATGATTTGCCTTATGGCATGATTTGATTTCTCCGAAATCATGATTTGCAAAATATATTTTGCATGATTTGCGTTTTTCAAAACGCATTTTAAACTATGTATATTTCTGCCTGTTAAGGGCCTCGTTTATAAAAAATTCAGGAAGAAGGGAGCGAACAGAAAGCAGATGGAAAAACTTATCATCAACGGCGGCACTCCGCTTAAGGGTGAAGTAGAAATCAGCGGCGCAAAAAACGCAGTAGTTGCAATTCTGCCTGCAACAATTCTCGCAAGAGATGTCTGCAGAATTGAGAACATACCCGATATCAGCGACGTTTCCATAATGCTCAAAATCCTTACCCAGCTCGGTGCTACGGTAAAGATGATTAACCGCACCACATACGAAATCGACACCAGAGGTGTTAATTCATATACCGTACCCAACGAACACACCAAGCACCTTCGTGCTTCATACTATATGCTCGGTGCTCTTCTCGGCAGATTCGGCAAGGCAAAGGTTTCAATGCCCGGCGGCTGTTGGTTCGGTGTTCGCCCGATTGACCTTCACCTTCGCGGCTTCGAACTGCTCGGTGCAGACGTTTCTATCGACAACGCAATGGTAAACGCAGAGGCTGAAAATCTTGTCGGTTCCGTTGTTTATATGGATACCGTATCAGTCGGTGCAACGGTTAATGTTATGCTTGCCGCTGCAAGAGCCAAGGGCAAAACAATAATCGAAAACGCCGCACGTGAGCCTCATATTGTTGACCTTGCAAACTTCCTCAATTCAATGGGTGCCGACATCAGAGGTGCCGGTACAGATACAATCAAAATCTACGGTGTGGACGAGCTTCACGGCTGCACATATTCCATCATTCCCGACCAGATTGAGGCAGGCACATATATGGTTGCCGCCGCAGCTACCAAGGGCGATGTTGTTATCAAAAACGTTATACCCAAGCACCTTGAATCAATCACAAAGAAGCTTCTTGACTGCGGTGTCGAGGTTGAAGAATTTGACGAGGCTGTACGCGTAAGCTGTGCAGGCAGACCGCTCAAATGCAACGTCAAGACTATGCCTCATCCCGGTTTTCCGACAGATATGCAGCCCCAGATGACTGTACTTCTCGCACTTGCAGACGGTACAAGTATCGTATCCGAAAGCGTATGGGACAACCGCTTCCGTTATGTTGACCAGCTGCTCCGTATGGGTGCCAACATCAATGTTGAGGGCAAAGTTGCAATCGTGCAGGGTGTTGAAAAGCTCAACGGCGCACCCGTAGGTGCAGACGACCTTCGTGCAGGTGCAGCAATGCTTATTGCAGCTTTTGCGGCTGAGGGTCAGTCCGAAATCGAAAACCTTTCCCACATCGACAGAGGTTACGAAAACTTCGTTGAAAAATTCAGAAATCTCGGTGCGGATATTCAGCGTGTCGAATTCCCCGACCCCGAAGAAACCGCAACCGAAAACGCAGGTTAAATTATGGCAAGATTCTGCTCACTTTTCTCATCCAGCAGCGGTAACTGCAACTATGCAGGCACCGCTGACGGCGGAATATTAATAGATGTCGGCGTTACGGCAAAACGTGCCGCCGAAACACTCGATTGCATCGGCGTTGACATTGGCAGCGTCGGCGCAATTTTTGTTACCCACGAGCATACGGACCACATACAGGGTGTACGCGTGCTCGCTTCAAAACACAATATTCCCGTATACGCAAGCGCAGGCACACTTGAGGCACTTGCCGAAAACGGCACGCTCAACGGAAAATTCCCTGCCCACGTTATTCCTGCAGAGGGTGTTGAGGTAAACGGTATGTTTATCCGCCCGTTTCACACTCCGCACGACAGCCGTGAGAGCCTGGGCTTCACGGTAGAAATGTCCGACGGCAACCGTCTTGCCCTCGCTACCGATATCGGCACAATAACCGACGAGGTGCTCAGCAATATCACCTGCTGTCAGCTTGTAATGCTTGAGTCAAACCACGACGTGCGTATGCTTCAGAATAACCCAAACTATACATACGCACTCAAACGCCGCATACTCTCCGACAGAGGTCACCTCTCAAACGAAATGTGTGCAAAAACTGCCGCCGACCTTATAGAGAGCGGCACTACAAGACTTATACTCGGCCACCTGAGCAAAGAAAACAATATGCCCGAGCTTGCTTACCAGAGCACCTACAGCGCACTGTGTGCAAAAGGTATGGAGGAAGGCAACGACTACATTCTGCGAGTAGCAGGTACGGGCACACCGAAAATGATGGTGTTTTAATATGAATGTTACAGTTATATGTTTAGGTAAACTTAAAGAAGATTATCTGCGTGCAGCCTGTGCGGAATACACCAAAAGACTCGGTGCATTCTGCAAGGCAGATATTGTTGAGCTCAATCCCGTGCGTCTGCCCGACAATCCGTCACAGGCACAGATTGACTGTGCACTTGAGGAAGAGGCAAAAATGATTGCCGCAAAAATCCCGAAAGGTGCCGCCTGCTTTGCTATGTGCATTGAAGGAAAGCAATATTCCTCTCCCGAATTCAGTACGCTTATGCACTCTGCCGCTGTTGACGGCGGTGCAAACGTTGTGTTCATAATCGGCTCTTCATACGGACTGAGCGAGAATATCAAAAGGCAGTGCCGTGTAAGGCTCTCGATGTCGAAAATGACATTCCCTCATCAGCTTGCAAGAGTAATGCTGCTTGAGCAGATTTACCGTGCATTCCAGATTGAAAACGGCGGAAAATATCATAAGTGAAGTTGAGCTATGCATATAATGAATTGGTTTTAATCAATTCAAATCATTGAGCGTCAAGCGAAAAATCATGGCGTTTACGCCAAATCATGCGACAGCAAATCATAAAAAAACAAAGACAATGGCAGTTGTTTTCTTGTGCCATTGTCTTTATTTTGTGCATCAATTTAATTAAGATATTAATAATATGATTTGCCTTAAAAGGCATGATTTGATTTCTTTGAAATCATGATTTGCAAAATAAATTTTGCATGATTTGTGTTTTTTCAAAACGCATTAATTATTCCGTCAAGCCACACTTCCTCAATAGACAATGAATTGATTTATAAAATGACAACCTTCGGGTTGTCATTTTAAATTCGGAATAATATTTGTTTAAATTACCAAAATCCATATAAATATAAATAAATCGGAAATTTTTCTGTAAATGTCTTTTATTTTTTGAAATTATATGATATACTTTTCCAAACAGTGTTATAAACTGAAAGGAGTTTTCACTAATATGAAATCCACAACTATTAAAATTCTCGCTCTCCTGCTCACAGTATGTGCAGTACTCGGTGTTGCTTCATGCTCAATGTTTGAAAGTGAAGAACCGACTACAGAACCCAGATCCGAATCAGCAGTTAAGTTCGATACTCTTAATTCCAACGACGCTATTCTTGAGTATGTCAACTCTCTTTTAGCTCAGGTAAATTCCGACGACATAAAGGCTACTGTCTCCTATTCATCCGATTACGATCCCAAGAACTTCGAGTGTGAAAACGATACATTTGCAAAGGCTCTTCCCACACTTGCAAAGCTTATGAAGGATGGCTTCAATTCAAAGCTCGGTACAGAGGATGACGAACTTAAGGAAGGCGAGTCTTTCGCACACCTTCTTCCCGTAAAGGGCACAAAAAATCCCCTTGTTCTCAAGAAGGAAGATATCGCTCTCTACCATGCAAAAGACGGTGAAGAGGCAATCTATGACGACGGCCACACAATGATCTTCCTCAACGAAGAGGCATCCAGCCGTTACGAAGAAGCTTCCAGCAGAGATGCTGCTGCAATGAAGGAAGACCCCGAAGCAACAACAGAGTATGTTGAGCTTGACGAGGACGTACGTAAGATCAGAGTAGTTCTTAAGGACGAAGTTAACCCCCAGAAGGGTGCAAACCTCTTCGGCGAGATTTACGATATCCCCGACAGAAGCAAGATCAAGGCTGAGATGGATAAGCTCGCTAACTATGTAACATACGACGGCACATATAAGGCTACATATACAGGCTGCGAAATTTACATGGAAGTTGACAGAGTTACAAACAACGTCCTCAAGATTGAATTCCGCCGCAATATCGAGGTTGAAGTTCAGGTTACAGGTAACCCTGCTAACGAGACATTCAAGAACCTCGGCACAACAGCACTCAAGTTTGTTGTAAACGGTGCAGACGTATACGAGTTCACATATCCCGAAGCAGCAAAATAATTATCTGACAATTCAACCGAAAGGTTCGTTACAAATGAATCCCAACATCCTACACGATATCGACCCCAAGCGTATTACCCCGACAGATTTTGTAGCAGTAATCGAAATCCCGAAGGGCAGCAGAAACAAGTATGAGCTTGATAAAGAAACCGGCCTGCTTTCGCTTGACCGTATTCTTTATACTTCTACTCACTACCCTGCAAACTACGGCTTTATTCCGCGCACTTATGCTGACGACGGCGACCCGCTTGACGTTGTGGTTGTCTGTGCCGAGAATATTCACCCGATGACTCTTGTCAGGTGCTATCCCATAGGCGTTATTAAAATGATTGATAACGACAGGGCAGACGAAAAGATTATTGCAATTCCTTTCTCTGACCCCAACTACAACGGCTATCGCAGTATATTTAACCTGCCCCGCCACATTTACGACGAAATGTCCCACTTCTTTGCTGTGTATAAAGCACTTGAGAAGAAGGACACCGCAGTAGATGAGGTTATGGACGAGCAGGAGGCAATTTCGGTAATCGAAAAAGCAATCGCCGCATATAACGAAACCTTCTGTAAAGAAGAATAAGAAATTAAATCCGGACGTCCGAAAAGGATGCCCGGATTTTTTATTCATTAATGAGATAATGTATAAGAGATATTGTAAAACCGTAGGGGCGGCCATTGACCGTCCTTAATTTTTTCACTGCGGCAGAGGCAAGCCTCTGCCCTACAGTGCATGTTTGTTTTTTGTGGCGCTGTAATAAAAAGATAGTAGCTCTTGATTACCACTGAATCGTTTTATCTGCACTTTACAGTAGTCTTGCGAAAAAATAGTGGCAGTCGATTTCCTCGGTGCTACAGACTTTCCTATGCACATCGATTTGATGAGGTATTAAAAAGACAGTGGCACAAACTTTTCTCGTGCCATTGTCTTTACTTTTTATCAATTTTGTTTTTTGACGTTGAGTAATGCGTCAGGAATAACCGATGCCCTTATCAGCTCTGCCGGGTCAACCTCCAACGCTTTCGATATATTCAACAACACTTCAATCGTGAAGTTATGAGCAAGACCGGGTGCCTCAATAGAACTCAATTGAGAACGGCTGATATTTGCCTTTTCAGCCAAAGTTTCCTGTGACATACCGCGCATTCTTCTGAGAGTAGCTATTGTAATTCCAATTTGTATGAGCTTATCACGATTTTCAAAACTGATACTCTTACCCATAACAATCTCCTAAGTAAAATTCATACTTTAATTATATTATGAGCAGAAATATTTTCAGTATATATAAATATGCAATTGACTGTTTCAGTGAGCAATAGTATAATTAAATTGACATTTGATAAAGCAGGAGAGCTTGTTATATGGAATTTAAGATATACACCGTCAGCTTTTTTGGACACAGATTTATTGAAGTAAATAAACAAGCTGAAATTGAAAAGGAGCTAGACAAACTGATAACGGATTTAATAAGCCAAAATAAATATGTTGAATTTCTTGTCGGTTACGGGGGCGACTTTAACACTTTGGTTTCTTCGTCAATAAGACGAACATCAAAAAACTGCTATGAATACAACTTTACTCATATTCTCATTTTGCCATATATGAGGGCAGTGTATAAGAACAATATCGAATCATTTATGAATTTCTATGACGAGATAGAGATATGCGAAGAATCGTCTGCAGTTCACCCTAAAAGAGCCATAGAGGTATGCAATAAAAATATAGTCATGCGCTCAGACCTTGCGATATTTTTTATCGACAGAAAACAAGGCGGAGCATATAATACATATAAATATGCTCAAAAGAAAAATATAAAAACAATCAACCTCGGCGCTTTAATATAGAATAAAACAAAAAGACAGTGGCACTGACTTTCCTCGGTGCCATTGTCTTTACTCTGTGTATCGATTTTATTAAGGCATCAGATACGGGCGACGCCTGATTTGCGTGCAGCATCTGCAACTGCAGCAGCAACAGCATCCTTAACTCTGGGGTCAAATGCCTTGGGAAGGATGTAGTCTGCAGAAAGCTCATCCTCGGCGATAAGGTTTGCAAGAGCGTTTGCAGCGGCAACCTTCATATCCTCGTTGATGTCACTTGCGCGTACATCGAGAGCACCGCGGAAGATACCCGGGAATGCAAGCACGTTGTTGACCTGGTTGGGGAAGTCGCTTCTGCCTGTGCAGACAACAGCGGCACCTGCCTCACGTGCGAGGTCGGGCATAATTTCGGGTGTGGGGTTAGCCATAGCCATAACTACGGGCTTGTCTGCCATAGTCTTAATCATTTCGGGAGTAACAACGTTGGGAGCGGAAACACCGACAAATACGTCTGCACCCTTGAGTGCATCAGCAAGTGTACCGCTGATTTTATCGTTGTTGGTGTAATCGAGAATCTCGTGACGGGGCTCGTCAATATCGTCCTTTGTGGCAATGATACCCTTCTTGTCACACATAATGATGTTCTTGACACCCATCCACTTGAAAAGCTTGGAGATTGCGACACCTGCAGCACCTGCACCGTTGAATACAACAGTAACATCCTCTACCTTTTTGCCTACAACACGAAGTGCATTGATAAGAGCAGCGGAGCAGACAACTGCTGTGCCGTGCTGGTCATCGTGGAAAATCGGAATATCGCAGATTTCCTTAAGCTTGCGCTCAATCTCGAAGCAACGGGGTGCACCTATATCTTCAAGATTGACACCGCCGAAGCTGCCTGCAAGGAGAGAGACAGTCTTAACAATCTCGTCAACATCCTTGGAGCGGATGCAAAGCGGAATTGCGTCAACGTCACCGAATTCCTTGAAGAGCACGCATTTACCTTCCATAACGGGCATACCTGCCTCGGGACCAATATCGCCCAGACCGAGAACAGCAGTACCGTCGGTAATAACGGCAACCGTATTCCAGCGGCGGGTAAGTTCATAGCTCTTGTTTATATCGTTCTTGATTTCAAGGCAGGGCTGTGCAACACCGGGTGTGTATGCAAGGGAAAGTGACTCCTTGTCCTGTACCTTTGCACGTGCAGTTACTTCAACCTTACCCTTCCACTCATAGTGGAGACGGAGTGATTCTTTTGCGTAATCCATTTTTATCGTCCTTTTGTAAATATAATGAATTGATTTATCTTTTGGCGATATAGTTGCCTTGCGGCAACTGCGATATATAAATGCGATATAGGCTCGTTTCACTCGCCTGCGATATGATATAAATCCCCTCACGCGCCGCAGCGCATATCGTGTTGCGAAGCAACATATCGAACCGAAGATATATCGCAAATCCCGTCAGGGATTTATATCGAGTAAAAACGCATAGCGTTTTTACATTATTCCCAAGGGAATTTATAATCAAGCTTAAGGTCGTCACGAACCTTGTTGAACTCAGCCTGAACAGACTCGTTGATCGGCACGCCGCTATCCTTGCGCTGCTGCCAGACATTCCACTCTTTTTCACCTGCAGTGTAAATGTGGTCGTGGCCGGGCTGCTTCTTGGAAGCACGGACAGAGCGGATAATATCGCCTGACTTCTTACGGCAAACATCTTCGCCGAGGAAGTGGTCGGTATCAATTGCGATAAAGAAGTGGCCGAGGTGGTAGGGACGGATGTTGCCGTTTTCGTCTTTACCGTCGAGAGCCTTGCCGTACCAGCCGTCCTGAAGAACAGAGGAGAGCATCTCAACTACCATTGCGTAGCCGTAGCCCTTGTAACCGCCGAGGTCTTCACCGATACCGCCGAGAGTTGTAAGAGCTGCTGTGCCGCCGCGGATCTTCTTAAGTGCAACACCTGCATCACCCTCTACGGGGTTACCGTCGATGTCGATGATCGTACCGGGGTGAACATCCTCACCGATACGCTCGTAATATTCAACTTTACCGTTCTGTGTGATTGAAGAAGCACAGTCGATATTGAAATCAAAATCTTCGTCTGTGGGGATACCGATTGTAAGCGGGTTTGTACCGAACATACCCTCAACACCGAAAGTAGGAGCAACGGAAGGACGTGCGTTTGTACCTGTGAATCCGATACAGCCTGCTTTTGTTGCCATTGTTGTGTAGTAGCCTGCAATACCGTAGTGGCAGGAGTTGCGGACAACAACCATACCCATACCGTATTCCTTAGCCTTTGCAATAGCCATGCTCATAGCCTTGTAGCCAATGACCTGACCCATACCGTGGTGACCGTCAACAACTGCTGTTGTCGGGGTCTCTTTGATGATTTCAAAGTTTGTTACGGGCTGCTGAATGCCTGCATTGATTCTGTCAATGTATATGGGCTTGAAACGGTTGCAGCCGTGTGACTCGATGCCTCGTCTGTCGGACTCGAGAAGTACGTCAACAACAATCTCTGCATCCTCTTCGGGGACACCTACACCCATAAATGCATCCTTTGTGAAATCGTGCAGGGTTTTCCAATCAAGAACAACCTTTGCCATTTTTTACACTCCTTATATAAGTTTAATTAATTAGTTTATTTATTTTCATCAATGCGTTTTGAAAAAACGCAAATCATGCAAAATCAATTTTTGCAAATCATGATTTCGAAGAAATCAAATCACGCCGTAAGGCAAATCATATTTTAAATACCTCAGCGAAATCGATGCGCATAGGAAAGTCCGTAGCACCGAGAAAAGTTGTGACATTGTCTTTCTGTTTCAATGATTTGCTTCGCATGATTTGGCGATGCCATGATTTGTTGCTTAACGCAACATTATTTGAATTGATAAATCAATTCATTAATAAATTATTCCTCTTCAGCCCAATTCATAGCTCTTTCAACAGCGCGTTTCCAGCCTTTATAGAGTCTGTCACGCTCTGCAGCATCCATCTTCGGTGTGAATACGGTGTCAACCTCACGGTTGCTCTCGATTTCAGCCGTATCCTTCCAGTAGCCGACGCAGAGTCCTGCGAGGTATGCCGCACCGAGTGCCGTTGTTTCAACTGTTTTGGGTCGGTCAACCTTTGTGCGGATAAGGTCGGCCTGAATCTGCATCATAATATTGCTTACGGATGCACCGCCGTCAACACGAAGCTCACTCAGCTCAATACCCGAGTCGTTAGTCATAGCTTCGAGCAGGTCGGTCATCTGATAAGTTATGCTCTCAAGCACTGCACGGCAGAAGTGTGCTCTGTTGACACCGCGGGTCAGACCGACAACACAGCCTCTTGCGTACATATCCCAATAAGGTGCACCGAGACCTGTGAATGCAGGCACAAGGTAGATGCCGTTTGCATCGGGCACTGTTTCGGCAAGCTCATCGCAACGGCGTGCCGTATCAACCATATGAAGCTCGTCACGAAGCCACTTGATAACACTGCCTGCGTTGAAAGCGGAGCCTTCAAGGGCGTATTCAACCTTGTCACCAATACCCCAGGCAACACCCGAAAGCAGGTTGCTCTTTGATTCAACACGGGTTTCACCCGTATTCATAAGCAGGAAACAGCCTGTGCCGTATGTGTTTTTTGCCTGACCGGGCTTAAAGCAGCCCTGACCGAAGAGAGCGGCAGGCTGGTCACCGATTGCACCGCAGATAGGCACACCTGCAAGTGCCTCAAGACCGAGTATGCCGGGTACAACCACGCCGTAATTCATACTTGAAGGCACAGCCTTGGGAAGTATTGACATTGGTATTCCCATTTTTTCGCAGAGATATTCGTCCCAACAAAGCTTGTCAACATCAAACAACATTGTACGCGAAGCGTTGGAATAATCTGTCACGTGTGCTTTACCGCCCGTAAGATTCCAGATAAGCCAGGTTTCAACTGTACCGAAAAGGAGCTTACCCTCATCTGCGAGCTGTTTAGCGGCAGGCACATTGTCAAGAATCCATTTGATTTTTGTGCCCGAGAAATAGGCATCAATAAGCAGACCTGTGTGCTGCTTGATATATTCGCCAAGGCCCTCCGCCTTGAGCTTTTCACAGTAATCCGCTGTACGGCGGCACTGCCATACTATAGCGTTGTAAACGGGCTTGCCCGTAGTTTTGTCCCAAAGAATTGTGGTTTCACGCTGGTTAGTGATACCTATAGCCTTAATCTCATCGGGCTTAACGGTGCCTTTTGCAAAAAGAGAAGTTATTGAATGAAACTGACTGTAGAGAATCTCCATCGGGTCGTGCTCAACCCAACCTGCCTGCGGATATATCTGGTCAAACTCATTCTGAGCACTTGCCGCAATCCTGCCGCGTTTGTCAAACGCAATCGCCCTGGAGCTTGTTGTGCCCTGGTCGAGTGCGAGAATGTATCCTGCCATAGTCATCATCCTTTCATTAAACCTTTACTACATTTTATAATACTACAAACTGAGCGTACAGTCAAATAAATTATATGTTAACTATGAGTATTATCAGCAAAAAATTTGAAAAATATTATGCAATTTTCTGTCAGTGAAAATTAACGCAAATTCCGACATCTGCGTATTTATCAGCGATATAAAAAAGGAGGACGTGAAAGCCCTCCCCTACGATTCGGAATATCTGTTATTCTGTGACCTTACGGTTCGTCAAACAACCAATGAATTGATTTTAATCAATTCAAATCATTGAGCGACTAGCGAAAAATCATGGCGTTTACGCCAAATCATGCAAAGCAAATCATTTAAAACACAAAGATAATTGCTTAAACTTTCTTCGATACCACTGCCTTTATTTCGTGCATCGATTTTATTGAGGTGTTAAAAATATGATTTGCCCTGCGGCATGATTTGATTTCTTCGAAATCATGATTTGCAAAAATTAATTTTGCATGATTTGCGTTTTTTCAAAACGAATTATTTATATTCTACAAGTATCGGCGAAGCCGTTATTCCGCTCGGCTTTACATTGTACTCGTAAGACCAGCGTGTGCCCTTTCGTCTCCACGCATCGGGGCCGTACCAGCGGCAGGCAGGGTCAACCATATGCAGTGCCGCAAAGGTGTTATAGCGGTTGCCGAAGGCTGTGATTTCAACAAGGTGCTCGCCCTCATCGAGCTTGCCGAGAGAGGCGGTATATGGAGCGAGGGCAACCGTGCCGACACGCTCACCGTCAACGCTGACGGTACATACGGGCTGTGCGAAATGCGGAATCATAACGCCAAGCTCTTCGCCGTTGCTGTTTACTTTACACTTGTAAGTTACGTTGCCGCCGTAGAAAGGCAGACCCTGACGGGTCCAGTCACCGAATTCAAGCTCACGCACGGGAGCGGTAATCTTAAATGTTCTTCCCTTGAGGTCAACGCCGAAATCGCCGAGCAGATAGACGGCTTCAAGAGTTGAAACCTTACCGAATGAACGTGAAAGCACAATTGTGTTTTCACCCTTTTCGAGCTTGCCGAGGCTTACGGTTTCGATTGACTCGTCAACATAAAAACCCGTCTTTACCATATCAATTGACTTGCCGTTGAAGGTGATACTGCTCTTGTCGAAGTCCTCAATTGCGAGGCTGACACCCTCAATTTCAACGTCGGAATATACGGTATACTTAAGGTCTACTTGCTCTGTTTCTTCCTGCTTGCCGAAGAGCCACGGCTGTGCACCGCCTGCAATTTCATTCTTCATATTCAGCTCCGCCTTGAGGGTATCGCCGATACGAAGAATCTCTTCGTTTGCTCTCCACTCACCGCCGTTAAGTCTGTACTCAGGCATATCGAGCAGGGCAACATTAGGCTCAGCAAGTTCAACCTCTGCCTTACACGGCAGGTAACCGAGCTCAACACGCTCTTTGCGTGCGGCAGGCTTTGCATCGGACTTGCCGGGAATGAGTTTAAGGAGCACGCTGTCGTGCGGATAAAGGTCAAAATCAACAAATGTATCGCCACCGACATAATCTGCGGCAAGCGTTGTAACTGAACCGTCCATGGTATTCCACAGCTCGGGTATATATTCACCCTTGACACGCAGGGTATAATCCTCACTCCAACAACCGTAGTGCACGGGATGGTTATTTACAGGTGCAACAAACAGCCAGCGGCAGCCGTCATCCTCACGGAGCTGATACATATGGTTATCCGTACGCTCACCGTCTTCGTCACGCAGGTCGATTTCACGGTTTGCATCGAGTGCATTTGTGAGCTGAATTTCAGACCAGCCGATTACGGTATTCTCTGCGGCAAATGCCTTTGCTTCGTCGCTTTCAATCGCATCAACATACTCGGGCAATGAGCCTGCAAATATTACCTTACCGCCTGCATCTTTGAAGCGGCGGAGAAATTCGAGAGTAGTGCCTCTGACGGTGAGAAGATTGGGCACGATGATTGTATCGTACTGCATACAGCCGACTTTTGCTGTGCCGTTTGCCTGGGCAGGAAGGTTAGCTTCGCAGATATAGTTGTAGTCAATAAGGTTGAAGAGGAGCCAATCTGCAAGCTGCATAAACCGGTCGTTCATTTCTTCACGGATTGCGGCAGTCTGCTCCTTCGGACCGTAGCGAAGCCAGTAGCTTTCAATCGGATGAATAACACCGACTCTGACTATGGGCTTGCCCCTTGTCATAGCTGTGTTTACTCGTGCAAAGTGGTCTTCGATATAGGGATATTCCTTATACCACGGTGACTGGTGACCGATACATGCAGGGTAGTCACGCTTTGCTTCGCCCTTCATTGAAACCCAGTAGAGATGCGGCACACGTACGGTAACACCGAGCACAGCCTGCCAGTCGCCCTGCAGCTTATGACCCGTAAACTTGAAATCCCAGCCCGTAACACCGTAAAGCTCACTGAGCATACCTTCTCTGCCATACTGATGTACTGCAGACTGACACTGCTTTGCAGTTGTGAACTCACGGCTGTCGCAGAGCATATCAATACCGGGCAGACCAAATCCGCGGTAGGAGCGCATACAATCACCGACTGCGGCATTCTGACTCTCGAGCGACGGCTCTTCCATCATATGACCTGTAAGCATAATGCCGTTTTTGTCGCACCAGCCGCCTATATTATCAGCAAAAGCCTGTGCAAAACGCTCTGCAATATGGTCGTGATAATGGTAACGGGTTACGGAAACCTTACCCTCGGGAAGCTCCCAGAAAAGCTCGGGAAGTTTATCAAAAAGTTCTTCGCCATACATCTCACGGTATGTATCGGCAAAGTCGGTTGTATATGGAAGAAACGCGTCTGTGTCGCCGATTGCCTTGCCGAACATCTTCTTGCGTGCAACCTGCGGCTCATCGGTAAAGATTGCGGGCACTGCCTCACCGAAATCGTCGCCGATGCACTCCTTATATCTTTCGTGTGTTATGTTGATAAAATCTGTCATTGCCTCGGGTGACAAAGAGTCTACATAGGTCTGAAGGTTAAACCAGTCGGATTCACCCTGAGTTTCGCAATAGGCATACCAGCAGTTTTCGCTCTGCTCATCATCTGCAAGGCGGCGGTAGCTCTTAAGGCAGCCGTTACTGTCAAGCTCTACCTCATAGCGTGCAAGCAGGTAGCCGTTTTCCTCACGCACTGCGGCAGCGGAAGAATCGTTTGAAGAACCTTTGCCCGAGCCGTAGCCCTTGCGTGTAAAGAGCAGATATTTCTCTCTGTTCTCTTTCTTTTTTGTAACAAGGCCGCCTGCAAAGCCCGACGGCCATTTATCCTCGTCATAAAGCCATGCGAGCATCTTCTTATCCTTTGCCGTCTTTACACTGCCTTTGATAAGATTCATAAAGTCGTCTGACAGATACTCGGTAGACATACCGACACGAACGTGCATATGAAATCCGCCAAAGCCCATGTCCTGCATATAGCCGATTTCACGGTCGAGCAGCTCCTGATTGAGCTCGCAGTTCCACGCCCAGAAAGGTGTGGCGCGGTATTCGCTGGTTGGGTTGCGGAATAAATCTTCAGTCATAGGTGCGGAGTTTTTCTTGTAAAGCATAAATTGACCTCCTTGTAAAAAAATATCCGTTATTATCCGTTGACAAAACGGCTTATCTTCTATATAGTTATATTAGAGTATTATAATATATTTGTCAAATATATTTTTGGCAAATTTTACTAATCATAAGAGGTGAAAACCGATATGCAAACAGTAAGCAAACAAGTACCGCTGAAAAACACAACCGTTACCGGCGGCTTCTGGGCAGACAAGCAGAAGCTCAACCGCGAGGTCACAATCAACAGCGTATACAACCGCTTCAAGGATACAGGCAGGTTTGACGCCTTCAGGCTTGACTGGAAGGACGGCGACCCGAATCAGCCTCACATTTTCTGGGATTCGGACATTGCAAAGTGGATGGAAAGTGCCGCTTACATAACAGAAAAAACTCCGTCACCCGAGCTTGAAAAAATAATTGACGAGGTTGTTGACCTTATCGAAGCAAAGCGTTGGGATGACGGCTACTTCAACATCTGCTACACACTCTTCCAGCCTGAAGACCGCTTCACTGCACGCTACGACCACGAGCTTTACTGTGCAGGTCACCTTATGGAGGCGGCTGTAGCCTACTACAACGCTACAGGCAAGGATAAATTCCTCAAAATAATGTGCGACTATGCCGATATGATTGAAAAGGCATTTGTAACCGAAAAGTGGGCAGAGTTTGAAAGCCCCGGTCACGAAGAAATTGAGCTTGCACTTGTAAAGCTCTGGAAGACTACGGGCGAAAAAAGATACCTTGATTTAAGTAAGCATTTTGTCGATATACGCGGTCAGGAGTGCGACGAATACACTCAGGCACATATGCCCGTAAGAGAGCAGAAGGATGCTGTAGGTCACAGCGTGCGTGCCGTTTACCTCTACTGTGCAATGGCTGACCTTGCGGCAGCTTTCGGCGACGAAACTCTTTTTGATGCTGCAGACGCTCTCTTTGACTCAATGGCAAAGAAGCGTATGTATATCACAGGCGGAATCGGTCAGACCTGCGTCGGCGAAGCATTCCTCGGCGACTATGACCTGCCCGAAACTTCATCCTACTGCGAAACCTGTGCGGCAATCGGTCTTATCCTTTTTGCACAGCGTATGTACGCAATCAAGCCTGACAGAAAGTATGCAGATATTGCGGAGCTTGCTCTTTACAACGGCTTTCTCTGCGGTCTTTCACTCGACGGCAAGTCATTCTTCTATGACAACTCAATCGAGGTTGACCTTATCGGCATAAAAAATCCGCACGATAACCGTCACCGTCCGTTTTACCCGATTACACAAAGGCTCGAGGTTTTCAGTTGCTCCTGCTGTCCGCCCAACGTAACAAGGCTTATTGCTTCAATCGGCGAATACGCTTGCTCAGCAAACGAAAACACACTCTGGCTTCACCAGTTTATCTGCGGCGAATTTGAGGATGGCGACAAGAAGATTTCGGTCGAAACAGCTTACCCCGAATGCGGTAAAATAAAAATCACCTGCAAGGGTAATTTCACACTTGCACTCCGCCTGCCCTCATGGTGCAGAAGCTATACGCTCAACAAAACAGCAGAAATTAATACCGACGGATATATTTATATCGAAGTTACAGACGGCGAAGTAATCGAATACAACCTCGATATGCCCATACGTTTTGTTCAGGCAAACAGAATGGTGCGTCAGTGTGCAGGCAGACTTGCAGTACAGAGAGGTCCCATAGTTTACTGTGCAGAGGGTGTTGACAATCCGCTTCCTCTGCGTGCACTCTTTGTTGACCCGACAGCACCTGCAAAGGTTACAAAAGACGAGTCACTCGGCGTTACCGCTATTGAGCTTGACGGCTACATTCAGCCCGAGAGTGACGAGCTTTACTTTGATTTCAACGACAGCTTCACCGAGCAGAAAATAAAGCTCATTCCCTACTACGCATACGCCAACCGCGGCGAAACAGATATGCTCATCTGGCTGACGAAAAAGTAAAAAACGCAAAAGCGTTTTTTACGCGATATAAATCCCTTGCGGGATTTGCGATATGTTGCTTTGCAACGCGATATACCTTCGGTGTGATATGTTTTTTGACATACGCCGTAGGCATATGCCAAAAAACACGAGGATTTATATCGTATGCAGGCGAGAGAAACGAGCCTATATCGCAACCGAACGCAAGTGAGGTTATATCACATTTTATATATCGCAGTTGCCGCAAGGCAACTATATCGCCAAAGTGTTCTTTAAATATTTTATATTAAACATAGAGAGGATATTATCAATTATGCTTCACAACTCCGAATTCAACCGTGAACTGATGAAAAAAATCGGCTTCCCCGAGGAAGCACAGTACTGCTTTACAAAAGTGTTCGAGCAGCTCGATGCCAACAAAGAGTGGGGCGACGAGCTTGACGCAATCTATGAGGAATATATGTTCCCGTGGGCAGACGAGCTGGGTAAAGCTCTTGAAAAAGTGACAAAGCTTGCAGAAAAAATGAAGAAGCCTGCGCCTACAATGCACATGGCATTCCTGCTCTGCTGCGGTGAGGAGCTTCTTCGCCGCTACCGTGAGAAGGGTCTCTCCGACAAGATGTACTACGACCATATGTGCGACCTCAAGTACAAGCTTATCGAGTGCCGCAACTGTGAAAACTGCTGGGGCACATTCGTAGGCGGCTGGTTCCACGGTCAGTATGAAATAGACCGTTTTGCACTGGGCAGATTCCAGTTTGAAATGCGTGAGCTTGACGAAAAGCACGACGGCAAGGTGCTTTCAAGCGGCCACGTGCTCCACACAGGCGACAAGTATGTCAACTTCCACATTCCCTCATCAGGTGTACCGCTGACTGACGAGGTAAGATTTGACGCATACAACCAGGCTCAGGAATTCTTCAAGGACGAATTTAACGGCGGCCCGATTCTTTTCGGCTGCGGCTCATGGCTTCTTTACGATAAGTATCTCGATTTCCTGCCTGAAAAGAGCAACACTGCAAAATTCATCCGTGATTTTGAGCTTCTTGAGCAGGAAGAAAGCGAAGAATTCAACGACGGCTGGAGGATTTTTGACCGTTTCTCCGACCTGCCCGTTGAGCAGTGGCCCAGAGACAATTCTCTCCGCAGAGCATTTGCAGAATTTGTTGAAGCAGGCGGCAAGACAGGCCACGGCTTCGGCGTAATCCTCTTTGATAAAGGTAAGATAATCAGATAACTATGAAGGTTTTAAGCCTGAAAACCGAAAACTACCGCAACCTCGCCGCCAAGGAGTATTTCCCGGGCGGCGGGGTCAACATAATTTGCGGTGAAAACGGACTGGGCAAAACAAACCTTATTGAAAGCATCTGGCTTTTCACGGGATGCCGCAGCTTCCGCAGTGTACGTGACAAGGATGTAGTACGCTTCGACTGTGACGAAGCAAGGCTTAAAATGGAATTTTTCTCGGGCAACCGAAACAAGGAAGCCGAAATCAGAATTGACGAAAAGCGTCACATTACTCTCAACGGTATCGCCCTGCCCTCAGGCAGAAAAATGATGGGCGAATTTACAGCCGTTGTGTTTACTCCTCTACACCTCGCAATAGTAAAAGAAGGCCCTGAGGAGAGAAGAAAATTCATCGATATCGCAATCAGCCAGCTCCGACCTAACTATGCAAAAACTCTGCTCGAATACACAAAGGCACTTGCACAGCGTAACGCAACACTGCGTGCAGCAAGGGATAACCCTGCAATGCTTGCAATGCTCGATATATGGGATATGGAGCTTGCAAAAAAAGGTGCAGTAATAATCGACAGCAGAATTGCATACCTTGAGGCACTCAAAGCTCACGCCTGCACGGTGTACGACGAAATTTCATCAGGTAAGGAAACTCTTGGGCTGACTTACAAAGAATACGCAAGGGATAAGGCGAGGGGCAAAAAAGAGATTGCCGAAAGCCTGCTCAAAGCTTTATACGAAAAGCGTGAGAGCGACGTTGAGAGATGTATAACAAGCGTAGGTGCTCACCGTGAAGATTTCTCGATAGACCTTTCGGGCAAGAGTGCCCGTCTGTTCGGCTCTCAGGGTCAGCAACGCTCTGCCGCACTTTCACTGAAATTGGCAGAGGCTAACATAATTTCGCAGGTAACTGCTGAAGAGCCTGTAATTCTGCTCGACGACGTATTCAGCGAGCTTGACCCGCAAAGACAAAAATACGTTGTAAGCCATTTTGAAAACAGGCAGGTGTTCATCACTTGCTGTGACGAAGAAAATATCAGCCGCATCGCAGACCTTGACGTTACCGTAGAGCGGCTTTAAGGAGTATAGATATGTACGATAATTGGGAACAGCTCAAAAGTGACTGTATGGGCTGTATGAAATGTGAGCTGGGCAAGACCAGAACAAAGCTCGTATTCGGCGTAGGCAACGAAAAAGCAAAGGTGCTTTTCATCGGTGAAGGCCCCGGTGCAAATGAGGACCTTCAGGGTGAGCCTTTTGTAGGCAGAGGCGGTCAGCTTCTCGATAAATTCCTTGCCGCAGTAGACCTCGACAGAAAAAAGAATATATATATTGCAAATATGGTCAAGTGCCGTCCTCCCCAGAACCGTGACCCGCTGCCTGCCGAGCAGGATATGTGCATAGGCTGGCTCAGGGAGCAGACAAGACTGCTCAAGCCGAAAATTATTGTCTGCCTCGGCAGAATTTCGGCAACAAGGCTGATTTCACCCGACTTCAAGGTCACAAAACAGCACGGTCAGTTCATAGAGAAAAACGGCACGCTTATGATGGGCACCTTCCACCCTGCCGCACTGCTCCGTAACCCAAACCAAAAACCCGACGCACTCGAAGACTTCATAGCACTGCGTGAGAAGATTATGGAGGTCTGTCCGGAAACGTATGAGATGTAAAATCGCAAAGCGATTTTACGCGATATAAATCCCTTACGGGATTTTCGATATACCTTCGGTGCGATATGTTGCTTCGCAACTCGATATGTGCCTGACGGCACAAGAGATTTATATCATATCGAAAGTAAGTGAAACGAACTTATATCGAATTTGACGCAAGGCAAATATATCGAGTGACCGCAGGTCACATATCGACAAAATTTACATAATAAGGTATTGATATGGATAAAAATCAATTAAGAGAAGAAACCATAGAATTTGCTGTGCTTGTAGCTGATATGTGCGATGAAATAAATGGTTGTTCAGTTTACAAAAACCAAATTATCCGTTCTTCATCTTCGATAGGGGCTAATCTGTTTGAAGCCAAATACGCTCAAAGTCGAGCAGATTTTATCAACAAAATTGAAGTAGCTCTTAAAGAAAGCTCCGAAACAGAATACTGGATTGAGTTGCTTTTCAGAAAGAACAAGCTTACCGAAGAACACTACAATTTGTTACGAAACAAATGCGGCTCCATACGCAGAAAGCTCATAGCTTCTGTTACTACCGCAAAAGCAACAAAAGCTGATTTTCATCATTAAGTTTTAAAATCTTCAAATGTAAAACCGCTTTGCGATTTTACGCGATATAAAACCCTTGCGGGATTTGCGATATGTTGCTTCGCAACACGATATACCTTCGGTGCGATATGTCCCTTCGGGACGCGATATGCGCCTGACGGCACAAGAATTGAGGCAAAAACAATGTCATTTATAACAGCTATAACAGATATATTTTCATACGATTTTTTAATTATTCCGTTGATTGTCGGAATTTTAGTGTCGCTTTGTGCGGCACTGCTTGGCTCGGTGCTCGTGCTCAAGCGTTTTTCGATGATAGGCGACGGACTTTCGCACGTCGGCTACGGCGCACTCTGCGTTGCCGCCGCTGCAGGAGTTGCTCCGCTTAAAATTGCTATACCCGTTGTAATTGTAGCGGCATTTTTCCTGCTTCGTATCAGCCGTAACAGCCGTATCAACGGCGACAGTGCGATTGCACTCATTTCCGGTACTGCTATTGCGGTTGGCGTGCTGACGGTAAAGCTTGCAGGCAACGTCAATATCGACGTGGGCAGCTATATGTTCGGCAGTATTGTCGCAATCGACAACTCCGACATTGTTATAAGCATTGTTCTTTCTGCAGTAATAATACTGATGTACCTGCTGATGTACAACGGAATTTTCAGCGTTACTTTTGACGAGAGCTTTGCAAAGGCAACCGGCACAAAAGTATCGTTTTACAACACCGTTGTTTCAATTCTCACCGCGGTCACAATCGTTGTCGGTATGAGACTTATGGGCGCGATTCTTATTTCTTCGCTTCTTATCTTCCCGTCACTTACCGCTATGCGTTTTTTCCGCAGCTTCCGCGGCGTTGTAATGTGCTCGGCGGTTGTGTCAACACTCAGCTTTTTCGTCGGCTTTGTCGGCGCATATATTTTCGATACTCCGACAGGTGCAAGCGTAGTTGCAGTAAACGCAATATGCTTTATACTTTTTTCTGTCGCAGGCAAAATCAAGCAGAAGACATCAAAAAAGCAGTGCTGTTAACAATTCGGAATTCGCAATTCGGAATTCGGAATTATTACATACACAATTTTAAATCCGAAAGGAAAATCAACTATGAAAGTTTCCGAAATTATGAAAGTGCTCGAGGCTGAGCTTATTTACGGTGAGGAGTTTCTTGACAGAGACGTAATCTCCGCCTGCGGCAGTGATATGATGAGCGACGTGCTCGCCTATGTCAAGGAACAGGCTGTGCTCCTGACAGGTCTTGTCAACCCGCAGGTTGTACGCACAGCAGAAATGATGGATATGAAATGCATTGTTTTCGTCAGAGGCAAAAAGCCTGACGAGAGCATGATTGAGCTTGCCAAGGAAAACGGAATTCCTCTGCTCAGAACAAAGCGCGAGATGTTTACTTCCTGCGGAATCCTTTACGAAAACGGACTGCGAGGAGGAGGTCATCCTTACAATGGATGAGAAAAAGACCGTAGTTAAAACTATCTCTTTATCTCGCGGCATAATTTGTAAAGGAGGAAGAAAGATTTGTCTGAGGTAATAAAACAACATTATATTGTAGACGGCACCGACTTCACACGCGCAGGTGAAGCATCGGGCAAAATCAAAAAAACACTCAAGGATATAGGTTTCCCTCCCCAGGCTGTACGCAACACCGCCATTGCTGTTTATGAGGCTGAAATTAACCTCGTAATCCACGCGGGCGGCGGTGAAATCGATGTGGAAATCACACCCGAATACGTAAAGGTTGTACTGACCGACCACGGACCCGGTATTGAAAACGTCGAGCTTGCAATGCAGGAGGGCTACTCAACCGCACCCGACCGCATACGTGCACTCGGCTTCGGTGCAGGTATGGGTCTGCCAAATATCAAAAAATACAGCGACGAAATGGATATACAGACCGAGCTTGGTGTCGGCACTGTAATGACGCTTAAAATCAACGCATAAAATCTGCGATATATTTGCCTGAAAGCAAATACGATATAACCTTCATTTTATTCGGTTGCGATATAGGCTCGTTACTCTCGCCTGCGATATGATATAAATCCTCGTACGCCGCAGCGTATATCGCGTTGCGAAGCAACATATCGCATTTTAACATATGCCTTTGGCGTATATTAAAATATATCGAAAATCCCGCAAGGGATTTATATCGCTGAATTTTATCTGCGAAGCATATAAAATTCAAAGGAGTAAGCTATGGCTGATTTTTATCATTCCGTACGTCTTGACCGTGAAAAATGCCGCGGATGCACAAACTGCATCAAGCGTTGCCCGACGGGCGCAATACGAGTCAGAGGCGGCAAGGCTCATATAATCAAAGAGCGTTGCATTGACTGCGGCGAATGTATAAATGTTTGTCCGCACCATGCAAAGTACGCCGAGAATGAGCCGCTTGAAAAAATACACGAATTCAAATATAAAATTGCTCTGCCTGCACCTGCCCTTTACGGTCAGTTCAACAACCTGGACGATGTTGACTACGTACTGACCGCACTCAAAGAGATAGGCTTCGACGATGTGTTTGAGGTTTCAAAGGGTGCAGAGCTTGTAAGCGACGCTACAAGAAAGCTTTTTGAGCAGGGTCAGATAAAGACACCTGCGATTTCCTCTGCCTGCCCTGCGGTAGTCAGACTTATACGCGTCAACTTCCCCAACCTTATCGACCATGTTGTGCCGCTCAACTCACCTATGGAGATTGCGGCGAAGCTCGCAAGAGAGAAGGCAAAGGCTGAAACGGGTCTTGCGGATGAGGATATAGGCGTATTTTTCATCACGCCCTGCCCTGCTAAAATGACGGCAATCAAGGCACCGATTTGCCTTGGCGGCTCGCAAGTAAGCGGCGCTATTGCGATAAAGGAGATTTATCCTGCACTGGTTTCCCGTATGAATCACCTGACCGAGGTTGAATCAATGCAATCATCAGGTATTATAGGTGTAAGCTGGGCAAGCAGCGGCGGCGAAACAAACGCACTGCTTCGTGACAACTGCCTTGCAGCTGACGGAATCGAAAACGTGATGAAGCTGCTCAACGAAATTGAGGACGAAAAGCTCGAAAACATAGACTTTATTGAGCTTAATGCCTGCACGGGCGGCTGTGTCGGCGGATCGCTTACATACGAAAACCCATACGTTGCAAAGGCAAGAATGAAAAGGCTTCGCAAGTACTTGCCCGTTTCGTGCAACAGACTCGACACAGGCGATGTGCCCGACGATATGTACTGGTCTAAGCCGCTTGAGGCAACAAATGTTATGAAGCTTGCAGACAGTGTGCCCGAAGCTATGAGAAAGATGGCTGAAAAGCAAGCTATCCTCAAGCGTTTGCCCGGTCTTGACTGCGGCACCTGCGGTGCACCGTCCTGTGCGGCACTTGCAGACGATATCGTGCGTGGCTTTGCAAAAGAAACCGACTGCGTTTTCAGACTGCGTGAAGAGCTCAGCGGCCTTGAGCTTGAGCTTATTCCTGCACCCTACAGGTCAGACGACGCATACAAAAAAGGAGAAGATGTCAAATGACAGTACAGAATCTTATAGATGAATTTTCACTTGAAGTGCTCTGCTGCGGTGATAAAGCTGCAGACAAAGAGGTAAAGGGCGGCTACTGCGGTGACCTGCTCAGCTGGGTTATGTCCCGCGCAAACGAGGGCGACTGCTGGCTTACCGTTATGGGCAACGTAAACTCAATAGGTGTAGCTGTGCTTGCCGACGTTGCCTGTATACTTCTTACCGAAAACTCCGCTTTTGATGACGATGCCAAGCTTCGTGCCGAGCAAAACGGAGTAATCGTGCTTCGCAGCAGCGAAAACGCATTTGACCTCGCAGTAAAGATTGCTGAAAAGTTATGAGTATTTTTTACGATTTTCACATTCATTCCTGCCTTTCGCCCTGTGCGGAGGAGGATATGACGCCGTATAATCTCGTCAATCTCTCTGCACTGATGGGTATGCAGGCAATCGCACTGACCGACCACAACTCGTGTCAGAATTGCGGTGCGGCAATGCGCGCAGGTGAAGAGGCAGGTATAACCGTAATACCGGGTATGGAGCTTTGCACAAGCGAAGAAGTACACGTCGTCTGCCTTTTTGAAGAGCTGAAGGCGGCAGAAGAATTTTCCGATTATGTGCTGAGCACAGTACCGCCCGTAAAAAACCGACCCGAGATTTTCGGCACTCAGCTTATTATGGACCACACAGATAAGGTGCTAGGCAGTCAGGATATTCTTCTGACAACCGCAAGCGGAATTTCAATAAGTAATGTCGAAAAAATTGTTGACGGATACGGCGGAGTGTGTTACCCTGCCCATATTGACCGCTCTTCCTACAGCGTTATTTCAAACCTTGGTATGATTACGCAGGAGATGGGCTTTGAGATTGCGGAGATTTCACCAAACGGTGACCTCGACAAGATGATTGCCGCACATCCGATTCTGTCAGGTATGAAAATTCTCACCTCATCCGATGCTCACAGGCTCGAATCGTTGCCGCCTGCCAATCTGTCACTTCACACCGAGTGCGATATAAAAAGTATTATCCGCCACCTGAAAAACAGATAAAAAAACACGGTGCAAACCCCAACAGGGAATGCACCGTGTTTAATTTTTTGGTTATTTCGTTTCGTCGTATTCGGCTATGTACGGAAGGTTGCGGTACATTTCACCGCAATCGAGACCGTAGCCGATAACAAATCGGTCTTCAATTTCAAACAGTGCCATATCGGGATTAAAATCGACTATTCTTCTTGAAGGCTTATCGAGCAGGGTGATGACGCGAAGTGAAAGAGGATTGCGTGCACGAAGAAGCTTTACAACATCGTTAAGAGTTCTGCCTGTATCGACAATATCTTCAACGATTATTACGTGGTAACCGCTTATATCCTGCTTAAGGTCCATTGTAATGTTTACAATGCCGCTTGACTGAGTGCCGCTGTAATAGCTGCTGGCACACATAAACGCAATTTCGCACGGCACGGTAATTTCACGACAGAGGTCTGCCATAAATACAAACGCACCATTAAGAATGCTGACAAGGAGCAGAGGTCTGCCGTCATAAGATTCATCTATTTTCTTTGCCGCCTCTTTAATTGCCGACTTGATTTCATCCTCACTTATGAGCACTCTTTTTATTTTGCTGTTGAAATTTTCTATCATTTCTGTTTTATCCATAATTCTTTCTCTCCACTAAAATCCCTATTATCAAAAGATTCTGAATGTCTTGACCTCGAACGGACGGTAAGTGAATTCGAAGCTCTCACCGTCAAACTCTACGGGAGTTTCATCCTGCTCAATCATATTACACTCAACAACCTTTGTGCCGCCGAGCTTCCATGTGAGCTTTGCCTTACCTCTGCGACGCTCCTCTTCGGATACACGCACGATAATACCTCTGCCGTCCTGAGCAACCTTGATACAGTCAACTGCAAAGTTATCACTGCTTAAGGTCAGGAAGCTTGTGCCGCTTTTGATAACGCCGTCCTGCTTTGAAGCAACTGCGCTGAGTACGGGTACATTGAGGCAAAGACCGTTCTTGACCGTTTCGGCATCCTGCCAGGAGTTCTTATGCGGATAGTATGCATAGATGAATGTGCTTACACCGTGGTCACCTGTTCTGTCAGGGCAGGTAGGTGCACGCATAAGTGTAATTCTCATACGGGAGTTGTGGATATCGTAGCCGTATTTACAGTCGTTGAGCACGCTGACACCGTAGCCGCCTTCGGAAAGGTCAGCCCACTTGTGTGCGGCAACCTCGAAACGGGTATAGTCAAAGCTTGTGTTCCAGTGAGTCGGACGCTTGATTGCACCGTGAGCAATGTTGTATGTAGCGTCGGTATCAATAACTGCGACATTGAACTCTGCCTTGAGTACCTTATCGCTCTCGTGCCAGTCAACAGATGTATCGAAGAGAATCATATCGCTGTCACGGTTGAGGATAAGCTTCTGTGTGATAACAGACTTGTGGAACTTGCGGACAATTTCGATTATGCCGCGCTGTTCGTTAGCCTCGAGCACACGGATGCTCTCTGCCTCACGAAGCTCCCATACCTTTTTCTTATAGTTGATTTCAAGGTTCCATGCTGTTTCGTGGATACACTTGTCGAGTGCAACTGTGAGCAGGTTACCCTCACCCTCAAGTGATTCGCGGTCATTGACCTTATCGTAAACGCTTGTGATGATGCCGTTTGCGTCAAGCTCAACACGGAGCTTTGCGTTTTCAAGCAGAGTTTCGGTAGCAACAACTGCGTCGTATGTACTGTCTTTCTTGCCGAGTGCAAATACCTTGCAACCAAATGCAGGAAGAGCCTCATCGGGAGTAAAGGTGATATAAAGCTCGCCGTCAACAGTTTCAAATGTGCAGGGAAGAGCCTTACCGTCAGCGCCGAGAGGTACAAGTGAATCGGACTCAACCTTTGCGGTTACGGGCAGAGCGTTTTCACAGCTGAGAAGATTCCAGCAGATAAGACTGTCGCCCTCGGTTGCAACCTGTGCGTTAAGTGAAGCAAGCAGAGAATTGCAAAGCTCACCGTTCATACGGCGAAGCTCGGCATACTCTTTCTTACAATCTTCAAATACTTCGTGGATTGATGTGCCGGGAAGAATATCGTGGAACTGATTTGTAAGAAGCATTCTCCACGCTTTTTCAATATGCTCTTTCGGATAGTCGGAGCCGAGAAGCTTACCTGCGATAACGCCGAGCATTTCGTTACGCTCGATTGCGTACTCGCCCTTACGGTTGTTCTTCTTGACAAATGCCTGGCTTGTGAATGTACCTCTGTGGTTTTCATAGTACATTTCGCCGTTCCATACGGGAAGCTCGTCCTTCTTCTCTGCGGTGATTGCAAAGAAGTCGTCAACGTGGCCGATTTCTGCCTTGGGCAGACCGGGGAAATTCTGAAGGCGTCTGCCGCGCTCAAGCATCCAGTTTGTGGGGCCGCCGCCGCCGTCACCGTAGCCGTACATCTGCATAGCGGTGTCAAGCTGCTCCTTATTGTTACACTCGCGGTCAGAAGTCATAAGCTCGCTTACGCTGAACACACCGTTGTAACCGGGGTGCATCATATGAGCCATAACCTGAGTGCCGTCGTTACCCTGCCAACGGAACATATTGAACGGGAACTTGTTTGTATCATTATAAGAAAGCTTTGATGTGATAAAGTTTGTCATACCGCAGCGGTTGATAATCTGCGGAAGTGCCCATGTGAAGCCAAAGCAGTCGGGCAGCCAGTAAGTTTTGGAAACCTTGCCGAACTCGTTCATAAAGAACTCTGTGCCGTAGAGCACCTGACGGATAAGAGCCTCACCCGAAGCAACGTTTGTGTCAGCCTCAACCCATACGTTACCGCAGATATCCCACTGACCGTTTGCAACCTTCTCCTTGATCTTTTCGTAAAGCTCAGGATAGTTGTCCTTTGCCATCTGATAAAGCACAGCCTGACTCTGACCGAAGGTCATTTCAGGGTACTTGTCCATAAGAGTTACAACATTTGAGAATGTACGTGCACTCTTGCGGATACTCTCCTGCACTCTCCAAAGCCATGCAACGTCAATATGACTGTGACCCGTGAAGATAACCTTTGATGTAGCGGCCCACGGAATCTTGCCGAGCTGCTCACCGTAGAGCTTGCGTGCATCTGCAATAGAAGCACGGACAGAAGCCTCATCAAAATCGTAATCTACAACGTGAAGGCTGTCGTCAATAGCTTTATAAACAAGTGACTTTATATGCTCATCCTTGATAAACTCGAGAGCCTGGAAAGCAACCTCAAGGTCATACCAATAACCCTCACAGGCTTCATCAGGAGTCCAGACATAAGCTGTGCGGAATGTGTACTCGGTACTCTTTGCGCCGTCCATAGCTTCGTCGCAGTATTCCATTGAGTTTACTGCAGCCTCAAGCTCGATGTTGAGCACGTCGCCCTCGTTATATGTACCGCCAAGCACAATTGTACCACGCTCGGGGGCATACTTCGAGCAGGAAACGGAGCCGCAGAACGCACCGTTTACCTTTACAAGCGCTTCACCGCCGATAAAGAATTCAATGCGGAGCTCTTTGCCTGCCATCTGAGCGGGCACTGTAAAAGCTGTACGGAAGAAATGAGCCTCATCATAGCCTGTGCTCCAGTGGTCGCCAAGGCTGATTTCGCCGATTCCGGGCTGCATAAAATATTCGCCTGCTTCAAACATACCCTGCTCGTGTGACCAGTGTGTAAGGTCAGCCTTGTACAGAGCGTTGTACTTGCGAAGCTGATTGTACATATCCTTAAGGACGCCTAATTTGGGTGTTAACATGGTTTTCGCTCCTTTATGTGGTTTTTTATCTTCTGTTTATATCACGGTAATTGAACACCTTGATTCGTTTGCGTCTTCTGTTGCGGTTTACATAAATATTCGCACCGATAAAGAAGAGAATAACGGCAACAACAATTGCCACAAAAATCAAAAAGACGGGGCTTTTTATAATGTCGCCGATTTTGCCGAATATCATCAGCAAAACATTAAGCTTTACATCCTCTGATGCAACAAGCTTTACTCTTGAAATCTCTTCGCCTGCATATTTGATAACAGCTTCACCGATTACAGTACCTTTTTTTACCGGAGCTTCGATAAATTCAGGTATAGAGCCCTTGACAGGCTCAATCAGCACACTCTGAGAGTCGACATTAACAGGTACAAGTGCCGTACACTCCTTTTCGGGCACGAGCTTTACGTGGTCAGTCTTACTGCCGCCGTATTTTACCGCAACCTCCGTAACCATTTTTGTCGGGTCGGCAACAATTTTGAGCTTGATGTTATCAAAAATCCACTCAAGCATTTTTTTACAGTCAATAAATGCGAAGTTTTCTTTATATCCGTCTTTATCGTAGTCATAATACGGAGCCTTCATCATTACTGCAATATAGCTGTAACCGTCTTTGGTAGCAGTTGTAACAAGGCACTTGCCGGCTTTTGTTGTGGAGCCTGTCTTTATACCCTTTACCTCGGGCACATAGTACTCCTTATAACCGCTGGAGAGCATAAAGTTTGTTGTGGTAATTTTACGCTCACTCTGCTTATTTGTTGCAGGCACAATATATTCTTTAGTGTTTGAAATCTCATTGAATATGGGGAAGGTCATAGCGTGCTTTGCAAATGTAGCCATATCCTGCGCGCAGGAATAATGACCGTCCTCATCAAGACCATGGGGATTTTTAAACTGTGAGTTGGTACAGCCCAGACGCTTTGCCGTTTCATTCATCATTTCGACAAATTTTTCAACTGAACCACCGCCAATATAGTCGGCAATAATCATTGCAGCCTCATTAGCACTGCTGATAAGCAGGTAGTAGAGCAGATTTTTCATCGTAATCTCTTCGCCCGGCTTGATTCCGCCGAGTGAGCTGCCTGTGCCGTCAAGCAGGCGGATGCTTTCCTCCTTAACCGTTACAACCGTTTCAAGGTTTTCACAGTTTTCCAGTGCAACTATTGAGGTTACGATTTTAGTCAGCGATGCAGGTGAAGTCTGCTTAAGTGAATCCTTCTCAAAAAGCACTGTGCCCGTATCGAGGCTGGCAATATAGTAAATCTCTGTTTTTACCTCTACAGCACTGTTGTAGAGTGCACTTGCACCGAGTGGTGCGTACATTCCCAATATAAGGCAGAGAGAAATCAAAAAAATTATTGCTTTTTTCATAGACAAAGCCTCACAAAATGTAGTATTATATTCTAAAGCATCGGTCTTGCCGATGTATTGTTTTCAAAATTATAATTCAAAGGTGAAACTATGGTTTACATTACCGGAGATACTCACGGCGATTTTGAGCGACTCGATTCGCTCCGACTTAAAAAAGACGATACACTTATTATCTGCGGCGATTTCGGTTTTATATGGGACGGCAGCGCACGCGAAGAAAAAATACTCAAACAGCTTGGTAAAAAGAAATTCAACATATGCTTTATCGACGGCACTCACGAAAATTTTGAATTGCTCGACGCATACGACCAGTGCGTTTTCTGTGGCGGCAAGGCACACAATATTTCCGGCAACCTCTATCATCTTATGAGAGGTCAGGCATATAACATCGAGGGCGACATTTACTTTACAATGGGTGGCGGCGAAAGCCCCGATATCGATATGTTATTTGACAACGGTGCGTGGTCACGCCGCGAATTTCCCAGTAAGCAGGAATTGGCAGAAGGTGCCGAAACACTCGAAAAGCTTAACTGTAAGGTCGACTACATAATTACCCACGAGCCGCCTGCAAAAATCAAGAGCTTTATGAAGCTCAAAACCGAGATGCCTGCAAGAATTACGGGCCTTAATGCATATTTCGACGAAATGAGCAACGTTTGCGAGTACAAACGCTGGTACTTCGGCAGTATGCATATTGATAAGCACCTTTCCACAACACATATCGCAGTGTTCAAAAAGGTCATCAATGCCGAAACAGGGGAAATAATAAAATAAATATTGCTTCTTTTTCAGCAGGGCTTTAAGCTCTGCTGATTTTTTATCTTCCCCAGAACTTTCTGTCGAGGCTTCTGAACTGGATTGCGCGGCTGATATGCTTTACGTCGATTTGTTCGCTGCCGTCAAGGTCGGCAACAGTGCGTGCAACACGCAGAATTTTATCGTAAGCTCTGGCGGAAAGACCGAGACGGTCAAACGCATTCTTGAGCAGCTCATTTGCTTTGTCTGTAACAACGCAAAACTCACGCGTCTGTGCAGGAGTCATCTTTGCGTTGCAGGTTGTGGAAGTGCCCTTGAATCGCTCACGCTGAATCTGCCTTGCGGCATCAACACGCTTTTTGATTTCTGCCGAGCTTTCAGACTTCGTCTTTGCAGAGAGGTCGTCATAATCAACGGGCGGCACTTCAATATGTATATCGAGCCTGTCGAGAAGAGGACCCGAAACGCGGTTTAGGTAACGGCTTGCCGAGCCGTGCGAGCAGGTGCACTCCTTTGTCGGGTGACCGTAAAATCCGCACGGACAGGGATTCATCGCACACACAAGCATAAACGAGCAGGCATAGGAAACCGTGCCCGCAACACGGGTAATATTTATAATGCCATCCTCCATAGGCTGACGCATTGACTCAAGAGTAGTTTTTGCAAACTCGGGCAACTCATCGAGGAAGAGCACGCCGTTGTGAGCAAGCGACATTTCGCCCGGACGCGGCATAGAGCCACCGCCGCCGCCCGAAAAGCCTGCAGGCGACACCGTATGGTGAGGCGAGCGGAAGGGACGGGAACGGATAAGCGAAACACCGGGAGGAAGCGCTCCCGCAACCGAGTGCACCTTTGTAGTTTCGATTGACTCCTCAAAGCTCATATCGGGCAGGATAGACGGTATGCGCTTTGCAAGCATACTTTTACCCGAACCGGGAGGGCCAATCATCATAACATTGTGGCCGCCTGCAGCGGCAACTTCAAGAGCAAACTTTGCCTCATACTGACCCATAACATCGCTGAAGTCGGGTGCATCAGGCTCAAGATACTGCTCGGTATAATTTTCTTTCCTGGCAGGAGCAATCGGGTCGGTGCCTCTGAAATGGGCAAGCAGCTCGAAAACATTGTTTACGGGGTAAACTTTTATGCCCTCAACAACACAGCTCTCTGCCGCATTGAGTGCAGGCACAAAAATCTCTTCAATACCTCTCTGCCTTGCTTCAATTACCATAGGCAGTGCACCGTTTACACGGCGGATGTTACCGTTGAGCGAAAGCTCACCGATAAATGCTTTTCCGTCGACTCTGAAAGGAAACTGACCCGAAGCCTTGAGCAGAGCAACAAAAATAGGCAGGTCATAGAGAGGGCCTTCCTTGCGCTTGTCCGCAGGGGCAAGGTTTACGGTAATTCTGCCGACGGGAAATTTCAGGCCTGCGTTTTTCATCGCAGAGCGTACACGCTCACGCGATTCGCTGACAGCCGTATCGGGCAAACCGACAACGTCGAAGCGAGGCATACCGCCTGAAACGTCTGCCTCAACCTCAACCATATAAGTTGCCAGACCGAAAAGCCCGACACTGCTGACCTTCGAAAACATTTAAACAACCTCTTTATAGAATGAATTGTTTAATCGCTGTTACTGAACAAATCCGATTACCTGAGGTATCGGGTGCAGCGGCACGCTGCTTATTTATTCTTCTGCTTTGAATACTTCAGCTTATAGATAGTGTGCATAAGTACGGAGTCAAAACGGCTGATGTACTTGACTGCATCGAAAGCATCAGCTGCAAGGTAAGCCTTACAGTTTTTGTCAACTACCATTTCTACAGCCTTTGCGTCATCCTCATCAGGACCGCAGCAGAGTGCTGTGCCGTCGGGCATAAATACAGCGTTTCTGCCCTTAAGTGACTTTACAATATCCGAGCTGTTCTTTGCAACGCGTACTGTTGTACCTGCAATCTGAGCAAAGTCATCAAGAAGCGGACGGAGCTTCTTGCCGCACTTCTTTGAAGCACCGAGAATATCGGGTGTGCCTGACTGAACAATTGCATTGATATCCTTACGAGCCATATATACATCTCTGTGTACTGTTGCAACAGCAACACCGTTGAGGTCTGCACGCTTTGAGATGAGGAAGCCGTACTCGGAGCCGTCGTCACCCTTGAGGATGAAATTGGAGCCTGCGCGGATAGAGGAATAGCAGATAGGCTTGTTGTCTGTAACGATATCGTACTTTGTTGAAAGGTGTTCAAAGCAAGCATCCTCAAGAGTCTGAGCGATGAAGAATGCTTCTTCGCTGTCTTTACCCATACAGACTGCGCCATGGTTTGACATAATAACTGCCTTTGACTGCGAATACTGCTCAATTGCAGAGTAAACACCCTTCTTGAGCTTCTTTGTGCTTGGCATACCGTAGGATGCAAGCGGTACAACATCACCGAGTACTCTTGCATAAGCGGCGTTGCTTACATACATATCCTTACCCATAACGCTGACAACGGAAGCGTTGAGCTGATGGGTGTGAATTACAAAGTTGCAGTCGGGGCGAAGCTTGTAAGCAGAAGCGTGAACGCCTTTTTCTGATGAGGGCTTAACATCGCCTGAGTATGAAAGGTCTTCAATGCTGACAGTAACAATCTCATCGGGTGTAAGATCCTCATAAGATCTGCCGCTGGGTGTGATTACAAATTCTGTATCGCTGATACGGCAGCTGACATTGCCCCATGTTCTTGCGATAAGACCTGTTTCGACAAGCTTTTTACCTGCCTCAATAACTGCGAGTTTTGCTTCCATGATATCCATACAATAATCCTTCTTTCTGCTGTAAATTATATTTTAAAAAATTTTATCCGAGTAATTGGTTTTCCTGCTGGGGCTTATCGAGCGTACCCATCTCGGTGAAGTAGTAGTCGTAAATCGATGCGGCAATCGGAGCCAGTGAGGAACCGCTGCCTGCACCTTCGGCCGCAATACAAATCGCAATCTGCGGATTGTCTGCAGGTGCGTAAGTGATAAGGAAACCGTTGTTTGTCGTTATGGTCTGACCGTTAATCTTACGGTCAACCTGTGATGTACCTGTTTTTGCCGCCGCCTTAACGGGCAGGTCCTTAAACGCATTTTTACAGTAACCGATTGTACCTACAAGCTCCATACCTCTGCGTACGGTACGAAGGGTTTCGGCCGAAATTCCCGTTTCAAGCAAGATTTCGGCACTGTTGTCTACCAGCGTTTTGCTGTAATCAGCCGACTTTACGGTTTTGACAAAATGCGGACGGAAACGCGTGCCGCCGTTTGCAATAGTTGAGCAGTAATTTACAAGCTGTACGGGCGAGAACATACTGCCGCCGTTACCGATTGCGTTCTGCAATGTGAAGCCGGGCATCCACTGCTGACCGAGCGATGCACGGTACTCAGGGCTGTCAAGCCTGCCGTTTGCCTCGGGCAGCTCGATACCTGTTTTTGAACCGAGACCGAGAATTGTGGCATACTCGTTTATAGTCTGAATATTTGTAAGCTCGGCAACATTGTAGAAGAAAATGTTACATGATTCGTTTATTGCCGAAACGACATTCATCGTCAGGCTTTCGTGTCTCTGCAGACACTGGAACTGATGATTTAAGTAGTTATAAGCACGGGTACAGCGGAAATAAGTGTTGCTCGTGATAAGACCTTCTTCAAGTGCACATATTGCCGTGCACGGTTTGAATGTAGAACCCGGTGAATATGTGCTCATCAGTGCTCTGTTCCAGAGCGGTGAGTTTGTAGCCGTACTTAACTCTTTATAATCTTGAGAAAACGTTGAAACATCGTAGCTCGGGTATGAGTAGCTTGCGAGAATTTCGCCGTTGTTGACATCCTGAATTATTACTGCACCCGCAGGGTCAACAAGGCTGTCCTCACGCAACTGCTCAAGACCTTTTGAGAGTGCATCCTTTGCAACCTGCTGAAGGTTGCTGTCAATAGTCAGCTGTACGGTGTTACCCTGGGTAGGTGTAACGGTGTACTCTGTAGTAACCTTGCCGTTGGTATCGGTGCTGATTGTTTTTGTGCCTATAGTGCCGCGCAGGTATTTTTCCATCGCACTTTCAATGCCCTCTTTGCCGATAACCGCATTAAGTGCATAATTTTCGCCCGATTCTTTCTTCGCCTTGTACTCTTCGGCACTGATAGGACCTACTCTGCCGAGAATGTGCGGCATCAGTGAACCGTCGGTATATTCGCGGTAGGAAACAATCTGCACATCAACACCGAGGAAAAACGCGCTGTTTTCTTTTATCAGTGCGACAACATCTGTCGGCACATCATTTGCAAAAGTGTAAGGTGTGCTTGTTGAGAAAACAATTCTTCTCATTTCGTAGCAGACCGAAGCAATTTTCCTTGCCTGCCGGGGCGGATATGATTGAAGAGAATACTTTTCAACCAGAGCATCCATACAGTTTTGTGCGGTAGCATAAGTCTGAAGCTCAAGAAACTCTGTACGAAGCTCGTCGATATCCTTTTCTCTGTCGGGCATAAACTCTACGCTCTTACCGTCAGCCGACATAACAATAGGCAGGTTATCAATCCACTCCAGCCCTTTTTGCTCAAACATCGTAATCAGCGCATTTATTATCTGGTTACGCTTGCTTTGCTCTTTTGCAGACGGAAAATATGAATAATCAAAAATCAGCGAGTTGCCCTGCCTGTTTATAACAAGCGGATTGCCGTTTCGGTCGAGTATTTCACCGCGTGCACCCTCAACACTTACGGTTTTTACCATTATGGAGTTGCCTGCGGCGGCATATTTCTCGCCGTCAATTACCTGAATTTTAAAAAGTACACCCGAAAAAATACCAAATATAAGGCAGAGAACGACAATTGTTGAAATGCCGCGGACACTGTATGATTTTTTCGTAGGCACTGTCGTTCACTCCTTTGAAAAAAATTAATAAGTTAAATCAGAATGAAAGCTCGTCATTTTCTTTGAGCTTGAAGCTTTTCATTATTGCACGCACGCCGTAATAATAAAGCGGAAACGTTGCTATGTTGAGTAAGGCTGTGGGCAGATTCTTGTAAAACAGAATTGATATACCGCCGTCAAAACCTTTTACAGCTACAAAAATAATCCAGTGAAGAATAAAATAGAGCAGTATACTGACCGTACAGAGAATGCTTGCCGTAATGAGATTGTTCATCATCAGATAAGTCATCAGAAGTCCGCAGAAGAAGCCGACAAAAGCAAAGAAAAACGCATTGAAGCCGTCGCCGTCACCAAGATTCATATCCCACATAATGCCTGCAAGCAAGCCGTAGTAAAGACCGTAGGTTTCACGCTCAAACATACCAAGCACAACCGTCAACGGCAACAGCGGCAGAAACCTTATACCGAAAAAAGTCGGCAACACGTCGGATATCTGCAGTATGCCAAACACAAGCACAACGAGAAAAAAGCATCCGCGACGCATTATTTTAGGTCTGTTTTCTTTCCACGCCTGCGGTATCACAGCTTTTCTCTCCTTTCAGTTTATATTTTGTCTCGTGCCGTCAGGCACATATCGCATACCGAAGGTATATATCGTGTTGCGAAGCAACATATCGCTTTTTTAATATATGCCTTCGGCGAATATTAAAAATATATCGCAAATCCCGCAAGGGATTTATATCGAGAAAAATTTTTTGTTTTCTTTTATTTTTCTTGTGACCTTGCGGTCACGCGATATATTTGCCTTACGGCAAATTCGATATAATCTCATTTTCATTCGATTGCGATATAGGCGCGTTACACTCGCCTGCGATATGATATAAATCCCTTTGTGCGCCGCAGCGCATATCGTGTTGCGAAGCAACATATCGAATCGAAGATATATTGCAAATCCCGCAAGGGATTTATATCGCTGACAAATTCTTAAAAAGAATTTGTCAATTGGTATCCCCAACGCCCATACCTCTGAAATCGGTTATTACAAAAACATCACGCAGATTTGCAAAATCAACCGGTGAATTAATAACGGCATAGGATGAAATGTTTGTAGTGTCGTTTTTGACCTCTTCAACAATACCGATAATCAGGTCAGCAGGATAAATTCCGCCTACACCGGAGGTGCATACAATGCCTTCGGGTGCAATAGCCGTATCACGCTTTAAGCCCGAAAGAGCACACTGACCGTTTTTTGAGAGCGCAATATCCGTCTTGACATATCCCGAATCACCTGTGCGTGTTTCGTACGCACTTACATTTACATCGGGGTTGAGAATTGTTTTAACAACACAATATGTCGGCGCAGTTTTCACCACCACGCCGACAAGATATTCACTGTATATTACGGGATTATTGACCGCAATACCGTCAAGCTCACCCTTATTGAGCGTAAAAGTACCAAACGCATCCGTACTTTCTCTGCCGATAACGGAAGCGCTGGTAAATTTAAAATCGTCATTTTCTTTTTTCAGGTCAAGGAATTCCTCGTAAAGAACAAGCTTTTTCTTTGTCTTTTCGTAGTCAACCAGCTGTGCACGGCTGTCGGCAAGCTCTGATTCAAGCTCGCTTACTTTGTCGGACATAGTTTTTGCCGACCTGAAGTAGACAGAAAAATCCTGCATACTGTCGGCAATGCCGGCAGAAACACGCTGGAGGGGTGAAAAAACTGTACCGAGTACGGTAGAAGCAGGTGAAGTACTGTTTTCGGTAAGTGCCGCAAAAATTATACCAAGCAGCAACACACCGAAAACACCGAGGAAGCCCTTGAAACGGGAACTTCTGAAAAAGCTGCGCATTGCAGATTACCTCTTCTTTTTCTTTTCGCCGCTGAGTGTGCCCAGAGCATCGTTCTCAAGGCAGATACCTGTACCGTCAACAACACAGTCAAGCGGATTCTGTGCGATGTGAACGGGCATTTTAGTTTCAATCTCGATAAGCTTATCGAGACCTCTGAGGAGTGCACCGCCGCCTGTGAGCATAATGCCGTGGTCGATAATATCTGCTGCAAGCTCGGGCGGAGTTTTCTCGAGAGTTGAACGGATAGCGTCGATAATCTGGCTGACCGGGTCGGAAAGAGCCTCACGGATTTCTTCGCTGGTAACCTCAACATTCTTGGGAAGACCGTCCATAAGGTTACGGCCTTTTACATTCATTGCACCCTCACCGTCGTAAGCGTAAGCAGAGCCTATACGGATTTTTATATCCTCGGCTGTACGCTCACCGACAAGCAGATTATATTTCTTCTTGATGTATGCAATAATTGCGTCGTCAAAATCGTCACCTGCAACTCTTGCAGAGCGTGATGTAACAATATCGCCGAGTGAAAGCACTGCAACCTCAGCAGTACCGCCGCCGATATCTACAACCATACTGCCTGTAGCCTCGCTTACGGGCAGACCTGCACCGATTGCTGCAGCCATAGGCTCTTCGATAAGTGAAACGTATTTTGCGCCTGCGGAACGAGCTGCATCGTGAACAGCTCTGCGCTCAACCTCAGTAACACCTGAGGGAATACAAATCATAACTCTTGCCCTTGAGAAAGGTGAAGAGCTGATTGCACGCTTAATGAAAGCCTTGAGCATATCTGCCGTAACGTCGAAGTCTGCAATAACGCCATCCTTAAGAGGACGGACAGCTGTAATTGAGCCGGGTGTACGGCCAATCATTTCCTTTGCCTCTGCACCGACAGCAACAACTCTGGGCGGCTGAGTACGTACGTCAACAGCAACAACGCTGGGCTCTCTGATGACAATGCCCTTACCCTTTACAAATACGAGTGTATTGGCAGTGCCGAGGTCGATTCCGATATCCTGTGAAAAAAGCATAGTTATTTACTCCTCCAAATGCTTGATTTTTTAAAAATTAATATCTGTATTCGATAGTGTCGAGAATTGCTTTGAAATCAAAGCCCTTGTCTGCATTTTCGCAAGAGCATCTGAAAGTCATTCTGCCGTTTTTATCTTCGATATTGTAGATTTCAAGATATGATGTCGCACCGTCGTTATTGATTTCTATTATTACCTTTACGGCATCGCGGCCTGCAATCTGAGTGTTGCTTCTTGTAAGCTTTGCTGTACCTTCCTCAACCATAGGCTTGAAGGATTCTTCAAACTCTGCCCACTCTTCTTCAAAAGGTGCATAGTTTTTATCTGTCTTTTCCAGGTATGAATATTCAATAGTTTTTTTCTCTTTGATATTTTTCATCATGAAGTTGATGTTACCTGTGCTCTCCCAACCCTTGGGGCAGGTAATTGTAAACTGCTGGCAGGACATTTTTTCGCCTTCAACAAGGAATAAAGGATATGAAACGGGGTGAGTCTGGTCTTTACCGCTTGAATCTGTAACTTTCCAGAGAAGGTTGCCGTTTTCGTCAACTACGGTTACGCCTTCTTTATCTGTTACAAGCTCGTAATAATCGTCTTTGTCATTCTTGCGGTAATAAATTTTATCGTCCTTAATCATCATATATTCGTTTACCTGCTCTTCTTTGGCACAAGCTGCGAATAAAGTAATTATTGTCGCAAAACTGAGCAGAATTGCAGCATATTTTATAATATTGTTTTTCATTTGAATATCGACCCTTTCCGTCTTTATATATTTATATTCATACAGATAAAAGTATAGCATTATAATTATTAGTTTGTCAATACAATAAAACAATTCGCAATTATAAAGCATTAAAATGTTTACGAATTTAAAAAGCCTCCATCTAACGATGGAGGCGATAAAGGTATATATTTTTTAAGTTGTTAATTTTAATTTAATTGCAGATTTCGCATTGATTTTACGGTTGTTTGATGTTTTTCCAGCCACTTACATTACACTGACCGTTATCATTATTACCGACGGCAATAACCGTACCATTCGACTTAAGACCAACTGTGTGATATTCACCTGTCGAAACAGCAACAATATTTTTCCAGCTACTTACATTACATTGACCTCTATAATTATCACCAACAGCAACTACCGTACCGTTATTCTTAAGACCGACTGTGAAATTTTGATTTGCCGAAACAGCAACAATATCTGTCCAATTGCTTATTTCACACTGACCACTACCATTATTACCAACAGCAACTACCGTACCTTCGCTCTTCAGGCCGACTGTGTGACTCAAACCTGTCGAAACAGCAACAATATCTGTCCAGTCACTCACATTACGCGAATCCCAATATGTACCACCAACAGCAACAACCGTACCGTCACTCTTAAGGCCGAATGTGTGACTCAAACCTGCCAAAACAGCAACAATATCTGTCCATTCGCTTACTTCACATTGACCGTAATTATTATAACCGACAGCAACAACCGTACCGTCGCTCTTCAGACCGACTGTGTGACCCCAACCTGCCGAAACAGCAACAATATTCGTCCATTCGCTTATACCACACTGACCTCTATAATTATCACCAACCGCAACTACCGTACCGTCACTTTTAAGACCGACTGTATGATAACTACCCGCCGAAACAGAAACTATATTTTTCCAATTGGTAACATCGCACTGCCCGCAATCATTATTACCAACAGCAATCACTGTACCATCACTTTTAAGACCAACTGTGTGATCATAACCTGCCGCAACGGTGTCTCTTAAGGCAATTTTATTCCACATCTCAAAACTCTTTCTTTTTGCATCACTTAAATCACCTGCCTTACCGTAACAGATAGCAGAATTGGCATAATCTCCTTTTTTTGCATGGTCAGCAGCTTTTTTATAATTTGTTTCTAGTATCTTATTTTTTGAATCTTTATAATCGTCAAGCTCTTCAAAAATAGCAAGTGCCTGAACATAATCTCCACTCTCGACAAGCTTAAGTGCCTTTTCATATTTTGACGCAGGAATGATAACAACCGCAAAAACGATAACTGCAATCACTACAGTTACAGCGAATAAAACAGGAATCTTCTTTATCAGTGCTTTTCTTTTTGCGGATTTTCTTGCAAGATCTGCCTGATGCTCATTTTCAATACGTTTTGCTTCCTCTGCAGCTTCAATTTTTGCAATTTTTTGCTTGCATATTTCAATACATTCTTTTGAATCCTGCCAATCGATAATTTGATTAAAAACAGAAATTGCTTCTTTATAAGAACTGATGGTATTTTGGCTCATCAGACCTATGGCAGAGAGATAAATCCTATTACATCTTTCTCTTTCTGCTTTTTCATCACATTTTTCTGCAAGCTCAACCGCGTTTTTATAACTGCTTATTGATTTAAATTCTTTGTAAGCTTGATTGAATTCAGTCTCGGTTGTCGCTTTTGACATAATAGAAGTTGCTTTGTTGTAAATGTACTCAAGATGATTATGCTTGTTTCTTTCAATAATATAACTTATGTATCCTTCGAGCGTCAAAACCAGAGATTTGTCGCCGTATCGCTTGATTTTGATGTAATTGATTGATGAATCAAATGGTTCAGGCTGATTTTTCAGTTCTTCCTGTTTACACACACGAAGCTCTGCCATAAGCTTGCCGAGGTAAGCCTGAGCGTTTTCAGGGTCGATATCCAGCACCTTTTCACAGTATTCATCGGCAGATTTAAAATCACCGTCTGCAAGGAAGATAAACACGCGCTTGAGGTATGAATAAACAGACGGATTGGCACTTGCCGCAACAGTTTGCACTGCGGCAACAGAATTATTGCTTTTCGGCAATATTTTTTCAATACCCCTCATCAAGTCCTGAGTCGCGCCTACCTTGCCCATATCCTGCGCCTGGAGCTTTGCAAACTCCTTGGGCATATCGTAGGCATCAACGCCCTTATAGCAGGGAATGAGGTGCTTTGTTTTATCATTTGCCATTAACTTAAGGTAACGGCTCCACTCATTTTTAACCCATACTGCGTTGAAATACTCATAGTCTGTGCCGAATACAAGCATTATCTTTGCAGAGTTGAGCGCCGCAAAAATATACGGCTCATACTCAACGCCAAGCTTATCCTCGAGTGTAATTCGTGAGAAGAATACACGGTAGCCCTTGCCTGTCAGCTCATCATAAACATCCTGAGCAATAACAGAATCAATAGTACGGTCACCGTTTTCGTCTGTTTCTTTATAGCAAATAAAAATATCATAAGGTTCTTCATTGGATGATACTTCGATTATTCCTTTGCGGATTTCTTCAATCTGCTTTGCTTCATCGTGGTAAACCTTACGAGTAAAAGCATCGGCATACTCCATTACCTGCTCAAAGTCGCTGTCGTCCATAATGCTCTCAAAGCTTGAACGGTGGCAAGTGGGAATTTTCTTTGCTGTCGCAGGGTCATCGACGTACTCGATACCGTACTTGCAAAGGCAAAGCCCCCAGTAAGCCTCGGCTTCCTTGGGGAAATCTGCAATTATGCTTTCGTATATACCTGCCGCTTTGTCAAAATCGTTCATCATACGCAGCCTGTTGGCACGATTGAAAAGAGTAACCTTCTTTTCACTGTCTGCAGCCGCTACAGTCTGACTTGTGCCACAGTAATCGCACTCAATAATCTTTATATCTTCGGTGACGTTAAGATCACCGCCGCATATTTTACACTTAAAAACTGCCATATCCATTTTCCCTTTGAATATTGATGTTTAATATTATATCAGTTATTTTTATTAACGCTAACATTATACAAAAGTACAGTAAAACCAAAAATATACATACGGATAGTCATAGGATTTTTATTAAACTCTGTACTCAATCGTATCAAGAATTGCCTTAAAATCAAAACCCTTATCTTCATAATTACAGTAGCAGTTGAAGCACATCATACCGTTTTCGGTTTCAACACAGTATGTTTCCATATAAGAAGGATTTTCACCTGTAAATTCCAACACGATTTTTACTGCATTCTTGCCTGCTACCGTAGTTGTGCTTTTTGTCAATATGGCTGAGCCGTCATCAATCATAGACTTGAATGTTTCTTCAAGCGTTGCATATTCTTCATCGGCTGTTTTATATTTTTCGTCTGCTTTATCGCGGAATGAATACTCAATCTGTTTGTTTTCTGCCGCATTTTTAAGTCTGAAGTTGAGATTACCTGAACTTTCCCAACCGCTCGGGCAGGTAATTGTAAACTGCTGGCAAGCAACTCGGCTGCCTTCATTGATAAAATTCGGAAATGTAACAGGCTGTGTTGCCTCATTACCCTGTGCATCGGTAACTTTCTGTATAAGATTTCCGCTTTCGTCAATTACGGTTACACCGTTTGAGTCAGTAACAAGCTCGTTTCCGCCCATAAAAATTTTTCCGTCTTCGGTATATATACTGTTGATATCTGTCTTAAACTCACTCGGCACATAAACAGTGGTTGCAGTTGTGTTTGCAGCAGATGAATCATCATTATTTTTTGAGCAGGCGGCAAATAATGTGACCGCTGTTGCAAAACTCAGCATAACTGCAACATATCTGAAATATTTTTTCATTATGTAAACAACCTTTCTTAATATAAATATTTATCTAAACAAAAGTATAATATTGTAAAATATAATTGTCAATCACTAATCAATTCGCAATTATTGATTTTTCTTAAATGACAAAGCGATATAAAAACACTGTCATCCTGAGTGAAACAAAGGATCTTACAGTAATAAAGATTCTTCGCTCGACGCTCAGAATGACATCAATTTTTAATGTTATATCGTAGGAGAAATAAGCGGACGCCCAATGGACGCCCTTTCCATCGATATTGATTAGTGCCGTAACCTCCTTTTGAAAGGGCGAAGCACCGAAACGCCGCCAGTGGCGGATACAGTGAGGTGCTGAGAGGAAGAAACAAGGAGCAGTGCCGACGCTCCAAGGAAGGCAATGCGACTATGTTTCTGAAGGAGGTGGCATTGCGAAGCAATGACGGAGGATTGCGAAGATTAAATGTTGATTTGCTTTTTTATAACAACCCTCAGTCTTTTGCTTCGCAAAATCCGGCTCCCTTCAAAGGGAGCTTTTGACATACAATTTACAGCGATGTAAAAAACAATGTCATCCTGAGTGAAACGAAGGATCTTACAATAGTTAAGATTCTTCGCTTGACGCTCAGAATGACATTTTTACTTTATGATGTTACTTTAAGGTCGGTTGTTGTCCAGGTATAACCGAGTTTTGTTTTGAGGGTATAGTTTGTGTCGGCAGGGATTTTGCGAATTACCGTCCAGTGGCGCATACCGTCCTCAGCGATATGGCTGTAGCTCTGCGAATAAGTGAGCGTACTACCGCTGTCGAGCAAGAACTGCACCTTTGCTATCTGCGGGTCGGTTACGACTTCAAACGTACCGATGCCGTTTTCGTAAGTAATATCAAACGAATGTGCTTTCGGTGTATCGTAAGTTACGGTAAACGGAACCTTTGCCTCGTCCCATACCTTTCCGTACTTTGCGCGGACTGCGTGCTCGCCTTCTCCTACTCGCATATTTACAACCCATGTTTCCGTTTCGCCGTTTGATGTAATCTGTGCCTTGCTGCGGTCGATTGTAGTTGTAGTGCCGTTTTCACGGATAAGCTGGATTTTGCTCGGGCTGCCTGTCAGCTCAAGTTTATAATCTCTGTTGCCGTAGGCAAAATAAGGAGCGTCGGTTGCAGGCTTGATTTCTTTTACGCCGGAAACAGGCTCGGGCTCTGTTGTGACTTTGACTGTGCAGGTATCTACAAAGCCGC
>JAFXCH010000059.1 GCA_017516485.1 Clostridia bacterium
ATCGGCACACTTCGTGCCGTCGGCGCAAGCGTGAAAGAAATCACACAATCGTATATCCGTCAGATTCTTTCAATGTTCGGCTGGGGCTGCTCGGCAGGCTTTGCAGGTTATATAATAGGTCATCTCGGAATAATTGCGTATTTTAAAGACCCGAATTATCTCACCTTTGAAATATGGCAGGCGATGCTGATTATCGCCGTCCTTTTCCTGATTTGCAGTATAAACCTTTACGCAAAAATCAAAAAGGAAATGAAGAACAGCATTGTTGAGAATATCCGTGAACTTTAATTGGTGATATTATGAAAAAATTATTTTTAATTCTATGCTTAATATTCATATTTTCTTTCTCTGCTTTTGCCGAAGAAGTGCCGTCAACACCAAAGCTTATGGTTACGGAATACTCTGTTGACAGCGGTACTATCAGCGCAGGAAGCTCGGCAAAGCTGACAGTGAAGCTGACGAACACCCACCGCAGCATTGATATTAAAAATATCAAGCTCACCTTTTCCGACCCGTCGGGTGAGATAATCCCCGACGGCACGGGAACAGCTTATGTCAGCAAGATATATTCGGGCAGAACCTACACTTGGGAGCTGACAGTCAAAGCAACCGCAAAGGCAGCCGACGGCAACCACGCAGTCACGGTTTCGGCTGAATATGAAACCGAAAGCGGAGGCAGCGGCAATTCAAACGACACGCTCAACATAAGTGTAAAAGGTAAAACGGAAGAAGAAACCAAAGAAAATAATTCAAGCCCACGGCTTATGGTAACGGATTACAAAATCGAGAACGGTTTTATTACTCCCGACGGCAGTGCAACTTTAAAAGTAACTATCAAGAACACAAACCCGAATAAGGCGGTCAGCAATATTAAGCTGTCGCTGGGCGATGAAAGCGGCGAAATCAAGCCCGACGGTATGGGTACAAAATATGTTTCTGCTATTGCCGCAGGCGGCGAATATGTGTGGACAGTAAAGCTCACAGCCGCAAACACAGCCGCCGCAAATGAGCACAAGCTCAACCTCTCAATGGAATACGAGGACGAAAACCACAGCCCGTATTCAGCAACCGATACCTTGCTCGTTCAGGTGAGGCAGGCTGCTTCACTTGATTACAGCGGTGCACAGCTGCCGGTAAAGGTTATACAGGGCAATGTTACAACTGTTACTCTCACGCTTATGAACACGGGCAAAAGCACACTCTACAACTGTATGTTCGAGTTTAGTGTGGAGGGCTTGAACGGTGGCGGAAGCACCTTTGTCGGTACAATCAACGCAGGTGAATCCGGCACAGGCAACGCCAACTTAAGAGTAAGCGAGGAAATTCTCGGCAAGGTAAGCGGAACACTCACAATTAGCTATGAGGACGATTACGGCGAGAAGTACACCCAAACGGTTGATGTTCAAACCATTATTGAAGAAAAGGCAGTGCTTGCCGATAACATTAACCAAGAGGAGGAAAAGCAGAATAACCTCTGGTGGCTGTTCCTACTTATCGGTCTTGCTGTCGGCGGCGGACTTGGCTTCGGAATACCGTACGCAATCAACTCAAGCAAGCAACGCAAAGAAGACGAAAAAAGACTGTAAAACAGTATAACAAACAACCCCCGAAGTGAAATCTCACTCACTTCAGGGGTTAATTTATGCCTAAAAATGGATAAAAACACGATTTTTGCTGAAAATCTGCCTGTTTTTTGTAAGAAAGTTGAAGTTGAATTTTGTAGTGTCGGTCATTCTTACATGATTTGGATGATTAATGAATCACGTTTGGAGTAAAAATCACAGCGCAAGTGATTAAAAAATCCCGTTTTAGTTCAACTGTCAGGGATAGAAATTGCGAAGGCGGTTGGATGAAATAAATCAAGAAGGGAGTAAAGCGGTATGCACTTTCAGCCCGAATATATCAAACGAAACCAAACAACCTCATCCAAGACACGGTGTCATTGAGGTGTGCAGCAAAAGTGTGCTGCGTTCGTTTGAGGAAAAAGTGCGTACCCCGATGTGATCCGAACAGCTTTGTGTATATGCAAGGGTGTTCGGATCAGCAGTGAGAATGTCAGCGAAAACATTGCCTGTACCGGTGCTTTGTTTGAGCTGATACTTCTCACGGACAGACCGTGTTTTATCGGTCTGTGCAT
>JAFXCH010000060.1 GCA_017516485.1 Clostridia bacterium
ATCGGTTATAACCAGCTCTTTACCCGTTACGGTATCGAAATTATAACCGCTATAGCCGTAGTTGGGATGTGCACCGCCCGAAAACTCATCGGCATCGCTTCTGATACTCAGAACAACATTATCTGCTCTTTGAAGAAAATATTCGTTGTTTGCGGTGTAAACCGCAGGCTGTTCACCGTCTTCGTAATAATAATTGAGCTGTTCCGATGCATACTCATCAAGTTCTTTTGCCTTATCCTTATAGAACTCTGTTTTTTCAACATTAAAAGAATCAAGAGCTTTTGCAAGGTGTGGATATTCTTTTTTGTCCTCTTCTGAAAGATGCAATTTCTGATAATTCACCTGTGTCAGATAGTAATAATCTTCACTGTACGTTTCATACTCGTAGGCTTTTTCTGTATAAACAGAAAGAAACTCTACGGCATTTTTCTTTTCTGCTGAATTGTTATTTTCTGCACTTGTTGTTGATTCGTTTACAGTATTTTCGGGTTTATCCTTTGCACACGAAGCAAAGCAGAAAATCATAGAAAAAGCCAGAATAAAAACTATGATTTTTTTCATAAAATCACCTTATATTAATAGGAGTGACCGAGCGATACGGCCACTCCGTAAAATGTGATTAACCGATAACTATTGTTTCAAGCACTGGCATAGCATCCTCAACGGAGCAGCTCCAAACTGCAACATACATTGCATAGCCTGTTGAAGTTTCAGCAACAAGGTAGGTTGTACCTGTGTTAGATTCAATAGCTTCAAAAGTGTTCTCACCTATAGTGACTGTTTTGTACTCCTTATTTGGGTAAGCATAGCTGAAATACTTTTTCTGTGCTTCAAGCTCCATGCTCTGCTCATCGAAAACATAAACCGCAGCATAAGCGCCGAGATCAGCGTTTTTGAGAGCAACCTTATCATCGGTTGTTTCAGCATCATTATAAACAAAGCCGCCGCAGGGAGTTACGGTTGCATAACCTTTTGCGGTTGTAATGGGTGCATCTGCCTCAAGCTCGGTAGTGGGCTCTTCTGTTGTTTCAGGAGCTTCTGTAGTTGTTTCAGGAGCTTCTGTAGTTGTTTCGGGAGCCTTGGTAGTTGTTTCGGGCTCGTCATTGCCGCCGCAGGCTGCAAAAGAAAGGAGCATTACAAAAACCATAATTATAGCAAGAAGTTTTTTCAATTTAATTTACCTCCAAAAAATATTCTTTGGTTGTTAATTGTTTTTCGGCTTTCCGCATTCGGTGCAGAACTTGCCTTTATTTGTGTTTCCGCAGGAGCAGACCCAACCTTCAGGCTTTTTCATTCCGCATTCGGTACAGAATTTGCCCGAATTGTTGTTACCGCAGGCACATTGCCAGACAGCGTTACCCTGCGGTGCCGGTGCAGAAACAGGAGCAGAAGCAATGTTCATAGTCGCAACAGTCGAAAGCAGTTTTTCCGTTTTGGGATCAATTTCGATAAGCACATCACTTATTGCAGTTGCTCTGATACCTGCTCTTGCTTCCCAACCCGCAATTGCGAAGTCCTGCAGAATCAAATCAGCCTGTGTGTCCGCCTTATATTTCAGCTCATCAACAGAACAGCCTTCCGCAAACATTTTTGTAAAGGTCATTTCGGCAGCTCGGGATGCATCTGTCTTGATAATATCAACGGGAAGCTGACCGCCGAACATAGCATTGAACTTATCATGGTCTGCAATCTCAGTATTGAGAGTTGCGGTAAACTTAACTTCTGTAAACAGTTTATATGTACCCTGCACAACTTCGGTGTTAAAACGACCGTCAAATTGAATTCCTGTGCAACACTCCATTTGCTTTACCTCCTGTTAAGCCCAGGGATTTGCGCTTTCAGGCTGACGGATACCGACGAGAATAAACTGCTCCCAGAGATACCATTTGCCGTCCTTTGCCTTGCGCATCTGAACGCTTCTGGGAGCGTCTGCACCGCCCGAAGTGATATAGAGCGTTGCATAACCTTCATTCTGGTATGAATAAGGACTTTCGCTGACAACTATTGTGTAAGGCTCTGCAGGAGTATAGTCGTTTGCAGGGGTTGAGCCCTCAAAATATGAACGGGGAACGTAATCGCTGTCACGGAATCTGTCCGCAATAAACGAAATATCTCCGCCGCTTAAAGGTCTGGGGCCTCTGAGGTAATTAACCATCTGCAAAGCAAGGTCTTTATTCTGCGGATAATAGCAGAAAGCAAGAACAGTCATTGCTGCTGTTTCAAACGGAGTTGACAAAGCAGCCTGAGGCAGAGAAGCAAACTCTTCAAACGATGAGGGCAGAGAAGAAAAAACAATCTTTTCTTTCTTGTTGCCCAGATTGCTTATGGCAGCAGTCGCTTTGTTGAAGCCTTGTGTTGCGCCTGAGCTGATGCCCTTCTTTATTGCGTTTTCCGCTTTGTTTTTAAACATATCAAAAAGTGCCATGCTTAATCCTCCTTAATAAATCGAAGTGCTGTTATTGAAAGTATGCCGTTTTCGCACGGCGCTTTAATCCACGGCTCTGTTTCTTCACCGTCGATTTCAACTTCATCACCGGTGTTATACCAGATTTCGTCGCCCCTTATTTCATAGGGCATTGAGTCGCAAAGCATCATTCCGTCGAAAAGATTAACTTCGCCTGCTTCAACAGCCTGCTCAATTTCCTCGGGGCTGACACCCTCGGGAATCGGAAGAAGAATATATATGTTGCCGTCCTCACTGATTTTCAGCTTTGTTGAAGCGTTACGGTATCTCTCCTGCATTTCATACGCAACAGACTCTTCGTCGGATTCGTCGATATATGCAGGCATCGGAGCTGCAATATATGCCTCTTTCTCAAGCCAGCTTATCTCAAAACCTTCATCCGTCATATTGTTGTTTGCAATAGAATGGAATTTCCATAAGCCGATATAATTCATAATAAAATCACTCTCTTTCAATCAGAATTTACCGCTGCTTGTTGAGCGTCCGCCTGAATCCGTATCACTGCTGGATGTGCTTTTCGGTTTAGGTGTTGCTTTGATATTTGAATAAAGGAAGATATCTGCCGAATCGGTAATCATAAGTGTATTGGCGTTAACATAATCGGTGGCGTTAACCTTTTTTCTTACGGATTTATTTGATGAAGCAATAGATTTCATTATAATGTAGGCAACAACAAAGCCCAATAAAAGGCAACCGGGAATCCATACCCAGTGTACGGTAGGATGGAACACCTTTTCTGTTGCTTCTATAAATTCCTTGAAGCCGTCGACATATTTTCCGTTGGCAAAAGTTTCTTTTACATTGCCTATAATCTTATCGCAGTCTGCATCAGATAACTCATCTTCAGCCTTGCCGTAACGTGTGATAACGATTTCTCTTTCACCTTTATCACCGTGCAGATATGTATAAAATGCTATGTCTTTTTTACCCATAGGCTTGAACACATAGTCGTACATATTATCGGCATGGTCTTTGATTGATAAGTCGCCAAGCTCATCTTCTGTGAGTATAACTGCTATAAAATCAATGCCGTTGTCTTTTGAGAACTGACGGTATTTTGCGTCAAGTTCTTTGATTTCAGCATCCTTGAGAACACCTGCACTGTCAAGAACATAAGGGATTTCTTCCTTATCATCTGCATCAGCATCTTCGGAATCGTCATCAACATCAGCATCTTCGGCATCTGCAACATCTTCACTGTCCGAGTCATCTGTATCGCCTTCGATATAAGCGTCATCGTCGCCGTTGTCAACGGGTGCACCATTGGTTTGAGCAAAGAGTGATTCTGCTTCGATAAAATAATCATTAATACCGTCGTAATATGTGTCTGCAGCCTCGTAAATTTCGATTAAAGCATCAAACTGATCGCCGAACAATTCTTCACATTCACCGGCAAAATATCCGTTAAATTCACCGTCGACATCATTATCAACTATCAGCATACCGTCCGGATTATCTGTTAATTCGGAATAAAGGCTCTGAGCAGACTCATAGTAATCGTAAAGGGTCTCATCAATTATAACGAACATAACAGCATAGCCGTATTCGCTTTCCAATTTCAAGCCTTTTTTCTGAAGCTCTGTAAGTTCATCAACCGACATATACTCTTCTTCCATAAAAGCATCGGAAGCCAGAACGTATATTGTTGTTTCGGCGTGCGCAACAACACCGAAAGATGCAACCATTATCACAACTGCAAACAATATTGCAAATAATCTTTTCTTCACTGTACGCACCTCCTTACATCAACGCAATCAACCAGGCGATACCGTAAAGTGCTGCACCGATTACTGTGCCCGCAATAGCCGAAGCCATCAATACAGCTTTTTTGTCTGTCGGGATATCACCTGTCATTTTGCCTGTCTGACCGTTCATTGCAAATGTATAATTCTTGCCGTTCCATTTAGAAGTAAGAAGCCATACGGGATAAAGAGCATACTTATAGTTACCGTTGGCGATGTTCATGTTGACATTAATTACCTCGATGGTATCGTAGCCTTCAATTGTTCCTTTGAGAGCATCACTTGTACTCTGTTTGACTCTTTCATTTGCTCTTGAATACGAATCATCTACTGTGACATCGTATTTATCGGCAAGATAACCTGCAAGGTAAGCTGTGTTGAAATCAACTGCATCATTGATATTGAATGGCTCAATAGACTCCATAAGGTCATCCGGCATTTTTGTTGAGCCGTCAACAGGAATGTTTTCAAACCTCAATGAGCCGCTTCTGTAAATATCGTAGTAAGATGTTTGAATGTAGTTGTTTTCACTGTCTGACCAGGCCAGGCTTTTTGTTGCTCTGAAGCCTGCATTTGAAAATGCATCGCCGGAGAAAAGCCAATGAGGAACATATACGCCCTTGATTTCCTCAAGTTTGTTATCTGATTTAAAGAGTTTAGGTACAAACTTCTTGGTGGAGATATGTTTTTTGAGTGCTTCTTTTGCTGCTTTTTTATCAAATTTGAAAGGAATAACAAGGTCGGGGCGAAGTGCACCCGAAAACTGACCTTGCATAACAACCTGATTGCCGCAATACGGGCAGGTTGTAGCACCTGTCGTTGCATCGGCAATAATTTCACCGGCACAGGAATTACAAATGTAAACACTTATTCCGTCCGTCTCTCCTGCAGACCAACCGTTGCTTTGTGTGCTCCAATTGACATTATCAGCTGCACCGGCCATAGCTGCATTCTGTTCTACCTGCTGTAAAGCGGCAATATCAAATTCCGTGTCACAATAAGGGCACTTAAGATTCTGTGAAGAAACATCAAAGTTAACAGCACCTCCGCAACAAGGACATTTCTGCTCAGTAATTGCTGACACTATTAATCATCTCCTTGAGTGAACAAATTTAAAATCGAATATATTTCAGTAAAAATTTTGTATCCTTCTCCCGGTATCTCGTCAGAGTCCGATACCGAATATATTTCTCCGTCACCGTATGTAACCGAGAGTGTTGTCTGCGGAGCATCAAGAAGAACTAAGTCACTTTTCGGAAGCTTACCCCATGAAAGAAATTTACGGCTGTAAAATGCTTGTTGAATTTTATTCAGAGCATCGGAACTGACTTCAATTGTATAGCTCTCTTCTTCTGCGCCGATGTAGGGACAATCATAATATGAAAGATAAATTTTATTATCATCGCCCGTGTATATTTCTATTGAAGATGAGCCGCCGTCCATACCGCCGCCTGTATAATATCTGCAGGAGGTAATGGTATAGCAGAGAGGTCTCTCCATACCCGGACCGTCAAGAATATGTTTTTTAGCAAAATGCTTCCACATAAAGACACCTGCCGTTATGACTATTGCAACCGCTGTAAGAACAGCGATTGCAATTATTATATTTTTAGGCATACCAATTACAGCGTTAATCAGTTACCTTTGGGAGAACCGCAACTACCGCAGAACATACCGCTTTCGTTCATTGCGTTACATGCGGGGCAAACCCAACCCTGTGAAACGGGAACCTGCTGAGGCTGCTGTGCATAGGGATTTGCCTGCTGAGGTTGACCGTAAGGATTCTGCTGTGCATAGGGGTTAGCCTGCTGAGGCTGTGCGTAAGGATTGGGCTGTGCATAGGGGTTAGCCTGCTGAGGCTGTGCGTAAGGATTCTGCTGTGCATAGGGGTTAGCCTGCTGAGGCTGACCGTAAGGATTGGGCTGTGCATAAGGATTAGGCTGACCGTAAGCGTTTGCGGGAGCAAAGCCTTGATTCATAGGCATACCGTTATTCATACCCATACCGTTATTCATACCCATACCACCATTCATCATATTAGGCATAGCACCGCCTCTACCGGGAGTGAGGGTGTTGATAACTTCCATAGCCATCTGCTGATATTTGTTGTATTCCATTGTGCCCATACCCTC
>JAFXCH010000061.1 GCA_017516485.1 Clostridia bacterium
AAAGCTGTAGATTCAGTAGCTGTATAAGTAAGTCCACCTGCCATGGCTTATGCACCCTCCTTTTCTGCTCTCTCGCAGCGCTTCTTGTAGAATGCTTCGAGGCTCTTCTTAGCAAGTTCGTATTTCTCTTCGTTAAGAGCACCGTAGTGCCACTTGTAGTCGCCTTCCATATAGTCAACACCGCAACCCTTGACTGTGTTTGCAACAATCATAACGGGCTTCTCTGTGTTTTCGTATGCGTAGTCGATAGCGTCGCAAAGCTCCTTGATATTGTTACCGTCGATCTCGATAACGTGGAAGCCGAATGAACGCCACTTGTCGCAGAAGGGTTCAAGCTTCATAACTTCTTCTGTCGGGCCGTCAATCATGCACTGGTTACGGTCAACAAAAGAGATAACGTTTGTGATGTTGTAATGAGCGATTGTCATTGCAGCTTCCCAGTTGGAGCCTTCGTCACATTCGCCGTCGCCAAGGACACAGAATGTTTTGTAATCCTTGCCCTTGATTCTTGCAGCAAGACCTGTACCTGCTGCGATTGAAAGACCGTGGCCGAGAGAGCCTGTTGATGCATCAGCACCGACAACCTTGTTGGAGTCAAGGTGGATGCCCATCTTGGAGTTGGAAAGGTTGAAGGTCTTGAGCTGCTCGGGGTCGTTATAGCCGTAGTCGCAAAGAACAGCAGCGTAAGCAACGCCTGCGTGACCCTTACTGAGGATGAAACGGTCTCTGTCTTCCCAGTTGGGGTTTTCCTTGTCGAGGTGCATATACTTGTGGTAGAGAACAGTCATAATATCCATGACGCTCATACCGCCGCCGATGTGAGCACTGCCTGCCCAATAAGTTGTGTCAAGGCAGAGCTTGCGGAGCTCGTTAGCCTTTTTTTCGAGTGCAAGCCACTCTTGTTTGGTTAATGGCATGTCGTTTTCCTCCTATATATTAATGTTTAATATTTTCAGAACAATTCGGGATGCTTTGCTGCAACTGCCTTGAATGCCTCGTCAGCAACTTCAAGAGTAAGGTTGATGTCCTTATCTGAAAGAGCAGCATTGATGAAGTGGTTGTGATGGCTGGAGAAGAAGATACCTCTCTTGACGCACTCAGCAACCCACTCCTGATGGAGCATCATTGAATCGTCGTTTGCTATACGAAGGTAGAAGAGTGAGGGCTCACCTGAAACAACAAGGTCAAAACCGTTGTTTGCAGCTGCGTCCTTAAGACCGTTTGTAAGCATAAGACCCTTTTCGCGGAAGAGCTTGGGAGCTTCGATTTCCTTCATCTTGTTGATACAAGCGATACCTGCTGCGAAGGGGATAGCACTCATCCAGTAGCTGCCTGTGTAGCTGAGAGCACTGACGGAGCTCTTGAGTGATTCTTTACCGCAAAGGCAGGATACGTTCCAACCGTTTGCAAGAGCCTTACAGAAGCAGATGAGGTCGGCTTCAAAGCCGTAGTAGTGGTCGGAGCCTGCTGTATCAAGTCTGAAGCCGCAGCGGACGTCGTCAACGATGAGGACGATACCTTTGCGTGTACAGAGCTCGCGGACTTTCTGCCAGTAGCCGTCTGCGGGAAGCTCGTTGTCGCGGTAGTTACCGTGCATATAGGGTGTGGAGATGAATGCTGCGACTTCGCCGTCATTCTCTTCAACAAGCTTTTCGAGTGCTTCAAAATCGTTCCAGTCAACATAGAGGTTGTTTGCAACATCCTCGGGGATAACACCGGGATAGTCAACCTTCTGTGTCCAGGGAGAAACACCGTGATAGAAACCGTTAACGAAGATGATCTTCTTGCGGTGTGTTGCTGCACGGGCTGTCATGATTGCACAGGTAGTAACGTCGTTACCGTTCTTTGCAAAGAAAGCCCAGTCAGCACAGTTGACTGTATCAACCAGAAGCTCTGCAAACTCAAGCATAACCTTGCCGGGTGATGTCATACAGTTGCCGAGCTTTGCCTGTGCCATAGCTGCTGCGTCAACGTCCTTATCGTTGTAACCGAGTACATTGGGGCCGTATGCACACATATAGTCGATGTATTTGTTGCCGTCAACATCCCAGAAATATGTACCCTTTGCCTTTTCACCGAAAAGCGGCCAGTCGCATACGGGGATGAAGTTACCTTCTGCCGGGCCGAGGTGGCCGTAAACGCCGGAGGGAATTACCTTTGTAGCTCTGTCAAAGAGCTCGCGGCTTTTTGTATGTTCGTAAATAGGAAAACTCATTTCTTCTGCACCTCCGTTTATGCTAAGTACAGAGCTACTCTGTCGAGTATTCTGTTGAGATTGTCGATCATATTGATCATGCCCTTCATCTCGATCTTGCCTTCGCCGATGCATGCAACAGCGTTGACTTTACCGTCGAACAGATCGCGTGCGAGATCGATGTCGGCAAACTCCATGAATGCACGGGGCTTCTCGCAGCGCTGCTTGATTGTAACACATCTGTGATCCTTGACACGGATTGTTGCACAAACGTCATCCTTTATGCCGAAGTAGATTTCACCGTCGGGAATGAGGTGTGCGGAGAACTTACCGATTTCGTCGTTATTTGCAATCTGTGAGAGAGCAACAGAGATTGTGTAGAACATCAGTCTTGTGCTTGTTTCGAAAAACTCTCTGTCCTCAAGGTCCTCGGGAGAGGGACGCATAAGAGCTGAAAGACGGTCAGTCAGAGCAGTGAAACCCTTGAGAAGGAAACCGATGTGCTGGAAACCTTTTGTGGGGATGGGTGTTACTGTGCCGTCGATAAGACCGTTGAACTTCTCGCAAGAACTGAAGGGAAGCTTAACGTCGCATTTGGAGCAACCCTGCTCCATACGGCATCTGCCGTTTTTGAAGTAGAGAGTAGCTTTGGGGCCGCCCGCTACATCGAAACCGATTGAAATCGGCTTCTGGTTGGAAATGATTGCGGAAGCGACAGGGTCGATCTCGCAAAGATTTTCAAGTGTGCCGAGAACAGCATACATATTGATATATGCCATTGTCTTTGAATCTGTCAAAGCACTTTCCTCCTTAACAGGCACCCGTGCATAAGATGCCTATAATTATAATCACCTTATTTTAACAAAGAATTATAATACTTGTCAATAAATTTATACTGTTTTAATAAATTATTTATAAGAAGAATATATCGTTTGGTGGTTTTGACGAAAAGCAGGCTGTATTTATGTTAAATTTGCAATACAGAAAGACGTCAGGAAAATGGTTTGAGGCCTAAAGATTGACAAAATGAGGGAAAATTTTATATAATTAAATTTAATGTGTAAATAAACAAGGAGATAAAATACAATGAAGAAAATTGCCAGCTTTACAATTGACCACACAATTCTGCCCTGCGGAATGTATACATCCCGTGTCGATGGCGATATAGTAACTTACGATATCCGTTGCCGCAAGCCTAATGTTGAAGAGGTTATGGATAATGCTTCAATCCATACCGTTGAGCATCTTTTCGCAACATTTGTACGCAACTCGCCGCTTAGTGACGGTGTAATTTATTTCGGCCCTATGGGCTGCCGAACAGGCTTCTATTTCCTTGTTAGAGGTACGGATATAAGCCCCGAGCAGGCCATTGATCTTACAAAGCAGGCTTTTGATTTTATCGCTTCTTACGACGATGAGATTCCGGGTGTCAGCGCGAAGGAGTGCGGCAACTACCGTGATCACAGTCTTGAGGGTGCGAAGGCAGAGGCTGCAAGAATGGTTGAGGTTATGAAGGGTGTTTCTGTTGAAACACTTGTATATCCCGAATAATATATGAAAAATGTATTATAATTCTTAAACGGAATTATAAATAGCAATAATCGTGCTATAATAGTTACAAAGTTGTAACTATTTAACTCAAATTGTTACAACTTTGTTATTTTTGAGCGTAAGGAGGTTTGACCGTGGCTGAAGACAAAAAGGCGAAAAAAAGCGAATCTTCGCAGGAGCCTGATTATATTTCCGTGTCCGATATCGAGTCCGAAAGAAAAAGCGACGGACAAGCCTTAAGCGAATACGGAATTTTCGGCTTCCTTGCCGACCTTCCGATATTCGGAATAGAAAAGCCCACGCAGGAGCTTGCGCAAAAGCCCGTAAAAAAAGCTGTTGAAAATGCAGCTGAAGAGAAATCTGCAAAAGAATCTGGTGAGCGTGCACCGATAGAGCTTACCGAGCGCAGCGGAGGTGTGCTTTACGACTGGATTTATATGTTAGGTTTGGTTGTAATACGTCGTGTGCGTTCTGCAGGTTACAAGCTCAAGTCAATTCTGCGCAAGCCTGCTCATACGATTGCGGTTTTTGCAAGCATATTTGCAGTTATATGCGATACTCTGATGCTTCGTTCTCTGCGCAACTCCACCGAGGATTATCGCAAGTTCAAGGCTGAGGTGCGTGAGTTTACGCGCGATGTCGAGGGCGGCTTAAAAGGCTCTCCTATTAAAAATATCAAGAAATTACCGTCTTATATCAAGAAGGCTTATAAACGCCATACAAGATTTTTCAAAACCGTATTCAATACGGCAATTCCCGTAGCTGCTCTGATTGTGCTTGTCACCACCGTCAGCTCATGGACAAGCTCTACCTATGCACTTGAAGTTATTGTTGAAAACAATGGTGAAATGTGTTCGCTCGGTTATATAAAAGATGAATCTGTTTTCATCGAAGCCCGTACAATTGTTAAAGAGAGAATTGACTCGGGTGCCGCCGGTAATGAGGATACACTTATTGCAAATCCGACCTATAAAATTACCCGTGTCAAGCTCAATCAGCTCAGTGATGCCAATGCAATAAGCGATAAGTTGATTGAAAATTCAGATTCAAAGCTTACCAATGCCTGTGGTGTTTATATTGACGGCGATTTTATATGCGCTGTTAAAAATGAAACCGATGCACGAAGCGTGTTCAACAACATTCTGCGTGCGGCAGAAGAAAAATATAAGATTGATTCAAATGATGAAAACTCATTTGCAGACTTTGTAGAGGATGTCGAATTCGTTCAGGGTCTTTATTCCGACGATGCAAACATAATGTGGGAAGCATCAAAGTTGCTCGATGTGCTCGAAAACGAGAAAAAGAGCGAGGCTGTATATTATACAATACAAGAAGGCGATACACCTTCGGGTATTGCATCCAGGTTTGATATTTCTATATCAGAGCTTATGGCGCTCAATCCTGATGTTGATTTCAAGATTTTCAAAATAGGCGAAGAACTTACAATTTCAGCCGAAGTCAGCTTTGTCCGAGTTGAAATAATCAAAGTTGAAGAGAGAAATGTTTCTGTGCCTTACGAGACTGAAACAGTTGAATCCTCAAAACTTTTCCGTGGTGACAAGCGAGTAATCCGCAAGGGTGTCAAGGGTACAGATAAGGTGACATATCTTGTCACTTATGTTGACGGTGTACAGACTGAGTCAAAGGAAATTGACCGTGTAACGCTTATCAAGCCGATTAACGAAAAGGTTCAGGTCGGCACAAAGAGACCGTCTGCAAGCAGCAACGGCGGCAACTATGAGGTTGTTTCAAAGGGCAAGTTTGTATGGCCTGTTTCCGGTCTTTATACGATAACATCTCACTACGGCAGCCGTCGAAGCGGTTTCCATACCGGTATTGATATTTCGGGCGGTAATGCTTCAGGTAAGCTTGTTCTTGCTGCAGACAGCGGTACGGTTGAGCTTGTTAAATTCAGTAATAAGAGCTATGGTAACCAGGTTGTTATCAACCACGGCAACGGCGTTAAAACACGTTATGCCCATATGCTCGACGGTTCTATTTCGGTTTCCGTTGGTCAGAAGGTATCACGCGGTCAGCCCATAGGCCGTGTCGGTAACACGGGTAACAGCTCGGGTGCGCACCTTCACTTCGAGGTTATCGTAAACGGCAACACCGTTAACCCGTATCCGTACATCAAATAAAAGTAAATGCGATGCAGAAACGCCCACGCCCGATAAGACAGTATTTCTTTAAAATGCGAATTTTTTAGTACAATAATGCGTCAAATCCCACAGATATGCGTCAGCATTATCTGTGGGATTTTCCTTTTCTTGTATCTTAAAATTTCATTTTAAAGTGCTTCGCAGTTTCGTAAGAGTATAAAATTTCTTGTATCGAAGCCAAAAACGCAGCAAGGCTGTTGCCTTGCGAGGCTTTTGACAAAGATACGAGGAATTTTACTCGAGAAACAAATACTTCCTTATCGGGCGTGGGCGAAATCTGCATCGCATTTTTTATTTCTTTATTTTGTCCCAATAAGCCTTTGCCGCCTGCTCGTTTTTGTTGTCACCGTAGCTGTAATAAGTACGGTTTTTGATTGCATCGGGCAGGTACTGCTGTTTTATCCAATGGTTATCAAATGCGTGAGGATATTTGTAAAACTGACCTTTATGATTGTTGTCCTCACCGTCAAAGTGCATATTCTGCAGAGTCCTCGGTATCGGGCCTGTTTTGCCGGACTGTATGTCTGCAAGTGCGGCGTTTATGGCTTCGTAGGCCGAGTTTGATTTTGGCGCAGTTGCAACAAGTATTACGGCATTTGCAAGCGGAATTCGTGCCTCGGGCATACCTACCTGAAGTGCGGTATCTACAGCCGCTTTTACGATTGGTATGAGCTGAGGGTAGGCGAGACCTACGTCTTCGTTTGCGCATACAAGCAATCTGCGGCAGGCAGATGGCAGGTCGCCTGCTTCAAGCAGACGGGCTAAATAGTGTATTGCGGCATCAGGGTCAGAACCACGCATCGATTTCTGGTAAGCAGATACAATGTCATAGTGCTCGTCGCCTTCTTTGTCGTATTTGAAAGCACTTCTCTGTGTGAGCTGCTCGGCAATTTCAAGCGTTACTATACGCTTGTTGTCTACGGTCTGTGATGCCATAGCACAAAGCTCTGCCGAATTCATAGCTTTGCGTACATCACCGCCGCAACCGCAGGCTATGTGATGCAGTACACCGTCCTCAAGCTCGAAAGGTAAGCCGCCTTCTTCGGCAAGGAAGTTGAATGCACGCATAATTGCAGGCTCAATTTCCTTGGGCGTAATGCTCTTGAATTCAAATACCGTTGAGCGGCTGAGCACAGCGTTGTAAACATAGAAATACGGGTTTTCGGTAGTGGAAGCAATCAGCGTGATTGAGCCGTCTTCGATGTATTCGAGCAGAGTTTGCTGCTGCTTTTTGTTGAAGTACTGAATCTCGTCAAGGTACAGAAGTACGCCGTTGATTGCGCTGAGTGTTTGCGACTGTGCGATTATATCTTTGATATCTGCAGTTGAGGCAGTTGTGCCGTTGAGCTTGCAGAAGTATTTGTTTGTGCGCTTTGCGAGTATTTCGGCAAGTGTTGTTTTGCCGACACCTGACGGGCCGTAAAATATAAGGTTTGGTACTTCGCCCGAATCAATTATACGGCGCAGTGCCTTGCCCTCGCCGAGCAGATGTCTCTGCCCGACCATATCGTCAATGCTCTGCGGTCTGAGTCTGTCAGCAAGCGGGTTTCTCATTACTCTCACACCTTTTAAAAATCTTGCATTCAATTTTACATTATATATGTGTTTTTTTCAAGTAGTATGCAAAAACAACAGAAAATCATTATTTTGCAGGCGAAATATACTTTATTTTGTGAATTGTAATTATATTTAATATAAGGTATAATTTAGACTGTTGTATTATGTATAAGACTTTTTCTGCCATAAAACATATAATGGTAAAGGTGAATTGATTATGGTTTGTAACAATATTCTCGAGGCTATCGGCAACACACCGATAATCAGGCTCTCCCATATGGCTGACCCTGACGGTGCAGAGATACTCGTAAAATTCGAAGGTCTTAATGTAGGCGGCAGTATCAAGACAAGAACAGCCTACAATATGATTCTTGATGCGGAAGCCAAGGGTCTCATTAACGAAAACACAACAATAGTCGAGCCTACAAGCGGTAACCAGGGCATCGGTCTTGCTCTCGTCGGTGCTGTCAGAGGCTACAAGACTGTTATAATTATGCCTGACTCCGTAAGTGAAGAGCGCAGAAAGCTCGTTGAGCACTACGGTGCAAGTGTTGTACTTGTACACGACGCAGGCAATATCGGTGACTGTATTGAGGAATGCCTTAACCTTGCACTCAAGATGAAGGAAGAGGATGAAAACGTATTTGTACCTCAGCAGTTTGAAAACCCTGCAAACGTTGCAATCCAGCGCAGCCGTACAGGCGTTGAGATTCTTGAGCAGGTAAACGCTCCTATCCACGGCTTCTGCTCCGGCATAGGTACAGGCGGTACAATAACAGGTATCGGTGAAACCCTTAAAGAGGCTAACCCCGATATTGAGATATGGGCTGTTGAGCCTGCACACGCTGCTATTCTTTCGGGCGGCTCAATCGGCACACACGTGCAGATGGGTATCGGCGACGGCCTTATTCCTGCAATTCTCAATACAGAGATTTATAACGATATCTGCATTATCAACGACGATGAAGCACTTCAGACTTCGCGTGACCTTGCTTCAAAAGAGGGTATCCTTTGCGGTATTTCAAGCGGTACAAATGTTGCCGCAGCAATAAAGCTTGCAAAGAAGCTCGGCAAGGGCAAGACTGTTGTAACAGTACTTCCCGACACAGCAGAGAGATACTTTTCGACTCCTCTCTTCACAGAAAAATAAACATCATAAGATTAAAAGCGGATTGCATTGTGATTTCACTTTGCAATCCGCTTGTTTTGTTTCTTTTGTTCTTCGCTTATTGAGATAGTCCCATTTTTGAAAGCTTAATTCAAACCTTGTGGGCCTACAGTTTCGTATAGATCAAGCACTGCTTTTTTTAGCGGTGCATTTTTTTCGCTCCTTAGTGCAGGGTCAAGGTCGAGTGTCTCTTTTGCGGCACGCTGTGCCTGCTTTAAAAGCTCCATATCGCTTGAAAGGTCGGCAATTTTCATTTCGGGCAGACCGTGCTGACGTGCACCGAAAAAGTCGCCGGGTCCTCTGAGCTTCAGGTCTTCGTCGGCAATTTCAAAGCCGTTTGTGGTTTTGCACATTGTCTTAAGTCTGTGCTGTGCGGTTTTGCCTTTTGCGTCGGATATGAGTATGCAGGTTGATTTGTGCTTGCCTCTGCCGACTCTGCCTCGAAGCTGATGGAGCTGTGACAGACCAAAACGCTCGGCATTTTCGATTACCATTATTACGCTGTTGGGCACGTCGACACCAACCTCGACAACGGTTGTCGAAACAAGTAGCTGTATATTGCCTGCGGCAAATTCACGCATAACGCTGTCTTTTTCTGCCGCTTTCATTTTACCGTGAAGCAGACCTACGGTGTAACCCTTAAAGTCCTCTTTTCGCAGTTTTTCGGCAACCTCTTCTGCGGCTCTCAGCTCGCTTACGTCGCTCTCTTCTACAAGGGGACAGATTATGTAACCCTGCCTGCCCTCGTCAAGGTGCTTTCTGACATATCCGTAGGCACGCTGCCTGATATCCGAATCTATTGCAAAGGTTTCAATTTTCTGTCTGCCTGCAGGTAATTCGTCGAGAATTGATATATCGAGGTCACCGTAAATTATAAGAGCAAGTGTACGCGGAATAGGTGTTGCTGACATAACGAGGGTATGCGGATTAAGCCCCTTACCGCCGAGCGCCGAGCGCTGACCGACACCGAAACGGTGCTGCTCATCGGTTACGACAAGACCGAGGTTTTTAAACTGAACATCTTTTTGTATCAATGCGTGAGTGCCGATTACAAGGTCAGTTTCGCCCGAAATCAGGCTCTCTTTTATTCTTTTTTTCTCTTTTGCAGGTGTTGAGCCTACAAGAAGTTCAACCCTAAGGTCGGTGCTTTCGAGCAGCTTACAGAATGTGCGGTAGTGCTGTGCGGCAAGAATTTCCGTCGGTGCCATTATCGCACACTGGAATGAGTTTGCTGCGCAGGTGTGGGCAACAGCTGCCGCAACCGCGGTTTTACCCGAGCCGACATCACCCTGAAGAAGTCGGTTCATTGGTTGCGGTTTTTTCATATCTTCTATCGCTTCTTTTACTGCGCGTTTTTGTGCGCCCGTAGGTGAGAAGGGGAGAAGGCTGAAGAATTCCTCCGAGCAGTCTTTGTTTATCTGACAGCCTGCCTGCTTGCGGTTTCTGCCGCGAAGCAGCATCATACCCGTCTGCAGTACGTAAAGCTCCTCAAAGCTGAGTCTGCGACGAGCCGTCATAATATCTGCTTCGGTTTTCGGGAAATGTATTTTTTCGAGTGCAGCTCTGTAGTCGCACAGTGCATATCTGTTTTTTATATCGGTGCTGAGCACATCAGGCGGTAATTCCTCAATGCTGTCAAGTGCACGGCGTACACAGCCTTCAATCATACGGGATGAGAGAGACATCGTCTGCGGATAAATCGGACGGATTCTTTCGCCTGTGGTAGCTTTTTCAATCTGTGGATTGAGCATTTCACGTGAATAACCGTTTTGCTGTATTCTGCCAAAAAACAGATATTCTTCGCCCTCTTCAAGCTTTTCGGCGGCAAATCGGTTGTTGAAAATAGTTATCTTCATTATGTTTTCGCCGTCTGTTGCCTGAGTCTTGTATATAGTCATTCCCTTGCGGATAAGTGCGTGAGTGACCGGAGAGCACACCATTGCTTTAATACAGCACTGTTCACCCGGTACTGCGTCAAGGATTGCTGAAACGCGGCTCCAATCCTCATAAGCTCGCGGAAAAAGGCGCACAAGGGAGCCGATGTTGTCCACACCAAGCCGCCTGAACAGCTTGGCACGGGCTTCACCGACTCCCTTGAGATATTTGATATCGCTTGAAAAGTTAAGCATTTTATTCAACCGCAATCGTGAAATAGTATATCGGCTGGCCGCCGGGAATTACGGCAATCTCCGCATCGTGACAGCGTGAAGCTATCATAGTGCTGAGCTCCTGTGCCTGCTCCTCGGTGGAGTCGGCGCCGTAGTAAATTGTAATCATTGAAGCACCAAGTTTTTTGTAAAGGCGGCGTGCAACCTTGTAGCCTGCCTTAATCGGGTCGTGCTCAAGTACGGTGATTTTGCCGTCTTCCATACCGAGAATCTGACCCTTGCGTACGTGCTGATTATTTACCTCGCTGTCGCGTGCGGCAAAGGTGACAAGACCTGTGCATACATTGCTTGCGGCCTTCATCATTTCAAGGTGATTTTTTTCTGCAGGCTGAGTTTCGTCAAAGCTGAGCATGGCGGCAATACCCTGAGGTACAGTTTTGGTATGAAGCACGCTTATGCCCTTTTCGCAAAGCGGTACAACCTGCTCAGCAGCCATAATGATATTTTTGTTGTTGGGCAGAATGAATACGTGCTCGGCAGGTGTTGCAAGTACCGCACGGAGAATATCATCCGTGCTGGGGTTCATTGTCTGACCGCCGCTGACTATTCTGTCTGCACCGAGTTGATTGAACATCTCTTCAAAGCCTTCACCTGCACAGACTGCGACAAAGCCGAATTGCTTTTCGATTTCTGCAACCTGAGGAGCATCATCTGCTGCAGGTAACTGCTCCTGCTCGATTACGTTGTTGCTGTGCTGGTAGCGCATATTGTCTATTTTGATGTTGACAAGTGCACCGTATTTAAGACCTGCCTGAATTGCGTTACCCGGGTCATTGGAGTGAACGTGTACTTTTATAATTTCATCGTCATCAACTACAACAACGCAGTCGCCTATAGTTTCAAGGTAAGCTCGGAGCTTTGCTGCATCCGTAGGCTCGGGGTTTACTCGGTTTACAATAAACTCCGTACAGTAGCCGAATTTTATATCTTCGTTTACCGTTGCCGCTGCAGAGACCGTCTGTACGGGTGTTACGGGGTTATCGCCCGAATCGATTATGCCTTCGCCCTTGAATACGCTGAGCATACCCTGCATAACGAGCAACAGACCCTGACCGCCTGCGTCAACTACTCCTGCTTTTTTAAGCTGGGGAAGAAGCTCGGGAGTTCTGTCCAGCGATTCTTTTGCAACTTTGCATGCTTTTTCCCAAAGCTCGACCGCATCAATGTTGCCTGCGGCGAGTTTTGCGGCGGCTTCGCCTGATTCGCGTATTACGGTGAGGATTGTACCCTCTGTAGGCTTCATAACTGCACCGTAAGCGGATTTGGCACCCTCTTCGAGTGCTTTTGCAAGAGTTTTTGCATCAATTTCCGTGTGGTCTTTGAGTGCCTTTGAGAAACCTCTGAAAATAAGTGAAAGTATAACGCCCGAGTTACCTCTTGCGCCTCTGAGCAGAGCGGATGCCGCTTTGCCTGCAACCTCACCTGCACCGAGACCGTCGGGCAGAATAGCAAGCTCTCTTGCTGCGGCACGCATTGTCATAGACATATTTGTGCCCGTATCGCCGTCGGGCACGGGGAAAACATTGAGTGCGTCGACAGCGGTTTTACTGTTATCAATATTATTTGCCGCGGAAATAATGGCATTTTTTAAACTGGTTCCGTTAATCACTGCTTTTACCTCAGCTTTCTGCCTTCATGCCGTCAACAAATACTTTGATTTTTGCAACTTCCATACCGGTTGCTTCTTCGACGGTGTATTTTACTTTGTTTGTTATGCTCTGACAAATTGCGTTTATGTTAAGGCCGTAAGTCATAATTATATGCAGCTCAATTACCAGACCTGCGGCAACCTTCTGTACGCTGACGCCCTGGTCGGGGAATAGCAGACCTTTTTTTACAAAAGCGCGCAGCTGCTGGCGCTTGTTTGTGTGTGCCATACCTACAACGCCGAAACACGATGTTACGGTGTTGCCTATAAGGTTTACAAAATAGTTTTCGCTTATTTCTATTGTGCCCATGTGATTTTCGAACTTAATCATTCGGCTTCCTCCTTTTAAGTCTTTACAGTCCAACTGTCTATATTGCAGAAGTTATCATAGCAGGTTGAGTTGGTCTGCGATGAGATTTTGCGTGAATATATTTCGATTCCGCTGCGGTAGCATACGGGTACAAACGGCATTTCTTTTTCGAAAAGCTTGCAGAAGTCCGATATTGACATACTGCCTGCGAGCATATTGCGGTATTCGGCAGCACATACGGTGAATGTGTTTTCGTTCTGGTCAGCAAGAGTTATTGCGCTGTTTGTTATGCTGTTTTCGGTGAAAAACTGAGAGATATTCATATTGGCGGGTATTTTTAACTCACCAAGATACATATCATAGTTACCGTCGGCAATTGCCTGAGTATAGTCTTTGTAAGACAGCTCAACAATTTTTACATTGAAATTCAGCTTTGCGAGCTGCTCTTTTATCTGCTTTGCCGCGGCAACCTTGAATTCGTTGTCTTTACATACGGTAAGTGAGCAGGTTAGACTCTTTCTGCTGCTGCAACGGTAGCCGTAGCTGTTGATTGACGTGTAGCCTGCTTGCTCAAGAATTGTTTTTGCGCCGTTAACGTCGGCTGTCATTTTGCTCAGCGGTGTAATACCGTCCATAGCGCTCCAATAAGGATTAAAGGGAAGCGAGGACGATGTGGCGTGCCCCTGGAAACCCTGCGAGGTTATTGCATCGCGGTCGAGCAACACAGATACTGCACGGCGTACGGCGTTTTCGGTGAAAATTGATTTTTCATCGTTGAAAGCAATATAGACAAGGTTGTTTGTCGGCACTACTGAAAGGCCTGCGTTTACTCTGGAGTATGAGCCTGATGAAAGGTCGTTGTACCAATAGTCGTAGTTGCCTACCTGCAATCCGTATGCCAGACCTTCCGAATCGTTGACTTCAAAAAGAGAGATTGAAGTTATAGTCATCTTCTCTTTTCGGTTACATCTGGGGTTGGGGATAAGTGTAGCGGTTGGCAGTGTACCGCTGATTATATATCTGCCTGCACCTACGGGAGGTACGATATCAAAAATATTATCGCCCGAGTTGAGCGCCTGCACAGTGCCTTTTTTTACAATCGGGAAATCAAGGCAGGCGAGTGCGTTGATGTTGGGTGAGTGAAGCGTAAAGTTGACCATATCACCTGAAGAGGAAGCGGATTTGATGCCTGAAAGGCGGGCAGCATAGAAGCTGCTTGCCTTGGCTTTTTCAAAAGAATATACAACATCATCGGCAGTTATTGCAGAGCCGTCTGAAAAAACGATACCGCTTTTGAGCTTAACAGCCATGAGTGTACCGCTATTGGAGTAGCCGCTTATGAGTATCGACTGCGGTGTAAAATTCTTGTCAATGTATATAAGTCCGTCATACAGCAGGGTAACAAGTGAGCGGTTGACGGAGCTGATGTTTTTAAACGGGTCAAGCGTGTCATTATGTGCTATCGGTAAAGTGATGCTGTTTTTCGAAGGCGGCTTTACCTGCTGTACGGCTGTTGTGGCTTCTTCGACAACTTCTTCATCGGTTTGAGAGCATGCACAAAGAGAAAACACAGCCGCAACTGCGAGTAACACACTTGTTATTTTGTGAGCGTTTTTCATAGGTTATCCTCTGATATTGATTCTTTGTATGCTTACGGTTTTTCCGCTTTGTCTATCGATTTCAAAAAGGCAACCATTGAGCATACATTCACCCTCGTTGTTGTCAAATCGTGAGGGCATATTTGTTTTGAGCTTATTTATAATAATCTGCGGAGTTACACCGAGTACGGACTGTACCGTTCCCGTCATACCGAGGTCGGTAATATAGCCTGTGCCTTCGGGCAGAATCTGTTCGTCTGCAGTCTGTACATGTGTGTGTGTGCCGAAAACAGCACTTACTCTTCCGTCAAGATAAAAGCCGAGTGCACGCTTTTCGCCTGTAGCTTCCGCGTGAAAATCCACAAGCTTTATGCGGCAGTCTTTTATCTCTTCAAGGCATTTGTCAACACAGATAAAGGGATTGTCGCCATCCATAAATGCGTTGCCTGCAAGGTTGATTACACCTATTTTTACGCTGCCCATATCCGCAACAGCAAAACCGTTGCCGGGGTTGCCTGCATAGTAGTTTGCAGGGCGGATTATGTCGCGGCAGGTGTCGAGCCGCTCATAAATTTCACGGCGGCGGTAGACATGGTTGCCCGTTGTGATAAGGTCAACACCGCATTCAAAAAGGCTGTCGGCTGATTGAGGTGTTATGCCGTTGCCTGCGGCGGAATTTTCGCCGTTGGCAATACAGAAATCAACACCGTACTGCTTTTTTATTGTCGGCAGACGCTTGCGCAGATATTCGCAGCCCGGTGTACCGACAACGTCGCCAATTGTAAGAATAATCATTTGTTATCGGTTCACTCTCCTGCTACGTAATCGTTGAATATTAAGTTATTACAGATTGCACTCTCCTGAATAAGCATTGAGTCGTCCTCTGTGACAGTGCCGTCACAGTCTGCGTCAGCCGCTATAGTATATGCATTGTGTGACATTTCAAGCATACCCAGAGCTAACATCCTTGCAAGGAATGCATCGTTTGCGTCTGATTTGCCGTTGCCGTCAATATCGCCGAGCACTGCGACAACGTAAACTATATCCTCGCAACCGTCTTTTGAAAGTGTTACGGTTGAGCCTGTTGAGTATGTGTCCTCGCTGTTTGATTCGCGGTTTACCGTATATCCTCCGGTGGCTTCAAGCGTTTCGAAATAGTATTCAAGTGAATCTGCTGTAAAAACAATACATTTGTTGCGGTTATCTGCAACAACAGACGGGTCGAGTGATTCAATAGAAGCATTTGATTCGAGTGCGGCAATTGCATCAAGAATATCCTGAGCCATTTTGTCAACGGCAGCCTGCTCGTCTGAGTATTTACCGTAGACAACTGCGCCTACTGCCGCCGTTACACCGCTGAAGTCAACATAATCGGCAGGATTAAGTGCTGCAGCCTGAGACTTTGCTTCTTCTACTGCGGAATAGTCTGCAGGTGTACGCTCAATCAGTTTATCCATAGCTTCAAGCAACTCGAGATATTTGGCGTCAACCTCGTCCTGCTGGTATGCATAGAGGTCATAATCAATGCTGTCAATAACAGCCTGAACGATTTCGTAGTTTGTGAATGTGTTGGGGTCAAGACTCTGTGCGGTGGCGACAATTCTGTTGAGCGTAGTGTAATTAGCTTTGCCTACTACTGTGCGCATTGCAGCTTCGGTAACAAGTTTCATACTGAGCATTCTGCCGTTACCTGTTGCGGGGTGAAGCTCATAATATACGTTATCTGTACCCTTCTGGGTCTGAGTGTTGTCCTTTACGTCACAGCGAGTGTTTTCTTTTATCATTGTTTTGACCTGAGCACCGGTAAGGTTTGGGTTGATTGCAAAGCACAGTGCCGCAACTGCTGTTACCTGCGGAGCAGCCTGGGAGGTGCCTGTTGCCATACCGTACATTATAGTGTACTCGCCTTTGGAATCTGCCTGCGGAGTAGTGGCACCCATTATTCTGTAGCCCGGTGCATATATATCAACTCTGCTGCCTGCGTTACTGCGGTAATACATTGTGAAGTCGGCGTATTTTGAAACGTTGCTGTCGTTTTCAGCAGCACCTACAATGATAATACGGTCATAAACAGCCTGTATCTGAGAGCGTGTGAGTGAACCGTAAGAACCGTCTATACGTACCGAGCAATAAAGACCGTTTTGAGTTGCATCAACACTGCGGTACATATTGCTGCCGAGTCTTGTATCTATAACACCGTTACCCGCTGACTGCACAACGACAAATTCTTTGCCTGATCGTATAAGACTGCTCATACCTACGGCACACTGTCTTGCCGTCGAATCGAGGTCTGACGTAGAATAAGGGTTGAGATACGGATTGCTGCCGGTTGTATTGTTGAGACCGAGCGAAAGGTTTACTGCTTTTGCACCGTTTGTAACCTGCGACGAAACGGCACTTACAATATAGCTGATTGTATTGCTCGCCGCACCGAAGTTAGCGGCATAAATGTCAACATCCTGAAGCAGACCTGCAATACCCAAGCTATTATTTTGCGTTGCACCGATAATACTTGCAACGTGTGTGCCGTGGAATTGGTCGGCTTTATCCTTGGCTACGGTTGAGAATACGTTGTCGCTTTCGTAAGAGCCTGCAAATTTTACTTTGCCGGACATATCCTCGTGGTCGGTCATAACGGGGCCGTCAATAATACCGACTGTTGCCTTGCCGAAAAACTGCTGATAATCCCATGCACTGTGTGCCTGGATAGCTTCAACGTGCCAGTTGTAGCCGTCGGGGATTTCTTCGTTGCGGGTCTCTTTGTAGCTTACGTACGTGCTCCACGGGTCGTTTGTAACGGTATTGATATTCAGCGGCAGAATCTGTTCAATACCTGCACCGATAACCTCGTCATATTCTTCGAGTTTTGTACAGATTTCGTTGAGCTTATCAAGATATTCTGCTTCAAATCTTGCCTGTACCATAGCAATATCGTTTACTTCACCGACACGCTCTGCACCGAAATCGGCAAGAATCTCAGCTATTCTTTCGTCGGTTGTATCGAGGTCAAAATAAATGTTGATTATCTCTTTTACATATTTTGTGCCGTTTTCCTCGGCTTCTTCGTCGGGAGTACGCTGATAAAGCTCACCCTTGTCATAGTATATATCCTGCACCTGAGTGCGTGTTTCGCCGTTTGCGAGGGTTGCGGTGAAGGTTACTTTATTATCGCCGTGTTTGAGTGCGAGGTTATCAATGCTCCAGTCGCAACCGTTGAGCGTTGCTGTGCCGCTTGAGCCTACCTCGAAATTGTCGATATCACTGCGGACTTCATAAGTGACCGATGTTATGGTTGAATCTGCGATTGCAGTACCGCTGAAATCTGCGACAGGTCGGGTAACTGTACCTGCGGCGCCTTCGGCTTCAAGCTCAAAATCAGCTTCGCTTTCGGCGGTGTAGTTTACGGTAATGCTGATGGGGTATGATGTATCACCGATTGTGATTGAATCTTCAAGAGTGAAACTGCGTGACTCGGCAGCGTTTGCGATGAACATACCCATAACGGGTGTAAGCATTGTGAGGGCAAGAAGCATAGCTGCAGCTTTCTTGTGCTTTCTTGCAAAGATTATAACTACTGCAACTACTACAACTGCTGCTGCAACAGCGGCTATAACGGCTTTTTCGTTTGTTTTTTTGACAGCAACGGCTTCAACTTCGGGTTCGGTTGAAGCTTCGCCGTCTGTTATAACCGGTGCGTTTATTGCATTGAAAACAAGCTCGGATTTATATGTATCACCTGCGGCAAGACTACCTACGGCGATAACGCAGCCTTCGCTGTTTTTGTCTGCGATTTCGGATTTGAGCTCAAATCCTTCGGGCACGGTGTATACGATTTCAATATCTTTTACATCAAAGCTGTTAGAGTTTTTGAGGCTTAGCATAACCGTTGCCGAGTTGTCAGCAACAGATGAATCGGCGGTAAGACCGAGACCGTATTCATTGGTGCTTTTAGCGGATGAAAAAAGGCAGAATACGCCGCAGAGGATACAGCATATCACAAAAGAAGCAAACCTCTTTACTGCATTTTTCATTTTTGGCGCCACCTTTCCAATTTAAAGTTAATCATCTATATTATACTGAAATAATTATTATATGTCAAGAACAGTTGTTTTGCATAAAAAATAATATGTCGCAGGTAACAGATTGTGTAATATAATTGCTTGACATAAGGTGTGATTTTTTATATACTTTATAGTAGGAAAAAATGATATTCCAAAATCAAAAAAGGATGTGTGCATAAGCTATGGATTCCAAGTACGAAGCATTATTTACCCCTTGGAAAATAGGTAATGTCGAAATCAAGAACAGAATCGTTATGTGCCCTATGGGCGGTACATCACTCTTTGGTTGGTTTGAGCTCGGCGGTTGCCATTTTGACAAGGAAGCTGCACAGCTCTTCCTCGAGAGAGCTAACAACAACGTCGGTCTTATCATCCCCGGTATTGCTCCTCTCCGCGATACTTTCTGGGGCAAGTGGCTCTGGCAGAACCCCAAAATGTTCGAAGAGCTCAAAGTTTTCATGGATGAAATTCACAAGACAGGTGCAAAGCTGTTCGTTCAGCTTACTGCAGGTATGGGCCGTTCATGGGCTATTACCGAGCTTGTTGCACCCCTTCACAAGAATAAATTCACACGTGCTCTTATCAAGCCTATTCTCGATACATCACACGAGCTTGCATCTCCCAGCCCGCAGAAATCACGTTGGGCTCACGATATCGAGTGCCCCGAGATGACAAAAGAGCAGATTCACGAGATTATCGAGGCTTTTGCAAAGACAGCAAAGCTCTGCCGTGACGCAGGCGTTGACGGTGTTGAGGTTCACGCTGTTCACGAAGGCTATCTTCTCGACCAGTTTGCAATCGAGTTCTTCAACAAGCGTACCGACGAATACGGCGGCAGCTTTGAGAACAGATACCGTTTCGCAGCAGAAGTTGTAAAGGCAATCAAAGAGGCTTGCGGCGATGATTATCCCGTATCTCTCCGTTACTCCGTAGAGTCCAAGATGAAGGGCTTCTGCGAGGGTGCTATGCCCGGCGAAGAGTACACAGAGGTCGGCCGTGCTATGGCTGAATCCGAGAAGGCTGCAAAGTACCTTCAGGATTGCGGTTACGATATGCTCAACGCTGACAACGGTACATACGATTCATGGTACTGGGCACATCCGCCTATGTATATGCCCCAGAACTGTAACCTTGACGATGTTGCTCACATCAAGAACTTTGTCGATATTCCCGTTGTATGTGCAGGCCGTATGGAGCCCGATGTCGGTGCTCAGGCTGTTGCAGAGGGTAAGATTGACGGCGTAGGTATTGCACGTCAGTTCCTTACAGACCCCGAGTGGATTACAAAGATTATTGAAGACAGAATTGAGGAAATCAAGCCTTGCATCTGCTGCCACAGCGGTTGCTTCAACTTCTCATCCTCAAAGGGTCACGCAAACACTCAGGACCTTAAGGATACAATGGGTCTTGCACGTTGCGCTCTCAATCCCAAGACAATGCAGTCCAAGAAGTATAAGATTGAGCCTGCAAAGAAAAAGAAGAACATCGCTATCATCGGCGGCGGTATCGGTGGTATGGAAGCTGCTATCGTCTGTGCACAGCGCGGCCATACAGTAACTCTTTATGAGAAGTCAGATGTTCTCGGCGGCGTATTTATTGCAGCAGCTGCTCCCTCTTTCAAGGAGAAGGATCGCGACCTTATCGCATGGTACAACCGTGAAATCAAGAAGTATCCCTCAATCACTGTCAAGATGAACACAGAGGTTAAGGATGTAGCTTCTCTCGGTGCTGACGAGGTTATCGTTGCAACAGGTTCCGTTGCTAACAAGATTCCCGTTAAGGGCGCTGCAGAGTACGGCATTGAGGCTGTTGATTACCTTCTCGGTAAGAAGGAAGTCGGCGAGAATGTTGTTGTCGTCGGCGGCGGTCTTACAGGCTGTGAAATCGCATATGACCTTTATCTCCAGGGTAAGAAGCCTGTTGTTGTCGAAATGCAGGATGACCTTATCACAACACCCGGTGTTGCTCTTGCAAACACAAGCTTCCTTCGTGACTTCTTCAAGGCTAACAAGGTTCCGGTATACCTTGAGTCCAGAACAACAGAAATCACCGATAGCAGCGTTTCCGTTGCAACAAAGGACGGCAAAACTGTCAGCGTACCTGCAGACAGCGTAATCCTTTCTGTCGGCTACAAGCCCGCTCCCATTGCTCCCAAGGCAAAGCATGTTCACATCCTCGGTGATGCTTTCAAGGTTGGTAACCTTCGTACAGTTATCTGGCAGGCATGGGATATTGCAATGAAGCTGTAATTCAATAAACAATTGAGGCTTTGCAGTCAGAGTTTACCGCAAAGCCTCGTTGTATTTGCTTTTTTGATATTGAATTATCTTTAATGTTATGATAAAATTATACTGCAGAAATGAATCTGCAGAAAAGAAACAAGATTTTAAGAAGAAGGAGGGAAACAGTAATGCAGTTTGGTGAACTCGGCAGTCTCAGCGATATCATTGTTCAGGTTTTTGATTTTCTTGACAAGGTCAAGAACTTCCTTTTCAACTTCGGCGATATCGCACAGAAGTTCTTTGATATGCTTCCGTAAGCTACGGTATCTGCGGCCATGTTGCCTACGGGCAATATGGCCTGTTATAAAGTTTGCAGGTCTGAACTTAATTCAGACTTTATATACAGTCAATTTTGATCCTTATGAAAGGGGATATAGATAAAATGAACTACAAAATGCAGCTCACACCCGATGAGATAGAAATTCTCAACGGTGCCAAGGGCGAAACAATGGCAAAGGTTATGAAGACCCTTGTTATGTACGGTGAGGCTTTCGGTGCTACAAAGATGGTTCCCGTCGAGAGCAAGATGGGTCACCTTGTTACAAGCTTCGGCCTCAAGGTTATGAGCCCTGTTTACGATCTTATGGATCAGCTTATTGCCGGCGGTGCACTCTCTCAGCAGAAGTTCTCCGTTGACCCCAAGCCCCTCGATCCCAAGGTTCCTGCTAACTTCCTTCAGAAGGTTGTTTTTAACAAGTTTATGTACTCCAAGCAGAATCAGTACGATGCACAGCTTGCAAAGCTCGGCCTTATCGATGACAAGTCATACACTTGTACTTGCTATATGGATGAGGTTGGCAACCTTCCCAAGAAGGGTGAGGTTCTCTCATGGGCAGAGTCTTCAGCTGTTGTTTACGCTAACTCCGTAATCGGTGCAAGATGTAACCGTAACTCCGGTATTATCGAGCTCTTCGGTTCTATCGTCGGTAAAGTTCCTTACTTCGGTCTTATTACAGACGAGGGCAGAAAGGCAACTTGGATTGTCGAAGTCAAGACAACAAAGAAGCCCGAGGCACAGATTCTCGGTTCCGCTATCGGTATGAAGGTTATGGAAGATGTTCCTTACATCAAGGGCCTTGACCAGTGGATCGGTACAGAGCTTGACGGTGACACAAAGGCATACCTCAAGGACTTCGGTGCTGCTACAGCCTCTAACGGTGCTGTCGGTCTCTACCACATCGCAAACCTTACTCCCGAAGCTGTTGAGCAGGGTGAAAGCCTTATCGCAGAGGGTGCTCAGGTTTACGTTGTTGATGATGCTGAGCTTGAAAGAGTTCAGGCTAACTACCCTGTTATGTGGAAGGATAAGAACGCAACTCCGAAGCTTTGCTTCGTAGGTTGTCCTCATCTTTCACACGCACAGCTTATTGAGTGGACTGATAACGTTGTTGCAGGCCTCAAGAAGAACGGTCTGAGCAAGGTTGCTATCCCCACAGTATTTACAGCTGCTCCTGCAGTTGTTGAGGAATTCAACAAAACTCCCAAGGCTAAAGAGCTTGCAGCAACAGGCGTTGTTCTCAGCTACATCTGCCCGCTTATGTATATGAACAATCCTCTTTGCAAGAAGATGCCCGTTATCACAAACTCCAACAAGCTCAGAACATATACAACATCACGTTACTACAAGAGTGACGAGATTCTCAATATCATCACAGGAGGTAAAGCATAATGAAACAGTTTAAGGGTCGTCCCGTAGTACCGGGCAAATGCTCCGCTCCTGCTCTTGTTTCCCACGGCGGTTTCAACACACTTGCTTCCTTCCAGAACGCTCTTCAGTTCGGCGATAAGCAGGCAAAGTGCGGTGACCAGAACAATAAGGACCTCTACCAGAAGCCCATGGTCGGTACAGCTCTCTGCCTTCCCCAGACTATCGGCTCAACAACGGGCGGTATGGTTCTCTACTGTGCAAAGGTTATGGAGAGAACACCTGCTTGCCTTCTCTTCTCCGAGCACATCGACTCACTTGCTTGCGCAGGTGCAGTTCTCGGTGCTGTATGGACTGATTCTCCGATGCCCGTTATCGATTGCCTCGGTGACGAATTCCTTAACTATGTTAAGGACGGTATGAAGATTACTGTTGCAGAAGACGGCACAGTTACAGTTGAATAATTAAAGCTTTCTATAAAAAAGACGGTGGATTTTCCGCCGTCTTTTTTGTTATATCAATATAATTTTGTTTGTCAAACTGTAGGGCAGGGGCTTGCCCCTGCCGTTGTTAACGAAATATCGCTTGAACTCTGCGGCAGAGGCAAGCCTCTGCCCTACACGTGATGAATATATTAAACATCAGATATCATTATAAATAACGATATCTGCAATGTCATTCTGAGCATAAGCGAAGAATCTTTAGTTTTTTAAGATCCTTCACTTCGTTCAGGATGACATTTTTGTTTTGATTAATTCCGAATTCTTAAATGATTTCGGGTGTACAAAGTGACGAAAGTGTTTTAAAAAAGTCGCACAAACTTTTTGAGGGGTGTATTTGAGATAAATTGCCTTAATTTGCATAATCAGAAAATATATTGTGCAAAGTGTACAAATTCTATACAGCAAGTTGGTGTAATATGTCGATTAGCTTGTTTTTGCGATTTAAAAATCGTTGTGCATAGTGCACAAATACAGCACTTGTGATTTGTGCAAAAAGTCTTGACAAAACGCACAAAAAATATTACAATGCAGATGTAAACAAACGAAAGGAGAAATAAAAAATGTTTTCAAAATTTTTAATCAAAAAGGAAAAAGAGCTTATCAAGGAGATCGGTAAGGAGAAGAATTTCTTCCGTATGTTTACAAAGGCTATGGAAATTGAGGGTCTTGTAAACTATATGAGCAACGCTCAGTAATCTCCTGAGCCAAAAGCTCACCCTGACGGGATTTCAATCGGGCATATGCCTGTTAATATATATCGCAAATCCCCTTTTCGACAATCCCACTGCATCTGCAATTTTTGGTTTTGTGGTTGTATGATGCGTTTTATTCCCCTTTTTACCCGTGATGTGCTGTCGCGGGCTTTTTTATATTTTAAGGCGACAATTTATTGCAAATTGTCGCCTTTTTTTCTTTGGTGTATGAACTTAAAAATTATTCTCGTCGCTTAGTACTGCGTGGGCACAGCGTATGCCGTCGACACCTGCAGAGACGATACCGCCTGCGTAGCCTGCACCTTCACCGCAGGGGAAGATACCACCGATATTACACTGGAAGTATTCGTCACGTGTGATTCTGACAGGGGAAGAGGAGCGGCTTTCGGGGGCGGTCAGCACCGCGTCGGGTAGTGCAAAGCCCTTGAGCTGTTTGTCCATTTTAACAAGTGCGTCGGCAATTGTGTCGGTAACCTTCTGCGGTAGTACCTTGCGTATGTCACCGGGTGTAACGCCTGTCGGACAGGTCGGTCTTACACTGCCGAGCTTTTCGGAAGGACGGTCTGCGAGAAAGTCGCCTACAAGCTGCGCCGGTGCTCGGTAGTCAGAACCTGCTGCCTCAAATGCCGCACTTTCGATTTTACGCTGAAGGTGCATACCTGCAAGCGGATGCTCACTGCCGAAATCCTGCGGCTCAATGCCTACAAGTATTGCTGAGTTTGAGTTTTCGCCGTCACGTGCGTATTCGCTCATTCCGTTTACTACCATTCTGCCTTTTTCACTCGATGCAGCTACAACAGTGCCGCCGGGGCACATACAGAATGTGTATGCACCTCTGCCGCCCTGAGGATGGCAGGAGAGCTTATAGTTTGCGGCACCGAGCCTCGGGTGGCCTGCAAATTCGCCGTACTGTGAACGGTCAATCAGCTCACGCGGATGCTCGATTCTTGTACCGACCGAGAAAGGCTTCTGTATCATTTTTACTCCGCTTTCATACAGCATTTCTACCGTATCTCTTGCAGAGTGACCTATTGCAAGTATAAGCGTATCGGTTTCGATTTCTTTCGTCTTACCTTCGGAATCCTCATAAACTATGCCATGGATAAAGCCGTTTGCAACGATAAGCCCGGTAAGCCTGCAACGGAAATTGACTTCACCGCCGAGTGCTATAATCTCTTCACGCATCGATTTTACAACGCCGCCGAGCTTGTCTGTACCTATGTGCGGTGTTGCGGAGTAAAGAATTTCCTGCGGTGCACCGTGGCGGACAAACTCAAGGAATACCTGACGGCAGAGAGTGTCTTTTATGCCTGTTGTCAGCTTGCCGTCGGAGAACGTACCTGCACCGCCTTCGCCGAACTGCACATTACTGTTTTCGTCAAGCTCTTTGGTTTCCCAGAAGGTCTTTACTCTTTTTGTACGCTCTTCTACGCAGTCGCCGCGCTCAAGCACAATCGGCTTAAGACCCGACTTTGCAAGAGTCTGTGCCGCAAAAAGACCTGCAGGTCCTAATCCCACGACGACGGGACGAAGTGAGGAAGTGCGGCGGTTTTCGGGCAAATCATACCTGAAAGGGGTGTATTTCTCTGCTTTGCCGTCTTTGGCTTTGGCAATAAGAGCATCTTCATCGCCCTCGACGGTAACGTTTACGTTATATACGAAATATACATCGTTCTTTTTTCGCGAGTCAACTGCACGGCGTGCAACCTCAAGCGTGAGGATTCTGCGTGCCGGGCAACGCAGAATTTTGGCGGCAGCGGCGCGAAGCTCACTTTCGCCTGCATCAAGCGGCAGTTTAATCTGGTTAATTCTAATCATTTGTTCAAATCCTTAAAATAAGATAAATACATTGTATTATATTTATCTGCCTTTTTCAACATTAAAAATAAAAAGCACCGATTTTGGTGCTTTTCGGAACGTGAATTTATTTCTGGTTTGTATTAGCCTGCTGTGAAGCATTCATCATACGCTCCATAAGACCGGGGCGTTTTGCTTTTTGGGGCTTATAGACGGGAGGATTCTTAAGCTTCGCACGTGCTGACTTGCCTGCGGAAGAGTGAAGGAATTTGTTTACCTTGATAACGGGACCCATAAGGTCGGGACACATATAGTCGATGCAGTTTGCAAGCAAAACCTCGTCAGCACCGAGCTCACCGAGAAGTGTTACGGTGATAATGCTCTGTGTTTCGTTGGTTGCATCAAGATAAATTTCGTTGAGAATATTGAAAAGCTTCTTCATCTCATTGGGATCATTACGGCGGATTGTATCCTGCACTGCTGCAGCACAACCGCGTGCGAAAAACTCTTCGGGAAGGAATTCGCCATAACGGTTGATATTGTCGTTGTAATCGCCGCGGAACTGCGGGTAAAGCGAAGCTGTAAGACGGCTTGCGAGAGTGTTTGCATCGTAATAAACACTGCCGCTTCTTGCAGCTGCCTTGGAAACAGTTTTGGGAGCCTTAACCTTCGGCTGATTAGTCGGCTTGCAGAATTTAGCCATTATCGTATCGGAAATTTCACCGCTGATTGAGCGGATATCCTTATCGTCGCTTGTTTCTGCATCGAGAAGTGAAACGGAAACTTCTTTGTAATCTGTAAAGTTACCTTCGTCATCAACTGTAGTTGAAAGCTCAAAAGTGAGCTTTTTGTCGAGATGCTTTACTGCAACAGCGCTTGCCTCGCCCTTGAAATCGAAACGGTAGCCTACACCGTTGTCACCTTTGACAACGGGAATTTCACCCTTTTCAACACCTTCAGGGCGGACACCTGCCATACCTGCTTCTTTCATAGCAGGCTCGACAGAAATATAAATTTTAGCGAGAGCTTCTTTAATATCTAACATATCTGACTTCACGGCAGTAAAACTGCCGCAGACTCCTTCCGTAGTTATACATACATAAGTTAGTATATCACATACAAAGCCTTTTGTCTATTATTTTTTAATATGTGTTTTTATCATTTCTTGTCTTACGGGTTTAATTAGCGAAATAACGAGCACTGCGGCAACTGAAGTCAGTATAAGCTCGGGTAACATATATGCACCGTTGTATATAACCGAATAGATAAGTCCAAGCAAATTAGGTGAGCATTTTTGTAAAAGAGAAGCGGTAAAACCGTTCACCATTACTTCGCCGAAAAACCAATCGGCATAGGATTTGTAAAAAATATAACCCGATACAATGTGTGCCATATAGCGGATAAAAATTGCAAGTGCCGTACCGATTGCAAAGGCTGCAGTGTGGTTTTTGATTTTTCCTTTGAGCATACCCGAAAGACCTACCGCAGAGAAAGCGAAAAGGTAGTCTATAATTATTATTGCGAGAGCACTGCCAATATTCATACCTGCAAAGGCGGAGCTCATAGCAGCACCCGTTATTGCCTGAAGAATACCGTGTACCGTACCGCAGAGCAGACCCCACTTAACACCGTAGGTGTAGCCGAGTACTGCAACGGGCAACATCGAGCAGGCGGTGATACTGCCGCCGAAAGGCCATTCAAAAACTTTTATGAACGACAGCACAACACTCATTGCAAGCATAACACCGCTGAGTGCGAGCCGTTTTGTTTTTTGAGCTTTAGTTTGTGCCACAAAAACACCTCCTGAAAACTGCAATAAAAAAACACCAAGAGGAATTTTTCCTGTTGGCGTTTAATACTTGCAACTCTTAAAATTCCTACGCCGGCATTACCCGGATCAGGTTCAAGGGTTACGGGCTTAAAAGCCCGAATCTCAGCCGATAACATCAGCACCCCATTTGGCATTTTCAATTGTCAAAGTGATTATAGTATTACGGTTCGGATTTGTCAAGCGGTTACGAACGGCAAGTTTTAATAATTAGTGAAGTTTGGGTTGCACCCAAGTTAAGTAGCGGTAATACCGCCGTGAAGTATTATGCTTCGCACAAAGTGAAGGTAAGTGTGCTGAAACACTTGCGAAGCAAACTTCACTGCGCAGCAACTTCACGATGAGTTAGCATCACTGCACGTGCCGTAAGGCACACTTAGTTGAAAATAAAAAGCCTTTGTCAATTGACAAAGGCTTTTTATTTTCTGGAGCGGATGACGAGGCTCGAACTCGCTACCTCCACCTTGGCAAGGTGGCGCTCTACCAGATGAGCTACATCCGCACAACATCAGCTATTATACATAACAGTACTGTGTTTGTCAAGTCTTTATTTTAAATTTTTAAATTTTCTTTTTGTTTATTTCTAAGGATTGAAATAAAAGCATTTACAATGTTTTTTATTTATTGATTTATAAATTAAAATGTAATATAATATTAAACAAGAAATTTAGTTGTTCGGAGGAATTGATATGAAACGCTTTATTTCGCTTATTATGGCGGCAGTTATGCTGTTTGCCTGTGCTGTGCCTGCACTGGCTGAAGAAAAAGAGGTAACCCCGATTATTGTTGTGCGCGGCCTTGATTTCCCTGCTCTTACGGTAGACCTCGGCACAGAGAATGAACGCCCTGCACTTACTGCCAAGGCAGGCCCGATTATTCTTGGCGTTGTAAATACACTTGTTTCTACCTTACTTTTCGGTATGGACGGTATGGTTGACGGAGTATGTGGCCTTGTTTCCGGCATTTTTGCAGATATGGCTTGCGACAAAAACGGTGACACGGTTGCAAACGTTTCCGTTGTTGAATATCCGCTTGCTATGAGCAATTATCCCGAAACTCTTCAGAGCTTCAGAGAATCCGGCACTTGTGAGCCGGGTGTAGTTGCTCAGGCTTGTGATGAAGTAGGCGCAGAAAACGTTTATTATGTTACATACGACTGGCGTCTTGACCCGTATACAGTAGCAGAAGAGATTAATAACCGTGTTGAGCTTGCACTTGAAGAAAGCGGCAGTGACAAGGTTGATATTATCTGCTGTAGCCTCGGCGGTGTTATGACACTTGCTTACCTTGACGAATACGGCTACGATAATGTAGAAAGCTGTGTTTTCCTTTCCTCCACAATCTACGGCTCATACGTTGCAAACGATGCTCTTGGCGGCAGAGTAGGTTTTGATAAGGATATTCTCAATACCTTCCTTGAGTTTGCAGTGCCTGACCTTAAGGTCCTCTGGAAGATTCTCGATTTCACAGGTATCACAGATGCTCTTTTAAACTTTGCAAACAACCTTACGGAGAACTACAAGGAAGAGATTTATAAGGGCACAATGCGTGACAACTTCGGCACAATGCCCGGCCTCTGGGCTATGGTACAGCCTGAAGATTATGATGCTGCAAAAGAATTCGTATTCGGTGAAGATATTGACGAGTACGCAGGTCTTATCAAGCGCATTGACAAATTCCAGAAATTCAGACTCGGCAGAGATGAATTTATTAAAAAAATGATGAAAGACGGCGTTTATGTAGCTGTTGTAACTTCCTACAACAGCCCCGTAGTGCCCGTTTATGAGCGTTCTTATGTCAACGGTGATATGGTGCTCGAAACTGAGCTTATGAGTGCAGGTGCAACAGTTGCACACTACGGCAAAACTCTCGGTGACGATTATGTGCCCGCAATCCCCGGCAAGCTCTCACCCGATAAGGTTATTGATGCTTCAACCTGTCTTCTTCCCGACAGCACATGGTTTATCAAGGATGCTATGCATGTGCCCTGCAACTACGGCTCGGAACTTGCAGAGATGCTTTTCTGGCTTCTTACTTACGAGGGTCAGCCCACTGTTTCAACAAACGAGCTTTATCCGCAGTTCCAATACAGCGACCCCGAGCAGAATCTCTATCACTTCTGATGTTACAACTATGTAATCGACGGTAACAATGTTGTAAGTATTGTTGACTTCCTCCCTTTGTCTTGCTTATAATGCAGGTGAAGGGAGGTCTTTTGTTATGTTCAAAAAAATTATTGCTTTTGTACTTGCTTGTATGTTTGTTTTCAGCTTTGCAGGATGTATGAAGGAGCAGTCTCCTGATGAAACTACCGAGCAGACAACTGCAGAAACAGCTAATCAGCCCGATGAGCAAAACAAAGAGTCGTCAGGTATGCTTGTGCCGTATATGGCAGGGTATAAATATGACGAAGAAAACGGATATTGGACCGAGCGGTTTTACGGACTTATGACTGCCGACGGCAAAAAAGTTGTTGAGCCTGTATATGATTGGTGCCGTACCCTTGAGTGTAACGGCAAAAAGTACTACTGTATGCAGATTTTGGATAACAAATGGGAGGATACTTGCTACAACTCACTTCTTGTGTCTGCCGACGGTACATGGCAGCTTGAATTGGAAGACAATATACGTGCTGTATCTGAAAACAGAATTATATGTGGGCAGTTAGACGGAATCTTTACAGTTTACGATTACGACGGTAACAAGATTTTTTCGGGTAATGAAAATCAGTCTGTAGATACAAACGGTAACGGATTTTATAACGGTCTGCTTGTGGTGTTCGATTTCTTAAGTGATAACGGCTACACAACCGTTGTTGACGAAAACGGAGAAGTTGTGCTCGATAAACTGGACTACTGCGGTCCGTTTATTACGGGTAAGGCTGTTGCGAGCTACAACCGTGACGAAGGCTACGGTATAATTACACCCGAGGGTGAGTGGCTGCTTGAGCCGAAATATGTAGATATAGCAGAGGTTGACGGCAAGTATTTCATTGCTTCGGATTATGATAAAGAGTATATCTATGATACCGAGCTTAAACTGCTTCGTGAAAGAGAATTTGGTTGGAGTGCGGTGTTGCGGAGTTATTTCTTAGAAGATGACGGTAAACTTGTGAGATACTATGCTAATATGTACGCTCCGGACGAATACTACCGTGATGCATTTACAGATGAAATTATTGCTTGCGGTGATGTCTATGCGACGGAATGCAGCGAAGAATATGGTTTCTTCTACGGAACAAATGACGGTGAATTCTGCATATTTGATGTAAACGGCAAGTGCTTGAATGAATGCGAAAATACAGAAAGAGTAACTGTATACGAAGGCACGTATGCTGCTTTCGCTTCTTCGGTAGAAAGAGTATGGTTCAACGCTGCTACACACGAAGAGATTATTACGGTTATTGATGATAATGATGAAAAATGGACAGACGTAAGCACTGCAGGTGACTTGGGTGTTGCGGTTATTGCCGAGCTTGAGCATAAGCAGGACGGCCGTATGGACGGGCCTTATCACCTGTACGATTATAAAAACCGTGAATATATTTTCAGAGACTGTGAGTACTGCGAGATCAATGAGTTTAACGGTGAGGTTTATATAACAGCAGTTTATAAAGACCGTATAGAAATATATGACGCCGACCTTAATCTGCTGATTGAAACAGAAAACCTGTGTGAGAAATAAAATAAAAAGCGGTTTGCAAAGGATAACTCCGATGCAAACCGTTTCTTTTATTTTTCGTTTTTGTAGTCTTCTATAATCTTGCCGTCCTGAATTCTTATTACTCTTTCGGCTTCGTCGGCTATGCCGTTATCGTGCGTGATGAGTATTACGGTGCGGCCTTCTTCGTGAAGCTCGTGCAGTATTCGCATTACCTCTTTGCCTGAGCTTGTGTCGAGGTTACCTGTAGGCTCGTCGGCAAGAATTACGGGGGGCTTTGCCGCAACAGCTCTTGCGATTGCTACACGCTGCTGCTGACCGCCCGACATCTGGTTGGGCAGGTGGTTCATTCGCTTTTCAAGTCCTACTCGCTTGAGTGCACTTGTGCTCAGCTCACGGCGTTTTGCCGCCTTAACCCCTCTGTAAACAAGTGGCAGCTCAACATTTGCCTGAGCTGTAAGGCTGGGAATAAGGTTGAAGCCCTGAAAGATAAAGCCGATTTCTTCGTTACGGATTGAAGAAAGCTCATCGTCTTTCATTGTTGATACATCGACACCGTCGAGCATATATGAGCCGCTTGTGCATACATCGAGCAGACCGAGCATATTCATCAGGGTTGATTTGCCCGAGCCTGACTGACCGACAATAGCAATAAACTCGCCGCGGTCAACGGTGAGCGAAACGCCGTCGAGTGCACGCACCTCGTTTTCGCCGGGATTATAGATTTTATATACGTCTTTGATTTCGATAAGGTGTGCCATTTCGGTTACTCCTTCGCAGATTATGGTTATATTCTAAACTCATATTAATTTTAAGTCAAGAGAAAATAGTCGGTTGCAAATGCATTAAGTTTATGATATCATTTAATCAAATAAATATTGAAAAAAGGTGACGGAAAATGAAAAAAAGTATTATTTTTAAACTGCTGGCTTTAGCGCTGGCAATGGTTACAGGCGTTTGTATGTTTACAGCGTGCGGTCAGTCTGACGACAAAGACGACAGTGCTGAGAAAACAGAGAAAACAACAGATGTAACGGTTGAATTAACAGAGGCTGAAACAACAACAGCTCCCGAAGTTGAGGCGGAGACAACAGCACCCGAAGCTGAAACAGAAAAGCCCGATGCAAATGCAGAGCATACAAAGGTTAAGTTTGAAATTACAATCGCAGGCAGTGAAGCAGGCAGCTTCACAATGGAGCTTTACCCCGAGTATGCACCGATTACCGTTGCAAACTTTATCGGTCTTGTTGAGAAAGGCTTCTATAACGGCCTTACTTTCCACCGTATTGCAGAAGGCTATTACGGCCCGTTTGTTGCACAGGGCGGCGACCCCAAGGGCAACGGTACAGGCGGCTCGACACCTATAAAGGGTGAATTTGCCGCTAACGGTGTAAATAATACTCTTTCACACACAAGAGGTGTTGTTTCAATGGCTCGCCGTCCCGACAGCTTTGATTCAGGCAGCTGCCAGTTCTTTATCTGCTATAACGGCAATTATACAAGCGCTCTCGACGGTCAGTATGCCGCATTCGGCAAGGTTATTGAGGGTATGGAGGTTGTTGATTCATTCCTTGATGTTGAGCGTGATTACAATGACAGACCCGTAGACGACATTGTAATCAAGGCGGCTTATATTGTTAAGTAAAACATGTCATCCTGAACGAAGTGAAGGATATTAAATAATAAGATTCTTCGTCGTTTCACTCCTCAGAATGACACGCAGAAAAATTACCTGTCATTCTGAGCGTAAGCGAAGAATCTGTACGCAAATTTTAAAATCGAGGTGATAGCTTGCAGTACTATGTGTATATGATTACTAATTGGAATAACAAAGTGTTATATACAGGTGTGACAAACAATCTTGAAAGGCGATTGTTTGAGCATAAAAACGGTACAGTTGAAGGCTTCACTAAAAAATATAATGTTTATAAATTAGTTTGGTTTGATTACACAAGTGATGTATACGCTGCAATTGAAAAGGAAAAGCAGATTAAAGGATGGACAAGAGCAAAGAAAAATGCACTTGTTGAAAGCATAAATCCTGAATGGAAAGATTTGGCGGAAAATTGGTAAGTTGTCATTCTGAACGAAGTGAAGAATCTTCAGCTTATATTTCAAGATTCTTCGTCGCTTTGCTCCTCAGAATGACAAGCATAAGAGTTATATGTCATCCTGAACGAAGTGAAGGATATTAAATAATAAGATTAAGGCTGTGAGTTTAAAATCTCACAGCCTTTGTTTTATTTTGCGTATTTTTCGAGTGCATTGCGGTAGTTTTCTTTCTGTAACTCCGTAGGTGTGCAGGGTCGAGAGTTGCACGGAATGTCGGGATCGGTGCCGTCGGAGAAGGGGATAGGTGTAGAGTGGTCGTTTTCGTACTTCACTCTGTCCTCTTCCTTGCGGAAATCGGGGATGTCAAATGGCTGATTGCCGTTTAAAATACTGCGGTGTGCGAGGATTGCGACTGATGCCATTGTTGTTGCAAAGTATACGTCAAACGGTGGTTTCTTGCCTGTGCGGATACACTCAAGGAATTCGCGTGTTACAAAGAAGTCTCCTCCGCCGTGGCCTGCATTCTTTGCAAGCTCGGCATCCTCAGGGCTATGCTCGGGGTCGTAGCAGTTTACTTCCTGCATACCCTCGGGTATCTGCCAGCTGTTATAGCGCAGCATTATTTTTTCGCCCATACCTCTTATATTCTCAATCTGACCGTTTACACCGCAGATTCGGTAAGAGTTGCTGTGTGCACCTAATCCGGCACAGCCTGTCACCTTGAATACGGAGCCGTCACTATTGAGCGTTGTGATAATTGCGGCGGCATCATTTACGTATCTTGCCGTAAAGCAATCGGCGGGTATTTCGTTTGCTACAGGCATCGCAGTGACTCTTACTGGTACAGAGCCTGTTGCGTACATAATCGGTGCGAGTGAATGGGTGATGTAATATGAGCGTGGCAGAAAATTCCGCCAGTGTCTTTCGTCAGGTGCGAGTGTTGCACAGGCTTCGGCATCGTACATATTGAATGGGTGGTTGTATTCGCCCTCTGCATAGAGAATTCTGCCGAGTGTGCCGCCGTCGCATACACGCTTCATCTCTTTGTTAAACAGCATAAACGGGTAGTTTTCGGCAAGCATATAAATTGCGTTGCTTTTTTCTGCCGCTCTTACAAGCGCTACACCCTGAGCCATTGTGCCGTTTGATGTGCATTCGCTGAGCACGTGTATGCCTTTTTCAAGGCAACGTATTGCGTATGGTGCGTGCTCGGCAAAGTAATTTGTGAGCAGAACAGCATCCATAGGGTGCTCAATAAATTTATCGAAGTCAGTGTAAACAGCAGCATCTCCGATTTTTTCTTTACATTCTGCTATTTTCTTTTCGCTCTGCTCGCATACTGCAACAATCTCACCGCCGTTTACTTTTAAGCTGTCGATAAGGTTTTCGCCGCGTCCGAGTCCGAATATACCGATACGAATTTTTTCCATATTTATCACCTTTAAAAAATGCTCAATCTCCGATTGGTGAAAGCAGAGATTGAGCAGAAATTAAAACTTAAAATCAGTCTTTAACGTTATCAAGCCAACCAATCTTGTGCATTGCAAGAGCGCCGCCGACGGAAGCTACAATACCGATGAAGAGAAGTGTACTTGCACCTGTTTCGCCCATACCGGGGATGAGAAGTGTAACTACCATAATAATAATCGGGAAGAAGGAAATTCTCCAGTGCTTGATGAAGTAGCCTGCGCCGAGTGCACCGAAGAGTGCGGGAAGCACCATCTTGAATGCGGGCTGAAGCAGGGGACTCTTTGTAAAGCTGTCAAGGAAAGGAGCAAAGGCAATAACGCCGATTGCGAGAATTACTGTTGTAACAATTGAAGAAGCTGCGATAGCAATTGTAGAAATAACTTCGCCTTCTTCGGAGTTAGCCTTTACCTTTGCACCCTCCATTGCGTTGATAGCGCAGGGGAGCTTGAGGTTTGCAATATTACCTGTAACGAATGAAAGGTAAGTACCGCCTGCACCGAGCATGGGAGTGTAAACTATAACCTCGACAACGGCAACTGTCCAATATGTCGGGATGAGCTTGAGAAGACCTTTCCAGATTAAGTTAAGGTCAGGGAAAACATTGAGATAAAGGCAGATTGCTATGGGGAACATAAGCAGAGCACAGAGTGCTGTTACGGAAGAAATTCTGCCCCATGAATGGACGCTGTCAATATAAGATTTCTGCTTTTTATTTTTAGCCATTTCTTAACCCCTCCATTCAAGTGTTGCAATGTCTGCAGGCAGAACATTGTAAAGTACGATTGCGGCTACCATTGCAACAATCATACCTATAGGCATAACGAAAGGCTCGAGCCATGTGAGCTTGAGCTTCTTGACAAGAATCTCAAGAAGAATTGAAACAACAATTGCAACGATAAGAGTACAGACAGAAAGCACACCTGCACCGTCAAGCTCTTTAGGCTCTTTTGTGCTGCCCTGACCTGCGATTGCTACGGCGATGAAAGCGCCGATAAGACCGATAAAGATTGCAGGTGTTGCAAACTTGTTGATAAACTCACCGATTGTTCTCTTGGGTTTGGTTTCGGAAACTTCATCTTCATCTTCGTTTACTTTTTCTTTATTGCTTGCTGCCATAAACTTCTTGTGAAGGGGCTTTGCAAGGAAAGGAAGAATAACGAGAGAGAAACAGATACCGAGAGTCATAACCCAGGCAATACCTGCATAAACCGTCGGGTCTGTAACTGCGTTAGCGATACCGCCCTTATGGCCGAAAGCTTCCATAGCAGCTTCAGCAGCTGTTGTTTCGTACATCAGGTTACCGATAACGGAAAGACGTACCCACGGAATAACGAGACCGAGAGCGGGAGCAAGAGCAATAACCGTAGCGAGTACGGAAAGTGCTGACGGAATTGTGAAAAGTGCACTTGATGTGACTGCGTTACGCAGTTTTGATTTGTCGAGACCCAGCTTCTTACCTTGCTTCCATGCTTTTACAAGGAAGAAGATTGACTGAATCAGAACAAAGAGGATAACAGCACCGGCTATGAGGTATAAGCCGAGACTGCCGTTGTCGAATGTTGTGGACATTCAGTTTCACCAACCTTATTTTTTAAAATTCAATTAATTATAATATATTAAAAAACTTTATATGTCAAGGATATTACTTGACGAATTCTTTATACTGGTAGCATCTTACATAGTCGATAACAAATTCTGCAGGCCAGTTTTCTTCGGGAGTCTTGTCGATTTCGCCCGTACCGTGTCTGTCAGACCACTGTACACCGTTTTTACCTGCAAATTCACAGGAGAGGATAAGGTATTCGGGGTTCTGCGAAACACCGCCGGTGGATAGTCTGCCTGTTTCAATGCCGTTTACATAGAATATGTACTCTGTCGGGCTCCACTCGAGGCCGTAGGTGTTGAATTCATTATAGGGGTCCCCATCAACATAAACCTTGCCTATGGAGTCACCCTTCTTGTCTGCACCGTAGCCGTCGTAAACAATACCGCTGATTACTGCATCGTTGCCCCACCAGTAGTCTTTGTAGTACATTGACTCGAATATATCAACCTCTGTGCCGTCCTGACCTGTGCCGTCAACATCTTCAACATTGTGGTTCATCATCCAGAATGCGCTCCACATACCTGTAGCGGCAGGCAGTTTGCAACGGACTTCAAAATAGCCGTAGCACTGCTCGTAAAGGTCTGCTGTGCGAAGGCAGGCAGTATACCAGCCGGGCTTGTACTCTTTGAAATTTATTTCGTCTTTCCAGTCTTCGTAATATCTGTTTTCAAGCGGCTCTTCAAGATATTCAGCGCGGATAATGAGGTTGCCGTCTTTTACGCTTGCCATATCCTCGTGCCAGTAGCCGCCCTTACGCTCTGTTTCCCACCAGGGGAAATTCCACTTTGTGCGGTCGATTTCAGTGCCGTCAAATTCGTCTGCCCATACGGGCTCGTCGGTGAATTTGCTCATATCGATTGTTTTGGTTTTGTCAGGAATTCTGCCCATATCAAGTGTGCCGAGAAAAGAAGGATTGATTGCCATTATGATTGCGATGAGGATTTCTACAAATTTCTTTAAAACAAGTCTGAGCATTTTGTTACCTCCTGAATGTATGTGTACCGGCTTCAATGTCGTATGAATTGCCGCCGATAATTACCGTTGCGTTTTTGGGTACCGTTACTGTAAGCTCTTGTTTATTCCAACGCACACTTATATCTCTGTGTGTTGCTTTTGCCCAGTCGAGTGCAGGCAGAAAATTCGGGTTTATAACGATGCCGTTTTCGTCAATGCGGATACCTGCAATATGGCGATAAAACCAGTGATCAACCTCGCTGTACATATGGTGATTGAGAGAGTTTTTCATCTCCCAGTCTTCACACAGTGTTGTCATACCGCTGTTTATCCAGTATGCGTAGCTCGGATACGTTGGTTCGGTTACCATTTTGTAAAGTACGTCGCAGTAGCCGTTGTCGTCAAGGGCAGAGAATATGTACTTTGCGCCGAGTATGCCGCAGTCAATATGCCGGCCGTTGTCTTCTATAAGCTTTGCAAGTTGAACGGATTTTTTAGGAATTTCCTCAGGCTCGTACATTTTGAAATAAATTCCGCAGGCAAGGCAGGTCTGCTTTTTTTCAAGCTCTTCGTCGCCGAGAAATTTTTTTCGCCACGCAAGTCTGATTCTTTCGGAAAGCTCTTTGTACGGTGTCGGGTCTTCTCCCATTATTACCGCACATTTCGACATTGTTTTTGCAAGGTCAAAGTAGTCCGCCGTGCTTGTGACGTAGTTCGGGCAACGCTGAGTATACTCAGGTGCGCACCAGTCGGTAAGACCGATATAGAGTATGCCCTCATCCTGCACAGTGTTGAGATATGAGATATATAGTTTCATATTCTCCCACATCTGTTTTATTGCACTGTCATCGCCCGTAAGCTGATAAATCTGCCAGGGGATGTTGATAATTGCACCGTCCCAAGCAGGACCTATATACCAGTCGTACCAGCTTGCTGTGGGGATTATTGCAGGTAATGAGCCGTCGGGTCGCTGTGCATCTTTGAAATCATTGAGCCACTTTTTGTAAGCCTTGACCATGTCAAAGTTGTGAAGTGCCTGCTGACACGAAAGCTGTGCGTCACCCGTCCAGCCGTTCTGCTCACGGTGCGGACAGTCGGTAGGTAAGCCCATATAGTTCGTAAGAGTTGCAAGCCTTGTTGCAGCGTGAATTTTGTTGAGCATCCCGTCTGAACACTCAAAAGAGCCGATGCTCTGTAAATCCGTGTGTACAACACATCCCTCAACCTCAAAATCTTCGGGTGCGTTTACAGCTTTTATGTAGCGGAAACCGTGATACACAAACTTCGGTTCCCATTCCTCGGTGCCTTCGCCTTTGAGAATGTATTTGTCGGTGTGGAATTGCTGATGTGTGAAAGAGTTGATGTTTTCGTTGTCGATATCGCTGCCGTCTTTTTTCAGCTGTTCTGCATAAACAAGCTGAATTTCGGTGTCTTTTTCGCCGCTTGTTTTAATCTTTACCCAGCCTGAAATATTTTCGCCGAAATCGTATATTCCGTTGCCGAGATATTTGCTCTTTAATGTGCGGATTTTTCTTATCGGCACCCAGTCTGCAGGCTCGATTATACCGCCGGGACCTGCGCAGACATTAGCGTTTATCCAAACGCTGTCATCAAAGCACGGCAGATTCCAACCGGGGATTTCAAGCCTTGCATCGTAGGTTTCACCCTCGCGGATATGGTTGTATGTAACGGGGCCGTTTTCGGTTTTCCAGCTGCTGTCGGATATAACACAGTCGCTTGTGCCGTCGGTGTATTCGATGTCGAGCTGCATTATCATTTTTATGTTGTTTCGCCACGTTGCCGCCTGATAGTGCCAGGTTTTTCCCACGTCGTTATACCAGCCGTTGCCTGCAAAAACACCGATTACGTTTTCACCTTCGGTGATGAAATCGGTCACATCGTAGGTGAGGTATAGTGTGCGAGAATCAAACTTTGTAAACGGAGTAGAAAGCACCTCGTCAGTTATGATTTTACCGTTTATTGTATATTCACCGTAGCCAAGTGCAACGGTGTTCATAACAGCCTTTTTGACCGCTTTTTCAATGTTGATGCTCTTGCGGAAAAGCCTGCTGCCGTCATCGCGCTTTGTGCCTTTGGATATCCACTTTGCTTTTTCAAACATAGGGCAAATCTCCTTCGAATAAAATGAATTGATTTATCAATTCAAATCATGTTGCTTACAGCAACAAATCATGGCTGCAAGCCAAATCATGCTCAAGCAAATCATTTATTAATTTATTTAATGATTTGTCTTACGGCATTATTTGTTTTTTTCAAAACATGATTTGCAAAAGTTTTGCATGATTTGCGCTTTTACAAAAACGCATTTATATAATCACAGTTTATCAATGATAATTATAAAAAGCAACATAAATATAAAAAACGGCGTAACGAAAATTACACCGTTTTTTTGTGAAATATGAAAATTTATCTCTGTACTCTGCCTGATGCGTTGCCGCCCGCAAGCTTTTCGACTTCGTCAACCGTTACGAAGTTATAGTCGCCCTCGATTGAGTGCTTGAGTGCGGATGCCGCAACAGCAAATTCAACAGCAGCCTGAGTATCCTTACCGCTGAGAAGTGCGTAGATAAGACCGCCGCCAAAGCTGTCACCGCCGCCTACACGGTCGATAATGTGCAGGTGATATACCTTTGAGAAGCAGTATTCGTCACTTGCAACATCGTAGAGCATAGCACTCCAGTCGTTGTCAAATGCGCTCTTGCTCTCGCGCAGTGTGATTGCAACCTTCTCGAAGCCGAATTTGTCGGCAAGCTGACGTGCAACTGATTTGTAGCCCTCTTTATTGAGCTCACCTGCAGTGATGTCGGTGTTTTCAGCTTCAATGCCGAAAACATCCTTTGCATCCTCTTCGTTGGAAATGCATACGTCAACGTATTTGCAAAGCTCGGTCATAGCTGCTCTTGCCTCGTCACGTGTCCAGAGCTTGCCTCTGTAGTTGAGGTCACAGCTTACCTTGACTCCGTGTACCTTTGCTGCAATACAAGCCTGCTTGCAGATTTCTACAAGGTCGCCGCCGAGTGCGGGAGTGATACCTGTGAAGTGAAACCACTCTGCACCGTCGAAGATTTTATCCCAATCAAAATCCTCTGCCTTTGCTTCTGCTATAGCGGAGTGAGCTCTGTCGTAAATACATACACTGCCACGCTGTGAAGCACCTTTTTCGAGGAAGTAGATGCCTACTCTGTCGCCGCCTCTTGTAATGTCGCAGGTGTTGACACCGTATTTGCGAAGCGAGTTTACAGCCATCTGACCGATTGCGTGCTTGGGCAGCTTTGTTACATAGTGTGCATCAAAGCCGTAGTTTGCAAGTGAAACAGCAACGTTTGCCTCACCGCCGCCGAAGGTAGCTTCAAATGAATCTGCCTGCACAAAGCGGAGATAATCGTATGGCTGAAGACGGAGCATAAGCTCGCCGAAGGTTACAACCTTTTTCATTTTGCACGTGCCTCCTTGACAATCTGTACGGATTTTTCGCAAAGCTCGGTAATTTCGTCCCACTTGCCGTTGTCAATAAGGTCTGCGGTTACCATATATGAGCCGCCGCAGGCAGCGATAACAGGGCAGGAAACGTATTCGCCGAGATTTTTAAGGGAAATGCCGCCTGTGGGCATAACCTTGAACATCGGGAAGGGTGCACTCATAGCCTTGATTTTTGCAAGACCGCCGCTCTGCTCTGCAGGGAAGAACTTGAGCACTTCAAGGCCGAGCTTGTATGCTGCGTGATAATCGGTCGGTGTGGTACAGCCTGCGTAAATCTCAATGCCTTTTTCCTGACAGTATTTTACGATTTCGATATCAAGACCGGGTGTTACAATAAACTTTGCACCTGCCTCGATTGCCTCGTCAACCTGAGCGGTTGTGAGTACTGTGCCTGCACCGACAAGCATATCAGGCTGAGCCTCACTCATAAGCTTTATTGCCTTTGCCGCACCTGCCGCACGGAATGTGACCTCTGCAACGGGCACGCTACCCTTGCAAAGAGCCGCAGCAAGCGGTGCCGCATCTCTTTCGGGGTTGTTGAGTTTAATTACGGGCACAACGCCGATTGATGAAATTTTTTCAGAAATTGCATTCATTTTAATTACTCCTTATCTGTAAGCTGACTTAAACACCTGAGTAAGCTGAGAAGCCGCCGTCTACGGGAATTACGACACCGGTGATGAAGCTTGCGGCATCGTTGTTCAGAAGGAAAAGAAGGCTGCCGTCGAGCTCTTCACTCTTGCCGAATCTGCCCATAGGTGTTGCGGCAAGGATCTTGCCTGTACGTGCTGTGGGTGAGCCGTCAGGATTCCAGAGAAGAGCGGCATTCTGTTTTGTTGAGAAGAAGCCGGGAGCGATAGCGTTTACTCTGATACCGACTCTGCTGAAGTGTACTGCAAGCCACTGTGTGAAATTTGAAATTGCTGCCTTTGCACCTGAGTAAGCAGGAATTTTTGTAAGAGGTGTGTAAGCATTCATACTGCTGATGTTTATTATGTTACAGCCCTCTCTGCCTACCATCTGGCGTGCAAATGCCTGTGTGGGTATAAGTGTGCCCAGGAAGTTGAGGTTAAATACAAAGCCTACGCCTGCACTGTCAAGGTCAAAGAAGCTCTTGGTGTCGGTATCAATGTCGCCGAGCTCAAAATATTCCTTGTCTGTTGTAGCCTTGGGGTTGTTGCCGCCTGCACCGTTTATAAGTATATCGCACTTGCCGATTTCTTTCTCAATAAGGTCAGCAACCTCGTAGCATATATCTTTGTTTAGTACATCGCATTTATATGCTTTGGCTTCACCGCCTTCAGCACGGATTTCGGCTGCCACTTCTTCAGCGGCAACATCATTGAGGTCGAGCAAAGCAACCTTTGCGCCTGCACGTGCAAGCGTTTTTGAAAAAGCACTGCAAAGCACGCCGCCTGCACCTGTAACTACGGCAACTTTGCCTGTAAGGTCTGTATTGAGTACATTCTTTTGCATTTTATTATTCCTCCGTTTTATTTTGCCGCTTTTTCGCAGGCTTCAAACAGTCCGTTGATATACGCCGCACCGAGTGCACGGTCGTAAAGACCGTAGCCTGGCTTGCCTGTTTCGCCCCATATCATTCTGCCGTGGTCGGGTCTGACATAGCCGTCAAAGCCTGTTTCGGCAAGAGCCTTTGTGATTTCGTACATATCAAGACTGCCGCAGGATGAAAGGTGGCCGCTCTCTTCAAAGCTGCCGTCCTCCATAATGAGGATATTTCTCATATGCATGAAAGCGATTCTGTCCATCTCACTGTATTTTCTTACCATAGCCACAACGTCGTTTGTCGCTGCACATCCGAGTGAGCCTGTGCAAAGGCAGAGGCTGTTTGCAGGGGAGTCGACAATGCTGAGCATACGGTCAAGGTTTTCTTCGTTAGTGATAATTCTCGGCAGACCGAAAATCGGGTAGGGCGGATCATCGGGATGAATAGCCATTCTGACACTGCACTCTTCTGCTACGGGAATAACCTTCTTGAGGAATTTCTCAAGATTTGCCCAGAGACCGTCTGCACCGATTTCGCCGTAAGCAGAGATAAGCTCCCTTACCTCGTCCTGGGTGTAGCTTGAATCCCAACCGGGCAGGTGAATATCATCCTTGAGCGGGTCAAGACCCTTCATCTGCTCCCAGTACATTACAAGGCTTGTTGAGCCGTCAGCCGCAACCTTGTCAAGCTGTGTTCGTGTCCAGTCAAATACGGGCATAAAGTTGTAGGTTACGCACTTTACACCGTACTTTGCACAGCGGCGGATGTTTTCACAGTAGACCTCAAGAAGCTCGTCTACATTACCTCTGCCGAGCTTGATGTTTTCGTGTACGGGAATTGACTCGACAACATCAAAGACAAGACCGTTATCTTCACACTGCTTTGCCATTTTTGCAATTGATTCTTCGGGCCATACTTCGCCGGGCTTTACATCGTAAACAGCACTGACGATTGATTTCATATTGGGAATCTGACGGATATATTCAAGAGAAATCGGGTCGGACTCGCCGTACCAACGGAATGAAAGTTTCATTTTTATCTCCTTAGTTTTTAGCTTTGGGTTTATTTATCTTGTTGAGCTTTTTGTTGATTGAAAGAAGCTGCTCTTTGGTAAGGCTGACATTAACCATTCCCAACATGCTTGACGCTCTGAGGATAGAAAATCCGCCGAGCATTTTGAGCAAATCGGGCGAGAATTTGAAGCCTGATATTGAAAATCCGCCGCCGCTCTTCTCTTTTGACTTGGAGTTTGATTTCATTTCTTTCATTATGACTCTGCCGAATGAAACAAGCACGAACTTGCCGCGGAATGTTTTGAGAACTTCGCTGATGGGTGTGTTGATTGAAAGCTTGCCTTCAGGTTCGGTTACGTCAAACCAGTTGAGCACTGCACCCTTTTCACGCAGCAGATAATCCTCGTTGAATTTGTCAACCTTGCGGATTACGCTCTCATCCTTGTATTCGCCTGCAACTGCGGTAAGTGTAGTTTCGCCTGCGTTGGGTACGTCAAAGTAGAAGAAGTGGTCAGCCGCAGTCTTTTTGCCTAATGATTTGCCGTTTGCAAAAAGCTCAACCTCGGGCTGATTTGAGTAAACGGTTACCTTTGTTGTGTCTTCGACACGGTCAATATATCTCTTGCCGCAAAGGTGAACGAAAGGCTCGTCGGAAAGCCATGCCTTATATGCGTAGAATGAGTCCTTCTTATACTTGCGGTCGAATGTTACAAGACCCTTATGATTCTGACCGTTTTCGCCGCCCTCAGCTCTTGCGTCTGCACCGAAGTCAAACATATTCCATACGTGAGTTGCCCAGATGTAGGGGCGTGAGAAAAGCTGTTTGATAAGCTCTTCGTGGTAGAATGCCTGATACTCTTCGGAGTAGTCGCCCTGTTTCGGGTCGGAGTTGTGCCAGTTGAGAGCTTCACAGCCGTATTCGCTCATACCTATCGGGATATTGGGATACTTTGCATGGAATTTATCAAACCACGGGCCGTTCATTGAAGTGTCACCGCCATACCAGCCGAAGTAGTGGTTGTAGGAAACGAGATCGGGAATTTTGATATATGATGCATCAATACCGCACATTGAAACAACAGCGATAGTAGTAAGACGGGTTTTATCCATCTTGTGCACAAGGTCGTTGAGAAGCTTGTGGTTTTCGATAAGGTCGGGGTCTTCTGCACCGCCCATTGTGATTTCGTTTGAAAGTCCCCAGAAAAAGATTGATGCGTGATTGTAATTCTGTGCAACAAGCTCTGTCATCTGTGAGATTGTGTTCTTTCTGCCGTCGGGAAGATGTTTTGAAATATAGGGAATCTCAGCCCATATTACAAGACCCTTTTCATCGCAAAGGTCGTAGAAATACTGGTCGTGCTGATAGTGAGCAAGGCGTATTGTGTTTGCGCCTACTTCAAGTATAAGCTCAATATCTTCCTCGTGGTGCTCGTGAAGAAGTGCGTTGCCTATGCCGAGTCTGTCCTGATGGCGTGATACACCTCTGAGCGGATAGCTTTCGCCGTTGAGGAAGAATCCTTTTTCGGGGTCAACTTTAAATGTGCGACAACCGAAGCGTGCACTTACGTTGTCAAGCACTGTGTCACCGTCGAGCAGTTCGACAGTTGCAGTGTAGAGATAGGGGTCTTTTTTGCCGTGCCAGAGATGGACATTTTTGATGTCAAAATCTTCGTCGGTGTCATCGGTTGTTTCGGTTGCGACAACGTTACCCTCTGCATCTGTGATTGTATAGCGCAGTGTCTGACCGTCTTTTTTATTTGTTACATAGACTTCAATGTCGATTTCTGCGTCGTTGCCCTTGATTTCGGGTGTAACCTTAATACCGGGTGCACCGTAGTAATCGAGGTCAAAGTGGGATTCGCTTACACCGATAATGTTTACATCGCGGTAAAGACCGCCGTAGAATGTGAAGTCAGCCATCTGCGGATAAACGTAGTCGTTGGGGGAGTTGTCTACAGTGATTATAAGGAGATTATCTTCCTTAAGTGCGTCGGTCATATCGACTCGCCATGTTGAATAACCGCCGTCGTGTGAAGCGAGCTTTGTGCCGTTGAGGTAAACCTCAGCAGAGGAGTTTGCACCTTTTATTTCAAGGTAAATGCGGTCGGTCTGCGGAAGGTCAGCCTTTGCAAACTGCTTTGCATAGCAGCAGGTGCCTCTGTGGTAATCGTTGCCGCCGTCCTGTCCGTCGGTAGCGTTCCAGGTGTGGGGCAGGCTTATCTGTTCACACTCTGCAGGTGCGGCAGAGGGGATACCTTCGGTTGATTTTGAAAAAAGCCAATCGCTGTTAAAATTTACAATGTTTCTCAAGTTTGTTTCCTCCTGTAATTTATCTGAACAATAATCCCAATAAATATAATTATATAACTTTTATTATATACAGTCAACAATGATTAATACCAAAACAGCAAAAAAGAAAATTTGATTTTAAATTTTCATTGTGTTGAGAAAATCCTTGTGCTCCTGTCTGATTCTGTAGCTTTCCTTGGCTTTCTGTATGGCTTTGTTGTGCGTCCACAAGTCGAGTTTATTGTTCTTTATAAAAGGTATTGTTTCATCATACCGTTTTGCAAGTGCCGTTGCAAAATACCACGCAACCGCCATTTTTATGTAGTATTCTTCGCTTCTTATTTGAGATATTTTTTCGGGGATTGATATGTCAAATTCATCGTCGAGAAAATGAGTCATAAGCATTACTATACCGAACCGTACGGCATAAGTATGCGGCGAATCAAGCCATTCAAAGCATTTTTCTTTCAATTTCGGCAGATGTTTTTTAAATATTTTCGGCTTCATCATATCGCAGGTTGCCCAGTTGTCGATATATGGCAGAAATTCGTCAAGTTTTGCTATAATTTCACCGTAATCATTAATCTGTTCAATAAGAAACGCGTGGAGATTGTCCTCTTCATAATATTTGTGCGGAAGCTGTGATAAAAATTTATCTGCTTCGGGTGTGCCGTAAAGCTGTTTTGCATATTTTCGAAGCTCGGGAGTACGCACACCTATTACTTTTTCTTTGTCGGTTTCGGGCATAAGTCTGCTGTGAAAATCACGGTAAGATAAATCCTGCATTTCAAACAGCTTTTTCTGAATGTCGGTCAAATTCTTCACCTCTCATATACCGATTTTAACATATCTTGACATAAAATAAAAGCTGTGATAAAATCACAAAAAATATTGTACTGCCACCGGGTAGTGAAGATGCTTTGCATCCGTTTCGGTTACATCGTTAGGTCTTTGAAGATGTGCCGTGCGGGTGTTTTTTGTTTAACGGAGGTTTTTATGAATATACTCAGTTCAATAAAATCGCTCACAAAATTTGAATGGATGCTATGGATATGCTCTGTAGTCACCGTTGTGACAGCGTTTGTATTCAGTGGTGACGTGCTCAACCTTGTTGCATCGCTGATTGGTGTCACCGCTTTGATTTTTGTTGCAAAGGGCTTAGTGCTCGGTCAGGTGCTGACGGTTGTTTTCAGCATTTTTTATGGCATAATTTCTTTTGAATTTCGCTATTACGGCGAGATGATAACGTATCTCGGTATGACTGCACCAATTGCTGTTGCGGCTGTTTTTTCGTGGCTGAGGCATCCATATAAAGAAACTGCACAGGTTGAAATCAGCAGGATTTCATCAAAACAAAAGGCAGTGCTCGGAATCGGTGCGGCAGTTGTTACGGTTACCTTTTATTTTATTCTTAAAGCTATGGGTAACAGCTCGCTCATACCGAGTACAGTTTCCGTCACTACGAGCTTTCTGGCTTCGGGGCTCACTTTCTTCCGCAGTCCGTATTATGCACTCGGCTATTCGGCAAACGACGTTGTGCTGATTGTTTTGTGGATTATTGCAAGTATGGAGGATATATCATATCTGCCTATGGTTTTCTGTTTTGTTGCGTTCCTTGCGAACGACCTGTACGGATTTTTTAATTGGAAAAGAATTGAAAAATCTCAGCAAAAATATTGATTACTCTATATTGTTTGTGCTAATATGAAAATATAAATAAACCAAGGAGGCAAAATTTATGAAGCGTACATTTAAAATTCTTGCAGTGCTCCTTTCAATGATACTCACACTGCAGTGTGCAATGGTTTCATCTTTTGCGGCATTTGACGACAAGTCAATGACAAAGGAAGAATGGGACAGCACATACAGCTCTCTCAGAGACGAAAACACACTGCCCATGCTTTGTGTCGGTGCTGACGAAACTCAGCTCAACATCTGCTGGCACGCCGCAAAGGATAAAGCTCAGCCGAAGGTAAGGCTGGCAAAGAGTGCAGATATGAGCGGATATGTTGAGTTTACGGGTGAAACAACACCTGCCGAAACCGATGAGCAGCTTGTGTGCCGTGTCACAATGACAGGTATCGAAGAAAACACAACGTATTACTATCAGTGGCTCGGTGAAGACGGCTGGAGTGATGCATATAAGTACGAATCAAAGGGCTTTGACAGCTACAAGATGCTGCTTGTAGGCGATATTCAGATTGGCGGTCAGAGCACCGATAACCCCGAAGAGCAGTCGAGAATCGGTTATGTCTGGCAGGGCGTGCTCGATGAAGCACTCAGTAAAAATCCCGATATCAGCTTCCTTCTTTCTCCCGGTGACAACACCTCTACAGGTAAGGCAGCCGATGAGTGGCAGACACTTCTTATGCCCGAGTATACACGCAGCCTGCCTCTTGCACTTGCAATAGGTAACCACGATAAAAAGGGTATGATGTACGATTACTATACCCATATGCCAAATGAGTTTTTCGGTAAGTACTTCACAGGTCTCGACAGAGATTTCTGGTTCAGATACGGCGATGTGCTCTACCTTGTTTTTGATGCCTGCTCAGGCTCTGTAGCAGACCACAGAGCTATGGCAAAGGAAGCTGTTGAAGCAAATCCCGATGCAAAATGGCGTGTAGGCGTTATGCACCAGGGCCTTTATGCACCCGGTATTGCTATGCTTGAGCCTGAAACAAATATCCTGCTCAATGCCGTATTCCAGCCGATATTCGAGATGTATGACCTCGATATTGTTTTCACAGGCCATACACATATGCAGGGCCGTTCAAACTTTATCAGTGACGGTGTTGTAGTCGGCAAGGCTGAAAGCGGCAAGACTTATACCGACCCCAACGGTATAATTTACCTTAACACAAACGCTTGCTGTGACCAGGGCTCAATGGATGATATGTATCTCTGGCCTTACACTGCATACGGCTTTGAAAATGCCGATGTCACAACATACTCAACGGTTGAATTTACCGACACCACTATGAGCGTCAAGACATTCCGCGGTGACAACAGCGAGCTTCTTGACAGCATTACAATCGAAAAAACAAAGGGCTTCAAAGATAATCCCGTAAACATCTTCATTCGCACAGCCCTTTATAAGATTGTAGAGGTACTCGGTCTTGTTTATATGAAGATAGACGAAGTGGTAGTTGCAATCAGAGGCGGACACTTTTAATACCTCAATAAAACAGATGCACAAAGTAAAGACAGTGGCACCGAGAAAATCGAGTGCCACTGTCTTTTTTTATTATATGTATTGATAACAGCGTACATAGTCGACAACCATTGATGACGGCATATACTCGTTGTCGTAAACTCTTTCGTCAACACCCAGTGAAATAATAAGATAAAGCGGTACCTGACATACACCGCCGAAGGATGTTCTTGCGGTTTCGACACCATTGATGTAGAAAATGTACTCATCTTTGTTCCACTCCACACCGTAAGTGTTGAATTTGTTGTATGGGTCATCGGCATAGTATGAGCCCTGGTTTTCCCACTTGTGAGCTTCTCCGTAATCGTCTACGTGAATTGTCTGTACTATTGAATTGAAGCTCGGGCTTAACGGGTCGTAATCTGTATTGGTTTCGAGAATATCAATCTCCGCACCTGTAACACCGCCGTCTGTAGTGTCGCCGAACATACCGTCACTCAGCAGCCAGAATGCAGGGTTGAGGCCTGCACCCTTGGGAAGAATACAGCTTATCTCAAAGTAACCGTAAAGCTGTTCGTAGCCCTCATAGCCTTCATCATAGCATTTATTGGGGTTGGTTTCCATTCCGTAGGAGTAGTAGCCTGCACCTTTGGGACCGTCTTCACGGTATTCTGCGGTTATAAGGAGATATCCGTCATCGGTGAAGCTTACCTGTTCTCTGTTCCACATTGCCGTATCACGCGGCTGTGTGTCGTTTGCGCCGTAAACATAGTGACCCTGCCACATTTTCGTATCAAAGCCGTTATCAAAATCGTCTTCCCACTTCAGCTCAAATCGGCTCATATCTATCATATCTTTGTACGGTGTTACGGGCGTATCGAAAATTACAAGTCCGATAAGCTGAAAGAAAGCGACGATAAGTGCGATAACTCTTTTGAAGTCAAATTTGAAAATTGCCTTGAGCACCATTCCGGGTATGCTCTTTAAATCTTCAATACCTCGCAGCTGTCTTGTTGCAAAATTCATAAATTAAGTAGTCTCCTTGATTTCGTTCATGTAGCCGATAACCGTTTCCTGACGTCTGCTTGCAAGGTCATCGTACATTTTTTCACGTTTTTCGCGTGATATCGGCCAGAGGAATTTGGGCACGATTCGCAGTATGCCCGTAACAGTCGGTACGATTGTGCACAGAGCGAACTCCCAGAACTTTGTGCGGTCGTTCTGCGTGCCGATTTCAAGGCCCTGGACATAGCCGATTTTCTTCATAATAATGCTTGTAACGGAGCCTAAAAGAGCACTCTGCAATTTGAGAATAAGTCCTTTGGCAACACCTGTTGTAGCCTCCATTCGGTAGCCGTTTTTCCATTCGCAGTAGTCCATAGCTTCGTTCCAAAGGTCAGCTGTAATAACCTTTGAAATACCCCACGACCACTTTATAAACCATTCTTTCAGACCGAATGCAATACACATCGGTACCGTCTGATAGAACATCTTTTTGCCTTTTGTCATACCAAAGAGGAATACGCCTATTGAAAGTGCGCTTGTATAGATATCGTTGAATATCCACAGCGATTTTGAAGAGAAGCGTTTTCTCAGCGGCTCAACAAACATATAGCTCAATGTTCCGTTGATACCGGAGGGAATGTTGAGAATTGTTATAAGTGAGTAACTGCCGAGTACGTCAATAAAGTAGTTCGTTTCACTCTTGCTGATTGAGAAGTTGCCGAGGAATTCTGACAGACACATCAGCAGTACAGGGTAGTTGGAGAATATTGCTTTTATGCCTTCTTTTACGCTTGGTTTTTCTATTGACTGCGGTACTCTCTCTTTTGATTTCAGGAAGAACCAGAATGTGCACAGCGAAGAAATAAGTGCTGTGCCGCCGCCCATAACCATAAACACTGTACTGAGCTTCCACGTTACAACCTTATTATTTACAAGGTCAATCAGTACGCCCATTATATATCGCGGCAGGTCTTCACCCATAAAGCCTGTCAGAAGCTCGGCAAGCGTGATCAGCCTTATTCGTTCTGCAGGGTTGGGCGTGATTGTGGACATATAGCCGCTTTTTGCAACTGTAGTAAATGTTCCTGCGGTTTCGTTTATGATAAGGAAAAAATAGTAGTAGAGCAGTTTGGGCAGATATGTGCCGCTTGTACCGTAGAAAAACAGCGGCAGAAGCCATGTGAATATGCTCATTATTGTAAGAGGTAACTGCATTCCTACAAGGAACGGTCTGAATTTACCGATTCGTGTACGTGTGCTGTCCACGATTACGGATATAAAGGTGTCGTTGATAATATCCCACACCGTGGCGGCGATATTCATAACCGCATTGACTGTAAAATCGATATTTACAACGTCCCAGATATAGCGCTCAGAAAAAGAGTTGATGTTGAATGAGTTTGACCAGTCATTCAGAAGGTAGGCTGTTGTTTCCTTAACGCCTACATAATTTCTGCCTTTGTAGTACGAAACTTTTTCGTTTTCAGTCTGCTTTGACTTGTTTTCGGTCACACTGCCACCTCCTTATTTGTTGTCATTTTCTGTTACATTTACCGTACATTCATCTGTAAATATTTCACCCAGATACTCGAGAGTAACAGTAATTGTTACAGGCTCGTCGCTTGATTTGATTCCCTTTATGTAGCCCATTTCATCTATTGTTACAACACTGCTGTCGGACGAAATAAAGCTTACTTTATAATCGCTGTCGTTTTCAATAACTGCGTTGACGGAAAGCATCGCTTCGGCATCGGGGGCAACCGTTACGGAATCTTCGGCAAAGCGTATGCCTGCATAGAAGTATTCTGCTTTTTCGGTGACCTTATAATCAAACGAAATGTTCTTCTTGCCGAATACGGCAAGCTCACCTTTGAACGTTACGTCTGCGGTAACGGTGTAGATTTTTTCAAGCTCAATCCACACGATTTCATCCGTAATACGGTTTATCTTTGCTTTTACGCTCAGCTTCTGTGCAGATACCTTGTAGTTGTCTGCAGTCAATTCGTTTTTTGTGCCTTCAAGGAATTTTTTTATGATTCTGTCCTTTTCGTCAAGGTTGAAGAGTGCAGCTATGCTTTCGGCTTCAATGCTGTTTAAGTTGAATGTCAGGAAGTAGCAATCACTGTCAATTAGTTCACCGCTTTCACTGTCATATACCGGGTTGCCGTTTTCGTCAGCTTCGCCTACAGTGTAGAAACAATCGGTTATGCTGTCGGCAGAGAAATCAATTACCGGCAGGTCGGGGTTTACTGTACCGAATACACCTGTGACATCTTCGGGATAATACAGATCAATCTGCGGCATCATCTTGTTTTTTGCATATACTATCAGTGCTTTGTCAGATTCGCTTACTGTGCCGTCTGCTTTTTTTACGGTAATTGTTGAATCGTCAACAGAAACATCAGAGTAAATATTTGCTTTGATAAATTTGTTGCCCGAAGCGGTTTTTGTAAGGCTGCTTATGTAGTCGAGCAAAGCCTGCTTGTCTGCGGTCAGCTGAGTCTTGCTCTGTGTTTCGTATTCGGCTGTGATGCTTTCCGATTTTTCTACCGAGCGCACTGTTACAACAAGTACTGCAGCACACACAGCCATAGCAATAAGACTGCACAGACCGAAAAGCAGAAACTGAGTTTTTTTACCGTGCTTTTTAGCCATTCTTCTCAGCCTCCTTTCGCTCTTCTTCAAGGCGTTTTTCACGTTCTTCGTCAGACTCGAATACGGGCAGCGGAAGCTCATCAAAAGTGATTTCGCCCGCTTTGATTTTTTTCATCGTTTCAACACGCTTGAGGTCGGTTTCGGATATATCGGGTTGAAAATTCTTTTTGAGTGTTATAAAGTTGAGTACGAATATCAATACAAAAACCACAAAAAGTGCGAATGCACCGAAACCCGTTTTTGCATTGATAAATGTCGGCTCGGCAATTGACGGCATAAGTACCGAGAGCACACAGGCCGCAACCGACAAAGCGATACCTGCAACCGAAAAACCGCAGCACACTTTTGCTGAGCGGTTGAGGTTGAGAAATGAGAGGACAAGGGCAATGAATACGCCGAGTCCCATCAGGAATATCAACACAAAAATTATCGCAAGTGCGGCAAACGCACCGAAAAACTCGGGCATATATTCCGCCAGATTTAAGAATGCGTTAAGCTCACCGCCCGAAACAGCCTGATACACACCGAATGCACCGAGGCTGATTTTGGATGAAAACAGCGACAGCTCAACACTCAATGTCACAACAGGTATAAAGATAAAGCCGATTGCAATAAGCATTGCAACCAGACGCATTATACGTATAGGACCGCCGATAAAAGCGGATTTGAGTTTTGCTTTGAGAATTCTGAAAGAAGCGAATTCAAGCTCACATCTTTTTGCATCTTCAGTAAGCAGCTTTTCTTGCTGGCTGTAAAATATGTTTGCACCGCAGTGCTTACAGTCGGGCGCAAGCTCAAATCTGCCGATTTCACCGCCGCAATTGGGACATTTCATTTGCATCACCTCATTTATATAATTGTATCATAAGGCTAATTCTTTGACAACATTTCAATGTACTAAATAAAGGGTGGTATTCTCTGTGCAATTGTGCTAAATTTGTATTGTAAAGAGGTGGATTATGGACAGAAAAGAGCTTGTAGACTACATTTACGAAATTTACGGTGCAAAGGAAGAATATCCGTGGGAGAGTGCACCGGGCTACGCAGTATTCAGACACTCCGACAACAAAAAATGGTTTGCGGTAATAATGAACATATCAAAAAGCAAGCTGGGTTTATCTGAAACAGAGGTTGCGGATGTAGTAAACCTCAAGTGCGACCCTATTCTTATCGGTTCACTACGTAACGAAAAAGGAATTTTTCCTGCCTACCATATGAGCAAAACAAACTGGATTTCCGTTTTGCTTGACGGCAGTGTGGATGATGACAAGTTTAAATGGTTGCTTGATATCAGCTTTGACCTGACGATGAAGAAAACAAAAAATAAATTCAGAATATAAACATCTTTTACGGTTAATAATAACCTAAAAAAGGTGTGATGAATTTGCCTGAAAAAATCGGCAGACAGACGGTGAACCTTACTTTTTCGCCGTGTATTATTTCGTCGGCAGGTGTTGTCGGCAAAAAAGAGGGCGACGGTCCCCTCGGCAGTGAATTTGACCGTGTGTTTGAAGACGGCAGAATGAATGAGGCTTCATGGGAGAAAGCAGAGAGTGCACTTCAGAAAAGTGCGGTTGAAACCGCACTTGCAAAAGCAGGCAAATCTCCCGAGGATATCGACATTATCCTTGCAGGTGACCTGCTTGGTCAGAGCATGGGTACAACCTTTGGCATAAGAGGTTTAAGCATTCCGTTTGCAGGTCTTTACGGTGCGTGCTCTACAATGGCACTTTCGCTTGCAACAGCTTCGCTTTTTGTTGACAGCGGTGCAGCAAATACAGCGGTTGCGGCAACCTCGTCACATTTCTGCTCGGCAGAAAAGCAATTCCGTCTGCCGCTTGAATACGGCGGTCAGCGACCTCCGCAGGCTCAGTGGACAGCTACTGCGGCAGGTGCGGCGGTAATCGGCAGAGAGGGTGGCAAGATAACGGCAGAGTGTGTTACGTTCGGAAAAATATGCGACCTCGGCATAACGGACGCAAACAATATGGGGGCTGCAATGGCACCTGCAGCCGCAGATACAATATCGGTGCACTTTGCCGAAACAGGACTTACACCCGATTATTACGACTGCATAGTTACGGGTGACCTCGGTGCGGTCGGTTCATCACTTTTGTATGAGCTTTTGCAAAAAGATTACGGGCTCGATATTTCAAGCAGACATAAAGACTGCGGATTGATGATTTACGATATGAATGACCGTGACGTTAATTCGGGCGGTTCAGGATGCGGTTGCAGCGGTGCGGTTATCTGTACGCATTTTATGCGTCGGTTAAGCTCGGGTGAGCTTGGCAGAATACTCTTTGTCGGCACAGGTGCTCTGCTTTCACAGCTTTCGCCTTTGCAGGGTGAGAGTATACCGTCAATCGCTCACGCAGTAGTGCTGAAAGGAGCGTGCAACAATGCTTGAAAAGGTTTGTAAAATTATGAGTACAATGGGCTCGGCAAACAAGCTGATTAGAATTCTTACTGTATTGAGGCTGACTGTTTTTGCAGGTGCGTTTGTTTATGCCGGTGTGATGTTTGTTTCGATTATAAAACAATTGCGTGCGTGATTCGCCCACGCCCGATAAGGCAGTATTTCTTTAAAATGTGAATTTTCGGTACAATAATGCGTCAAACTCCCCCGATATACGCGAGTATTATCGGGGGAGTTTTCCTTTTCTTGCTTCTTAAAATTTTAAAGTGCTTCGCAGTTTCGTAAGAGTATAAAATTCTTGTATCGAAGCCAAAAACACAGCAAGGCTGTCGCCTTGCGAGGCTTTTGTCAAAGATACGGGGAATTTTACTCGAGAAACAAATACTTCCTTACCGGGCTTGGGCGTTATGTCACGCACTTTTTGTTTTCTTGACATATAAATGCAATGGATTTATAATTGCTTTATAACAAAAAAGGAGAATAATGTTATGAGCTTTTTCGGTAAAATAATTGCTTTTTTTACTTCGCTTATTATTTCTTTTTGCGTAAACCTTGATATCCCTTGCTACCCTATGGGTCAGAAGGTTGATATGGAAAAGTTTACCGAAACCTTTGTTGAGGGTTTTGAAGGTGAGCTTAACAGAAAAGTATGGTCGGGTCATTATCAGTACGGCAATACAACCGAGGCACGCAAAGGCAGCTACTGGAATCAGAACCTTGCAAAAACGGAGGACGGCAACCTTATTATTCCCGTTGTATATCTTGAAGAAGGTATGGGCGGCAAGGGCGCAGGCTGGTACACTGCAGGTATCGATACCGATTCTGATGCTCCTGACGGTTTCAGCCAGAAGTTCGGCTATTTCGAGTGCCGCTGTATTCTGCCCAAGGGTGCTGATATATGGAGTGCATTCTGGCTTATGAATGACGGTGTTTATGATGTCGGTGACGATGGCAGAGACGGCACCGAGATCGATATTTTCGAGAGCGATTGCTACGGCGATTTTCTTGAAAACAGCATCACTTCAAATCTTCATTTCGACGGCTACGGCGATTATCATCAGAAGCACGGTGCAACAAAGTTTATGCTCAAAAACAATCCGTATGAAGAGTTCAATACCTACGGTCTTGAGTGGAATGAAAATGAATACATTTTCTATATCAACGGCGTTGAGACCTTCCGTACCGATTTCGGCGGAGTCAGTCAGAATGAAGAATATCTGATACTCTCAGTTGAAATGAAAGGCGAAAACGGCATACCTTCTGAGCGTGAGAATGTGCCGGGTGAAGATGCGTATTTTATAGTCGACTATGTGAAGGTTTACCAATATAATGATTTAATTGAGAAATAATTTTTTTAGAATTTATTATTGAATCTTTAAAACCTTTGTGATATATTTTCGTTTGTTACAAGTCGTACGGAGGTTAAATGAAAAATGATAAGAGTTGGTATTTATGGCTACGGCAATCTCGGCAGAGGTGTTGAAAACGCAATAAAGCAGAATGACGATATGGAGCTTGTTGCAGTTTTTTCACGCCGTGATCCCGCAACGGTTAAGGTAAACACTCCCGGTGTTACCGTTTGTAAGGCAGAGGATGCCGAAAAGATGACCGATAAGATTGATGTTATGATTATCTGCGGTGGCAGTGCAACCGACCTGCCTGTGCAGACACCTGCACTTGCAAAGCTGTTCAATGTTGTTGACAGTTTTGACACTCACGCAAAAATCCCCGAGCATTTCGACAATGTTGACGAGGCTGCCAAAGCTTCGGGCAAAACAGCGTTTATCTCTGTTGGTTGGGACCCGGGTATGTTCTCTCTCAACCGCCTTTACGGCAGTGTAATTCTGCCCGACGGTAAGGACTATACCTTCTGGGGTAAGGGTGTAAGCCAAGGCCACTCCGATGCAATCCGTCGTGTTGACGGTGTTGCAGACGGCAAGCAGTATACAGTGCCCGTGCAGGCTGCACTTGATGCTGTAAGAAGCGGCTCAAATCCCGAGCTTACAACACGCGAGAAGCACACACGCGAGTGCTATGTTGTTGCTGAAGACGGTGCAGACAAGGCGAGAATTGAGCAGGAAATCAAGTCTATGCCCAACTATTTTGCCGATTACGACACAACAGTCAATTTCATTTCACAGGAAGAGCTTAACGCAAACCACGCAGGCATTCCCCACGGCGGTTTTGTTATCCGCAGCGGCAAGACGGGTGCAAACCTTGAACACAATCACATTATTGAGTACAGCCTCAAGCTCGACTCTAACCCCGAGTTTACTGCAAGCGTAATTGTTTGCTATGCACGTGCGGCTGTAAGAATGAATAAAGAGGGTATGACAGGCTGTAAAACAGTCTTCGACGTGCCCCCTGCATATCTCAGTGCAAAGTCAAGCGCAGAGCTTCGTAAGATTCTTCTGTAAACAGAATATAAAAAGAGCTGTCTGCAAAGATAGCTCTTTTTTGCTTAGAATATTAACTTGAGAATTATTGTAATAACTGCTATTGCGACGGGGATTGCAAGGATTTTAACTATCCTTGATACGGCATCGTATACGTTTGTCGGCATAATCTGATAAAAGGCATACCACAGCTTTTCTTTTACCTTTTTACCAACTATATCGCGGTAACGCAGGTCATATGTTTCAAATGTGCCGTCGATATTCAGGTTAATCATACGCACACCACGGTCAAGTCCGGGGCCGTAAATATGAAAGCCTGCACCCTGTGTATAGCCGAGGTCAATACCACGCACCTTGCCGTTGAATGAGTTTATGTGGTCGTGACCGAAATACATTCCGACTACATCGCCTTTTTCAGCCATTGCATCAAATTCGCCGCTGTTTTCCATAGGGTCAGCAGGTGACTCCTTCATAAATCCCGTCGGGTTCACTCTGTCTTTGTTTAGTGTAAACCACTTGCCCTTATGGTTGCGGAAGCCCTGCACAGCACCCTTTGTGCCTTTTTTTACTTCGTCCATAAGCTCAAATATTTCGGGCACGGGTATATGCTGAATCACTATTGACGGTATAACTCTGCCGCACTTTTTTTCATAAGAATCGCGTGTGCGTTTGTACCACTCAATCTGATTCGCATGCACATTGTCATAGCCGATTTTAAGGCTTGTGTTGCTGTCAATACAGTAAAGCAGAAACTTGATTTCATCGCCGTCGGCAATCTCAATCACATGGTTTGCACAGCCGTCAATTCCTTCGGTGCTTTCACCTACAAAGCAGGGCAGAGAACGGTAGATTTCAAACTGTTCCTCGTTTGATAAGCCTACCTGCCTGTCGTGGTTGCCGAAGCATATTGTGAAAGGAATATCTCTGGAATATGCAGGCTCGATAAGCTTTGAGAGCACCGATTTAACAGTATCTTTGTTGCCTTTGAACGATGCGTAATTCCATATCTGGTCACCTGAGTATACAACAAGGTCTGGCTTTTCTTTTTCGATTGCGGCATTGATGAGAGCCAGTGTATCGGGGCTGACATTTTTGCCCTCCTGCGTGTCTGCAATCTGCATTATTTTAAATTGATTGTTTTTGAATTTCAGCTGCATAGTTTATTCTGCTTTCGCTCTTTTTTCTGCAATGTGGTCGTGCACTTTGTTGCGAAGCTCGCCGTGAAGCTTGAACTTTGTTGCAAATATAACAAGTGAAGCCAATATTAGTACGGGCGGAATCGCAAAACATATGATACCGATTGCAGACTTTGTCTGTGCATTAATAGCGTGCTCTTTTATCTGTGCGTTGTAATTCATAATGCCCAGACCGCCGAAGAGAAATACAGTCTGCATTGTGTATGCCATCTTCTGCAGAAAGCCCTTCATAGAGAAAGTGATGCTTTCATTTCGTTTGCCTGTTTTATATTCGCCGTAGTCGACAATATCTGCAAGGAATATCGTCTGGTTAACAAACATTGAGCCGATGCCTATACTTGCAACAGTGTAGCTCAGGTCGAGTGCGATGTTGATTCTGAGAATCGGACCGAATACAAACATAAGTATATATCCGACTATGGCGGTGCTCAGTGAAATCATATATATAATGCGGTTGGAGAATTTTTTGCTCAGTATCGGTATTACAAGCAGACCGAGTGCCGAGCCGACAGCGCCGATTGTTGAGAAAAGGCTCTGTGCCTCGGGGTCGCCGAGTACATCGCTGAAGAAATATACGGCAGTACCGCTTGTAAGATACCAGCCTGCGTTTGAAATCATCGCAAAAATCATAAACACAACAAGCTGGTCATTGGTCTTTATAACCTTGAATACCTTTTTGAAGCTGAATTTATCGTTGCTATATACAACGTTTCTTTCTTTTGTGGAGAAGAAGGAAATAAGTGCAAAGCCTACAAGGAACCCGCCGCATATGATTGCCCAACGGGAGAAACCGGATGCACTGTAACCTTTATCGGTAGTCATGCCGCTTGAAAGCATGGGCAGAATGATGGGTGTAAGGATTGAAATAAGACCCTGGCCGATACCGCTGAATGTACGGGCAACGGTAGCGATAAGGTTTCTGTCCTTAGGGTCGTTTGTGAAGCTGGGTACCATTGACCAGTATGGTATATCGACCATGGTGTTAGTCATACCCCAGAGGATGTACATAACGGCTATGTAAATATAAAGCTTCATTCCGCTCATACCGAATGAAGTAAAGAGAAGTGAGAGTACTATCGCATTGGAAAGTGCACCGATAAGAATCCACGGTCTGTATTTACCGATTTTGGTCTTTGTGCTGTCAACGATTGAGCCCATCATAGGGTCGTTTATACCGTCCCATATTCTTGCCAGCGGTGTAAGGATAAGCAAAAAAGCTTCGGGCAAAAGCAGTACGCTTGACAGATAGTAGGAAAGATAGGAGTAAAAAAGACCGTATGAAAGGTCGAGACCTACGGCACCGACACCGTAGCCGAGCTTTTCACCCCAGGTGGTTTTGTGTTCGTTCATATTTTCTGTCTCCTTATGAGAATAGTTTTTTACATTATATCATAAACTGAGAAAAAATAAATACCTGTACGCCAAACAACTTGTTTATTATAGAAATGATTCATAATTATTGACTTAATCGAATAATACTGTTATTATTTAGTCAGCTTTAAGCTAATATTTTTTGGAGGTATACATAATGAACTCAATTAAAAAGTATGTTGCAGAGTTTATCGGTACATTCGTGCTTGTGCTCTTTGCTTGCGGTACTGCAGCAGTAAGCGGTTGTGCAACAAATGACAAAAACATCAGCTATTTTATTACGGCACTTGCTTTCGGCCTTGTGATTGTGGCTATGGCTTACTCAATCGGTAACGTTTCCGGTTGTCACATCAACCCTGCAGTTTCAATCGCAATGCTTGTCAGCGGTAAGCTCGGCATCAAGGATTTTATCGGCTACATTGTTGCTCAGTTTGCCGGTGCAATTGCAGGCGCAGCTGCTCTTATGGGTATCATCGGTAAGGATTACGGCCTTGGTGCAAACGGTTTGTTTGAGGGCAGTGCAGGCAAGTCTTTCCTTGTTGAGGTTATTCTTACTTTCGTGTTTGTAATCGCAATTCTCGGTGTTACATCAAAGGTTGAGAACGGTGCGGTTGCAGGTATCGTTATCGGTCTTACTCTTACACTCGTTCACATCTTCGGTATCCATTTCACAGGTACTTCCGTAAACCCTGCAAGAAGCTTCGGACCTGCTCTTCTTCTTGGCGGCGACGCACTCTCCTGCGTATGGGTGTTTATCGCAGCTCCTCTTGTAGGCGGTGTGCTTGCAGCACTTGTTTACAAATTTCTTGATTCAAAGAAAGCATAAATCAGGCTTATAAAGAATTAAACAGGCAATCGACTAAGGTCGGTTGCCTGTTTTTTCTTGCTTTGTTTTACGGTTTCCAGATGAACCAGAGGAGAGTATAGCCTGTAATAACTGCAGCAAGTGTGAACGGTACGCCGTATTTCATAAATGTTTTAGCTTTGACTTCGTAACCTTCTTTACGCAGAATACCGATACCTGCAATATTTGCACTTGCACCGATGGGTGTGAGGTTACCGCCGAGGGTTGCACCGCAGAGCAGACCGTAGTAGAGCAGAGTAGGCTCAATGCCGATGTCGCCTGCAATTACGGGTACAATTGAGAGCATAGTTGCAGTGTAGGGAATATTGTCGATAACTGCTGAGAGAAGGACAGACATCCATACGATAATAGTGAAAATAAGGAAGGGTGAGCCTGCACCAAGCTTTGCTATAGCCTGACCGATAACATCGATAACGCCTGCATTCTTGATACCGCCGATTACAACGAAGAGACCTGTGAGCAGTACAATTGTATAGTAGTCAATTTCCTTGAATGCGTTTTTGACGATGTTTTTGTTCTTTTTGATCAAAAGCTCACGGATAACACCAACGAGAAAGAAGCCGATACAGATGATACCGTTTGTGATTTCCGGCTTGTAGAATCCGCCGTCTGCGTTGTCTTTGTAAGGGATAAACGATACGGCTATAAGAGCAATAACCGTACCTGCAAGGAGGAAAGTCGGAAATTTGTCTTCAACCTTTGTGCGTGTGTTAATTTCAATCTTTTTCTTTTCCTTGCGGAACATAAACAGTATTATAAAGGCGCTGACAACTGCACCTGCTTCAACAACCCAGAACATACCGGGCTTGCCTCTGTCGATAAAGAAGTCAGAAAAATCAAGGTCAGCTTCCTTAGCGAGCAGTATTGATGTTGTATCGCCGACGAGTGTAGCCGCACCCTGAAGGTTGGATGAAACTGCAATACATATAATTGACGGTACGGGTGAAATATTTATCTTCTTACAGAAAGCAAGAGCGACAGGTGCAATCATAATAACGGTTGCGACATTATCGACAAATGCAGAAACTATACCTGCAAACAGTGAGAGCGAAACAATAATCCACTTTACATTAGGCATCTTTGATATAAGAATGTCTGACATAAGTTGCGGCATTTTGGACTCGATGAAGAGATAGACAGTGCCCATAGTGCCGGCAATCATCATAATTACGTTCCAGTCAATTTCACTCAATGCCGGTAAAAAACCGTAACTGAACATTTCTCCGCCGCCGAGTGAAAAGAAATCCGAACCCGAGAACTGAGCCGTTAAGCCGAGGATGACAAAAATTATTGCCGATGTGACCGTAATGTAAGGTCTGAACTTTTGTGAAACGAGCATCAGTACGTATGTAATTGCGAATATTACCAATGCCGTTATGGTGATAGGTGCCATAATTACCTCCGTAATTCAGAGTCACGAAATCAAATTAAAAAGCAGAACCTGAAAAACAGATTCTGCCATTATAACCGGAAAAATATATTCATCCAATTACAATACAAAAACAAATAGAATGTATAAACACTCTATGACAGACTCCACCACTCATTTTTGATTGTGTTGTCATTATACTCCCCGAGTATAGACTTGTCAACTTAAATTTTTGCTGTTAACTGAAATGTGACGAAAAATGTACCGGTAGAATTTCTCTGCTAAATTATTCTGTCATCCTGAGTGAAACGGGTTAAGATTCTTCGCTATGCTCAGAATGACATTGGTAAATAATTGCGAATTGCATATTTTACATTGCAAACTATAAAAACATCGACCTTAGTCCCGAAAATAGGACTGAAACTGCAATTTTTTTCGAACATTTGTATTGACTTGTTCGAAAAACGTGCTATAATCGTAGTTGTAAAGAACAAACGTTCACGAAATGTTCGGCGAAAAATCACGTCAGCAAAGAAAGGAAGTTTAAATATGTTTGGATTACAGATAGTTTTTGGTGTGTTCGCTCTTACAGCCGTCCTTGCCGGTATATGGTATGAGGATAAGATTATCGCTTTTGAAGACAGAGTATGGGATTTCGTTGCGGACAGAATAGGTTATATTGCCGCACGCATCGTTATTACTTTCAGAAGGAAGAAGGTTGCAAAGCTCCGTGCTCAGCGTAATGCACGTGCAAACGAAATTGCAGCAGCAAGACGCAGCAGACTTCATATTGTCAAAGACAATACATCTGCAGAAAGCAGAGCAACCGACAAGTATATTGCATAAAAGGACAATTATCTCATTTCCCACCCCATTCCTGATGCAGGCGTAACGGCTTAAAAGTCGTTACGCCTGTTTCCCTTTTACTTGACATATAAGTTGTATTAGTATATTATTTATTAATAATGGGTTAAAATTATCATTAACACCGAGTGAGGTATTAAAGCTATGACTTTTTCATACAAAACAATGGGCACTTGCTCACAGTTAATCAACATTACGGTTGAGGGCTATACAATCGAAGAAGTAAAATTTATGGGCGGCTGTGCAGGTAACCTTAAAGGTATCGCCGCACTTGTCAAGGGTATGCATATTGACGATGCTATAGCAAAGCTTTCCGGTATTACCTGCGGTTTTAAGCCGACTTCCTGTCCCGACCAGCTCGCAAGAGCACTCAAGGCTTATAAAGAGCAGAATAATCTTTGATTTTTAAGGAGCGGATAATATGAGCATGAAGCTTGTAATCGCAATTGTTCACAGTGACGATGCCAATGCTGTGTTGAATGAAATATCACGCTCGGGTTACAGTGCAACTAAGCTCTCTACCACGGGCGGATTTATGCGTGCCGGAAATACAACCCTGCTTATCGGTGTTGAAGAAGAGCAGGTTGACGATGTAATAGCACTTATAGGTAAAAAAGCTCACAGCCACAAGCAGGTTGTGACTTCCCCTTCAAAGAGTGAAGGCTCGGTTGCTTCAATGCCGTTTGAGGTAAAGGTCGGCGGCGCAACTGTTTTTGTTGTAGATGTAGATAAATTTGTAAAGCTGTAAGGGACTGACAGATGAATTTTCAGGGTCTTGAAATAAATAAGGATTTGCAGAGTCTGCTCAGCACTGCGGCAGATGCCGACAGGTTGCCCCACGCAATAATTCTTGAAGGCGGCAACGAAAAGGAGAGACTTGAGCTTGCACGTCTTATCAGCCGTACTCACGTTTGCTCGGGTGCAGGCGAAAAGCCGTGCGGTATATGCCCCGATTGTGTAAAAGCAGGCAAGGGTTTTCACCCCGATATATCCGAATCACTTGCTTCGCAGGACGATGCGGCACCGCTTAAGGTTGATGCCGTGCGTACAATACGCAGTAATGCTTTCGTTTTTCCGAATGAAGCAAAACGCCGCGTATTTCTGCTTCACAATATGCAGTATGCTAACGAGCAGGCACAGAATGCACTGCTTAAAATACTCGAGGAGCCGCCTGAGTACGTACGCTTTGTGCTTACTCTCCCGAATGCATCCGTGCTGCTTGAAACAATAATTTCGCGTGCGGCTGTTTACAGCCTCGGTCAGCAGCTGAGCGATTCGCTCAATAAGAAGCACGAGGATGCCTGCGAAAAGGCAAGGCTTGTAACTGCAGCACTCATTTCTCCGAATGAGTTTGACCTGATGAGCGAAACGGGTATATTCGAGCGTGACCAGGAGCTTCTTGTGCTCACTCTCGCACAGCTCAGGCTTGTATTCAGAGACGCCGTTGCACGCAAGCAGAGTTCGTCTGCGGTTTTCCTTTCGGGTGCGGTCAACGAAGCTACGGCACTTTCACGCATCTGCACCTTGCAGCAGCTTATGAGACTGCTCGATACGGTTGCCGAGCTTGAAAAAAATGCCGCACAAAACGCAAACAAAACCCTTCTCGTAACACGCTTCTGCAGTATGCTGAGACGGGCTATAGATAAATAACAACTAAAAAATATAAAGAAGGTAAAACAATGGCAATAGTAGTAGGTGTCCGTTTCAAGGAAGCGGGCAAGGTATATAACTTTGACCCTATCGGTCTTGATTTTGAGCTTGGCGAAAAGGTAGTTGTCGAAACAGCAAGAGGAATCGAATGCGGTGAGGTTGCAGCAGAGCCTGCCGATGTACCCGAGAGCGAAATCGTAAAGCCTCTCAAGAAAATAATCCGCAAAGCTACAAAGGAAGATATAGCAAAGCTTGAAGAAAATAAGAAAAAAGAGGCTGAAGCACTCGAAATCTGCGAAAAGAAGATTGAAAAGCACGGCCTCGGTATGAAGCTTGTTGACGTTGAGTATACACTCGACGGCAGTAAGATTCTGTTTTACTTTACAGCCGACGGCAGAGTCGATTTCCGTGAGCTTGTAAAAGATCTTGCAGGTGTATTTCATACAAGAATCGAGCTCAGACAAATCGGTGTGCGTGATGAGGCAAAGATGCTCGGCGGTCTCGGAATCTGCGGCAGACCTTTCTGCTGCAGCACATATATTGATGACCTTCAGTCGGTTTCTATTTCTATCAAGATGGCTAAAGAGCAGGGTCTTTCTCTCAACCCCACCAAAATCAGCGGCACCTGCGGCAGGCTTATGTGCTGTCTTAAGTATGAGCAGGAGTCTTACGAGCATCTGCTCCGTGTAACTCCCAAGGTAGGTGCAATCGTAAATACAAGAGAGGGCAAGGGTGTTGTAAGCGATGTCAATCTGCTTACGGGTATGCTCAAGGTTACTCTTGACCGTAACCCCAATGCCGCACCCATCAGTGTGCACAGACATGACGTAAACATTATCAAAGACACAAAAATTAAAGTTGAAAAAGCTGAATTAGAAGCATTAAAAGGCATAGAATAAGTTTATGAAAGAATTTTACGAAAACTCTCAGCAGCCCGAAAAAGCTGTGCTTGTGTGCGTTGATTTCGATCAGTACGACCCCGACAGCTCACTTGATGAGCTTGAGGAGCTTGCAAAAACTGCAGGCGCAGAAGTCGTTGCACGAATGACGCAAAAGCGCGATAAACCCGACAATGCAACCTATATAGGTTCGGGTAAACTTGAAGAACTGAAAATGTTTTGCGAGGACAGTGAAGTCGACCTGCTGATTTTTGATGCAGAGCTTACTCCGTCGCAGACACGCAATATTGAAGACGAAACAGGCGTGCGTGTTGTTGACCGTACAACCCTTATTCTTGACATTTTTGCAGGACGTGCAGTATCGGGTGAGGGTAAGCTGCAGGTTGAGCTTGCACAGCTCAAGTATTCGCTTCCGCGTCTTACGGGTAAGGGTGTTCAGCTTTCGCGTCTCGGTGGCGGTATCGGCACAAGAGGTCCCGGTGAAACCAAGCTTGAAAGTGACAGACGTCATATCCGCCGCAGAATTTCCGCACTTGAGGAGCAGCTTGAAGGTCTTGAGAAAAGACGAGGCAATCTCCGCTCCAGACGTGCTAAGGACGGTGTGCAGACTGTTGCAATAGTCGGCTACACAAATGCGGGCAAGTCTACTCTTATGAATACGCTCACCGAAGCAGGCGTGCTGGCTGAGGATAAGCTTTTTGCAACTCTTGACCCTACCTCAAGAGGTCTTGATTTGCCCGACGGCAGACGCGTAATGCTTATTGATACAGTCGGCCTTATCCGCAGACTGCCTCACCACCTTGTCGAAGCGTTCAAATCCACGCTTGAAGAGGCGGCGAGTGCAACCGTAATTCTCAACGTGTGCGACGCATCGTCAGACGAATGTGCTGAGCATCTTCGTGTTACGGCAGACCTGCTTACAGAGCTCGGTTGTATGAATAAGCCGATAATTTCTGTTATGAATAAATGCGACCTTATCGAATCGACAGGTGACCTGCCAACAGTCGGTAAGAGCGTTATGATAAGTGCGAAAAACGGCACGGGGCTTGATAAGCTTCTTGCCGAAATTGCCGCCGCACTTCCGCCCACACGCAGGCAGGCAAAGCTGATACTGCCTTATTCAAAGTCTGCTGTTGCGGCACGCTTCCGTACAGAGGGCAAGGTGCTTTGCGAGGATTACCGACCTGAGGGAATTTACCTCGAGGTAATAGCAGAGATGTATCTGCTCGATGAGAATAAGGAATATATTGTCGAATAATAATGCGTTTGCAAAAACGCAAATCACGCAAAATGAAATTTTGCAAATCATGATTTCGAAGAAATCAAATCATGCCGTAAGGCAAATCATAAAAGTAAACATAAAATGATTTGCTTCGCATGATTTGGCGTAAAGCCATGATTTGTTGCTTAGCGCAACATGATTTGAATTGATAAATCAATTCATTGTTAAATAAACAGGCAAAAAATTTGTCAGATTATTTTTCTTGACAATGCAAAAAAATATGATAAAATGATTCTTCCAAGGACATAGGAAAGGAAGTGATAACGCCTTGGAAACACAAAACGGCAGAACGGTTGCCCAAAACAAAAAGGCATATCACGATTACTTTGTTCTTGAAGAGTACGAGGCAGGTATCGAGCTTTTCGGTACAGAGGTTAAGTCAATCCGTCAGGGCAGAGTGAATCTCAAGGATTCATGGTGCTCAATCAAAGATGGCGAGATTTTTGCCAACGGTATGCATATCAGCCCTTATGAGCAGGGTAATATCTTCAACCGTGACCCTCTCAGAGTTAAAAAACTGCTTATGCATAAGCGTGAAATCAATCACCTTTACGGCACGGTAAAGCAGGACGGTCTTTCATTGATTCCTCTTTCAATCTATTTTGTAAAGGGCAGAGCAAAGCTCAAAATCGGTCTTTGCAAGGGTAAAAAGCTCTATGACAAACGAGCTGTAGCCGCAAAGAAAGATGCACAAAGAGATATCGAACGAAATTTAGCGGCAAGAAACCAATAACAACCAACGGTTGAGCGGTTTAGGTAGTGCATTTAACTGTTGGTTTAGTGAAATCAACCTTTGTTCGCTTCATTTTCGAAGCATTCTCCGTTAGAATGAAGGCAACACAAAGCCGAAAGGAGAAAATAAAATGACACTGTTCCATAAGAGTAAAAAAGAGGATGAGCCGAATCAGCCGATTAATGATGAAAAGGCTTCTACTCTCGGTTCAAGAATTGCTGAACTCAGAAAGAAAAAAGGTTATACTCAGGAGGAGTTCTCACAGCTTCTCGGTGTTACGGCACAGGCTGTTTCAAAATGGGAAAATGATAATTCTTGTCCCGATATTATGCTGTTGCCCAAAATTTCAATGCTTCTCGGTACAAGCACAGACGAGTTGCTCAGCGGCACTGCTCCCGAAAAGCCTGAAAAAGCTAAGCCTGCAGATTTAAGTAACCTTAACCTGAAAATTAAAGTTACAGGCGAAGGCAAAAAACCTGTAAATGTTTCGTTGCCTTTGAGTACCGTAAAAAAATTCACAAAGCTCGGTCTGAAAATTTCGGGAATAGTCAATGTGGATTCGTCGTCACTCAACAACAGTCAGATTGATAATATTTTTAATCTTATTGATGATGGCGTAACCGGTGAAATACTGAATGTTGTTGACGAAAACGGACAGCACGTGGTTATTGAAATAAGTTAATAACATATCTTGCGTTGAGTGTAGGGTAATAACTATTCACTATTCATTATTACTTATTCACTCACACGCAAGTGTGATATACGGGGATGAAAGGATTTCGACGGGGATTCAGAGTCATGATAAGCGAGTAGCGGTGCAGACCCGCTATAAAAGCTGCAGTTTATTAAAAATAAACGACAACAATACAGTTCTTAAAGCTGCTTAACTTATAGCAGCCGTCGTTACCGGGAGTACCGCGGCCGGATAACGGCGTCGATTAGCGGTGAACGTGCGTGTCGGATTAGCCTTGTACGACACCATGAATTAAAGGCTACCGTAGGGTGAAGCCTGCCGTCCGGCGTCACCTGAGGGGAATCCTAAAAGAACGGATACACTCGTAGAAAGTTGTGGTAATGGGTTTTCGGACGCGGTTTCGACTACCGCCATCTCCACCAAGAAAAAAGCACTTGCATTACGCAAGTGCTTTTTTCAGTTATATTCGCCTGCGGCGAGTTATGATGCTTCGCAGTTATGAGATGCTTCGCATCGTTATATTGCCCTTCGGGCAGTTTGAAGGCGAATATATCATAACAAAAGCCGTAAGGCTTTTTTAAAATTCAAAACTGTAAACTAAAGATATAATATCAAATCACCCGAAGAACACACCTATAAGCCACAGTATAAAAATGACGGCAGCTAACGCAATAAAACCTGTAGAACATCCTGATTCACTGCCCGAATTATTGTCGGAAGAAGTCATTTTGAATGCAAAAAAGTCATCAAAGTCAGGCATAATGTCAGCTCCTTTCAGTGTTCATATATATTATATTACTTGAAAAAAGCAATCTCAATATGCCTGAAGCCCTGAGTCCCGTAAATGGGACTGTGGTGTAAGTGTTTTATGTTAATCGTACACCTACAATTCCTTTCCTTCTCTCTTGACAATTTACAATGTAATAATATAATTAAAACATAATATAAAATTCGGAGGGACTGTGATGAAAAAAGATATTCAGCTCGATTCCGGTAAAAAGATTTTTCCGATTATTCTTATGGTAGTCGGTGCACTGCTTGCGGTGTCGCTTCTTGTTATCCGCCTCAACATCGTTGCGGTTGTATTGGTTGCGTTTAACTGCATTATGGCGGCGGTTATTACGCTCAGCCTTATATTCAAACGAAAAGTCTACACGCCTATGATTCTCGGCTATGCACTGTCGGGTCTGGGTGTTGTGCTTTACTACATAATTTTCGGTGCCGATGCAGGCTTCGGTGCATTCACTTCGGGTCTTGCAGGCTTTTCTTCTGCGGCACATCCGCTGTTTACGGGCGAAGGTAATTTCTTTACCCGACTTCTCGGCAATCTTCTTATTGCATCCCCGTGGATTTTGTCACTGTTGGGTTTGTATTTTTCTGCAAAGCATACTTTTAAAAAGAGCGGAATAAAGGCAACCGTTTGTGCTGTTATGTGCGTTTGTCTGCTTGGTACAAGTGTGCTTTACGTGCTTACAATGAATCTGCGTTCAAAGCCCAACACAGAAAGACTCTGGGAGGGTCACGACAAATATCTCAACGGTGTTGATAAAAAAGACGGTGCCGATTCACCAAACGTGCTTGTTGTTATGATGGATGACCTCGGCTGGGGTGACGTGTCGCTCAACGGTGCGATTTATGACACACCCAATATTGATTCAATCGGTGAAAACGGACTTAATTTCACTAACTTCTATTCGGCTTACTCCGTTTGTTCTCCTGCACGCTTTGCCGCACTTACGGGCAGATATCCCTACAGAGGCTATGCAGATAATGTTATCTATCCTACTGTTGCAACTCTTTCTCCGTTTGCACAGACAAGAATTTTCAATTCCATTGAAATGGGCAACAATGCCGACGGTATGCTCGGCGATGAAATTACTATTGCTGAAACTTTCAAGGCTGCAGGTTACTCCACAGGCTGTTTCGGCAAATGGCATCTCGGCGATTACGGCGAGTATCTGCCAACAAATCAAGGCTTTGACTATTTCTACGGCAGCCACCATGTAAACGATATGAAGCCCTTCTACCATGTGACCGAAGAAAACGGCGAGTGGCAGATTGTACATGGCACAGACGAGCTTAAAGACCAGAGCAATGCAACCGAGTGGATTCACAACGAAATCACCGACTGGATTACCGACAAAGCACAAAACGATGAGCCTTTCTTTGCCTACTATGCTTCGCCGTGGCCTCATGGTCCTGTATATGCAGGTGACGATTTTGACGGTACAAGCGGTATGGGTACATATGTCGACTGCGTGACGGAATTTGACCATTACCTCGGTATTCTCTTTGATGAAATGGAAAAGCTCGGTGTGCTTGACGATACAATAATCATTTTCACAAGCGATAACGGCCCTGCACTTGAAGGCTCGGTAGGTGACCTGCGCGGCGGTAAATACCTTGCCTACGAGGGCGGCCAGAAGGTGCCGTTTATGATTCGTTGGGATAACGATAACGGTGCACTCGGCGAAAAACAGACCGAAAGAGAGAGCAGTGCAGTGCTCGTTGACCTTTATCCGACACTTGTCGACCTTTGCGGTATTACAGGCAACGGCGGACAGAAAAGTTATCTGCCGACTGACCGTGTGATTGACGGTATTTCAATGGCTCAGCTTATAAAGGATGATAAGGTTATTCATACCGAAGAGCATCCGATTCTGCATATGAAGCGTGAGAAGATAAAAGCAATTCAGTATGCCGTGCCGACAGCTGAGGTTAAATCCCTCTATCCCGATTACGATTACAGTGTGCTGGATGACGAATATATTTCGTTCAAATATTTTGAAAAGATACAGAATGACAACTCTGCATTCTTTGATAAAAACCGCAAAAACTGGCTTCACATACTCAACGATGACTATGCGGAAAACTACAACCGCACTCCCGTATATCCCGAAATCTCCGACAGATACAAAGCAAAACTTCACGAAGTGATAGACGATTTCAAACACAACAGACGAGGTGTGATTTCATAATATGCCGCCTTTATCATTGATGATAAAACCTGCTTCATCGCTGTGCAATCTTTCGTGCGAATACTGCTTTTACCGTGACGTTTCCGAGCACCGTGAGCACCTCGGCTTCGGTGTTATGAGTAAAGATACAGCCCGTGTGCTTATAGAAAAGGCACTTAAATACGCTGACGGTCAGGGTGTAGCTTTCGCTTTTCAGGGCGGTGAGCCAACTCTTGCAGGGCTTGACTATTTTGAGTATTTTGTTAAAACGGTAAACGAACTGAATATTAAGAAAAGCCCTGTTTTCTACAGTATGCAGACCAACGGCACGGTTATTGATGAAAAATGGGCAGAGTTTTTGAGAGAAAACAACTTCCTTGTCGGCTTAAGTCTTGACGGTGACATTGAAGCAAACAAATTTCGCAAAAAGCCCGGCGGTGAGAATTCGTTTTACACCATTATAGACACTGCACGCCTTTTGGAAAAGCACAAGGTAGATTTCAACATTCTCACTGTTTTGACAGGCTACTGTGCGGAAAATATTGAGCGGATATACAGCTTTTTCCGCTTTCAGCATTTCGGTTATCTGCAGTTTATACCCTGCCTGCGACCCTTCGGCTCGACTGAAAAAAGCGAACTGTATATGACTCCCGAGCAGTATGGTGATTTCCTTATAAAGCTGTTTAATCTTTATGTCAAGGATTATGTGCGGCATCAATACGTCAGCATCCGTCAGTTTGACAATTGGGTCAGGCTTTACCTCGGCCAGCCTACCGAGCAGTGCGGAATTATGGGTCACTGTTCGCATCAGTTTGTAAGCGAAGCAAACGGCAACATCTATCCATGTGATTTTTACTGCACCGATGAATACCTGCTCGGCAATATTCACGATACGGATTTCACGCAAATGGAGCACAGCGAAACTGCCGTGAACTTTATCAGAGAAAGTCTTACAATACCCGAAAGGTGTAAGGAGTGTAAGCTCTACCCAATCTGCAGAGGCGGTGGCTGCAAAAGAACACAGCAAAGCGAAGACTACTGCAAAGCGTATAAAAAATTCTTCACATCCTGCCTGCCGCTTTTCAGAGTGTTTATAAATGAAAAACCGCAATAAAAAAACTCCTTGCTCAGCAAGGAGTTTTTACTTTATGTGATTATCAACCAAACAACACGCTGTTGACGATGCCTTCAAGTCTTTCCTGCTTGCCTGAAATGGGTGCAGGTGTGTTCTTAAGCTCGGCTGCGTATGCTGCAAGCTCCTCAAGTGAGGTTTCGCCTGCAACAATCTTTGCGCCGATGCCGCTGTTGAAGCTTGAGTACTTCTCTGCTACGAAGCTGTCGAGTCTGCCGTCCTCAATAAGTGCGGCAGCCTTGATAAGACCGAGTGCGAATGTATCCATACCGAGGATGTAGCTTTCAAACATATCTTCATATGTGTTGCTGGGTCTGCGGCACTTTGCGTCGAAGTTGAAGCCGCCTGTAAGGCCGCCTGCCTTTATTACCTCATACATACACATTGTTGCTTCATAAACGTCGAAGGGGAATTCGTCAGTATCCCAACCGAGCAGGTAGTCGCCCTGGTTGGCGTCAATACTGCCGAGCATACCGTTGATTGCACTTATGCGAAGCTCATGCTGGAATGTGTGGCCTGCAAGTGTTGCGTGGTTAGCTTCAATGTTCATCTTGAAGTCCTTATCAAGACCGTACTGACGAAGGAAGCCGATTGCTGTTGCGGCATCAAAATCGTACTGGTGCTTCATAGGCTCCTTCGGCTTGGGCTCGATATAAAAGTCGCCTGTGAAGCCGATCTTTCTGCCGTATTCGACAGCCATTTTCATAAGGCGTGCGATGTTCTCCTGCTCAAACTTTACGTCTGTGTTGAGAAGAGTCTCATAACCCTCTCTGCCGCCCCAGAAAACGTAGCCCTTACCGCCGAGTTTAACGGTCAGCTCAAGTGCCTTCTTAATCTGTGCTGCTGCAAAGCAGTAAACGTCAGCAGAGTTTGTGCTGCCTGCACCGTTCATAAAGCGGGGGTTGGAGAACATATTTGCTGTGCCCCACAGACACTTGATGCCTGTTTCCTTCATTTTCTCAAGCATATAGTCTGTGATTTCGTCGAGTCTTGCGTTTGTAACATTGATGTCGTCTGCCTCGGGCACAAGGTCAACATCGTGGAAGCAGAAGTACTCAACACCGAGCTTGCTCATAAATTCAAAGCCTGCATCGACCTTTGCCTTTGCGTGCTCCATTGTGCCTTTCTCTGTTGCACCGAAAGCCTTGTCGGCTGTATCTCTGCCGAACATATCCGTACCTGCGGCACAGAGGTTGTGCCACCAAGCCATAGCAAAGGGCAGGTAGTCCTTCATAGGCTTGCCCATTATAATTTTTTCTGCATCGTAAAACTTGAATGCGAGGGGATTGGTGCTCTTTGCACCCTCATACTTTATTTTTGAAATACCTGCAAAAATCTCACTCATTTTTATATCTCCTTATTAAATATTGCTTTAAGTGACGGATAAATTTCTTTGAATGTACCGTACTTTTCGTCGTACAGTGAACTTAACTTTTCGTCAGGATAAACCGTATCGGATATTTCGACAAGGCTTTCACAAGCGGCAACAACTGACTCGAATTCACCGCAACCGACCATTGCGAGTATTGCACCGCCGTAGCCGGGACCCTGTTCGGTTTTGACAGTGTCAAGCGGAATTCCGAGTATGTTTGCCATAATCTTCTTCCACAGCTCACTCTTTGCACCGCCGCCGCAGATGTTACTGCGTGCAATGTCTATACCGAGTGACTTTGCAACCTCAAAGCTGTCGCGGATTGCGAACGCAACACCTTCAAAAACAGCCTGAAGCATATCTGCACGGGTTGTGTCCATACTCATACCGAGGAAAGTACCGCGTGCAGAAGTATCATTAATCGGGCTACGCTCACCCATAAGGTAGGGGAGGAAGAAAACATTGTTTCTGCCGAGCTTATCTTCTGTGATAGGAGCCTGGTTTGACTTGTAGTCGGTATCGTGAAGTATGTCTTCCATAAACCATTTGTTGCACGATGCGGCAGAGAGCATACATCCCATAAGGTGATAGCAGCCGTCTGCGTGTGCAAAGGCGTGGAGTGCGTTGTTGGGGTCAACGCCGAAATTGGTGCTGGAAATAAATATCGTGCCCGAAGTGCCGAGCGAAATGTTGCACTTGCCGTTGCCTACAGTGCCTGTGCCTATTGCGGCTGCAGCATTGTCGCCTGCACCTGCAACAACCTTTACGTTTTCGCCAAGACCGAGCTCGCTTGCTATATCGGCTTTTACTGTGCCGATAATATCACTGCTCTCATAAAGAGAAGGCATCTGCTCTTTTGTAACGAAACAGATTTCAAGCATTTTATCAGACCAGCACTTGTTTTTTACGTCGAGCAACAGCATGCCTGAAGCATCGGAATAATCGCAGGAGTGTACACCTGTGAGCATATAGTTTATGTAATCCTTCGGGAGCATAATCTTTTTGATTTTTGCAAAAAGTTCAGGCTCGTTTTCTTTCATCCAGAGGATTTTCGGTGCGGTAAAGCCTGCAAAAGCGATGTTTGCAGTGTTTTGGCTTAATACATCTTTGCCGATAACACCATTGAGGTAATCAACTTGTTTCTGTGTCCTGCCGTCATTCCAGAGGATAGCAGGGCGGATAACCTCGTCGTTTTTATCAAGCACGACAAGACCGTGCATCTGACCGCCTGCGCCTATACCTGCGATTTGCTCTTTATCGCAGTCGGCAGTAAGTTCGGCTATACCGCTTTTGACAGCCTCCCACCAGTCGGCAGGATTCTGTTCAGACCAGCCTGACTGAGGGTAGTAAACGGGATATTCCTTTGAAACCTCGCCGAGAATATCGCCATGCTCGTTTACAAGCAGCAGCTTTACGGCGGAGGTGCCAAGGTCAACACCTATATAAAGCACAAATATGCACCATCCTTTATATTGATATCTTTTTTATTATAATATTTATGCACATTGCGGTCAATCTGTTTTATAAATTTTTCCATAGCCGAAACGGTATTATAACCCGATTCTCATCCCATACTTTTCTTATACTGTCAAGGAGGGTAACGGGATAAATGCAGTTTAACAAGGTAGAGATATGCGGAGTAAATACGTCAAAGCTGAAAGTGCTAAAGGAAAGCGAAAAACGTGTGCTTCTCGAAAAATCAAAAGCAGGCGACAAAAGGGCAAGAGATGAGCTTGTAAACGGTAATCTGCGACTTGTGCTCAGCGTGATTCAACGCTTTGCAAACCGAAGTGAAAATATGGATGACCTTTTTCAGGTAGGGTGCATAGGGCTTATAAAATCTATAGATAACTTTGACATAAACCAGCAGGTGCGGTTTTCGACTTATGCTGTGCCGATGATTGCGGGCGAGATAAGACGATACCTGCGTGACAATAACCCTGTAAGGGTCAGCCGCTCCATGCGTGACACTGCTTATCACGCAATCCAGGCGAAGGATAAGCTTGTAAACGAGCTTGGCAGAGAGCCTACAATAAACGAAATTGCCGACGAAATGGGAATAAAAAAAGAAGAGGTTGTGATTGCACTCGAGTCAATTGTAGACCCCGTTTCACTTTATGAGCCTGTTTATAATGACGGCGGAGATACTATATATGTTATGGACCAGATAGGTGACGGAGGCAATGATGAAGGCTGGATTGATGAAATACTGATAAGACAGTCGATAGAGGATTTGTCTGCACGAGAAAAAAGAATTCTCGGTCTGCGTTTTATGAAAGGCCTGACACAGATTGAGGTTGCAAACGAAATAGGTATATCTCAGGCACAGGTGTCAAGGCTCGAAAAAGGTGCACTGCTGAAAATAAGAAACCACGAATAAAAAATAACGGGTAACCTCTATGGTTGCCCGTTGCGTTTTAGTTTTCTGTTGTGCGAAGAAGTTGTGCAAGGTCAAGATAAAACTTCTTTGTTTTTTCTTTATTTGCAAGCAGACCTATAGCTGTGCCGTGGTCGCCGACAAACAACGGCATAACATTCCATTTGCCTTTTTGAAGAGGTTGACCCTGCTCATATCTGACATAAGGCTCATCGGCAGGATATTCGGCGGACTGAACATCAACCAGTCCATCATTGTGCTTCCTGCGTTCATCCTTCATAATTGAACCTGCCGCTATCATAAGTGCCGATGTCATCGTCATAAGCGGCAGACATGTTTTGGTGGGCAGATTTATGATTTTCTTTTCAACGCTGTTGAACTGGTATGATATGTAATACACATTCTCGCATATTTCAATATAGTTATTCAGCCTTGCTGTACCTGAGGGTGACATATTGTTATCTATTGAATCAATATCCTTCATCGCGGCTCGGTATGCGTCAACAAATCTTACCCTATCCTTTTGGCCTGGCGTATCGTGCATTCCGATGCGTTCAAGGTGAAAATCTGCAAAGTTGCCTTGAAGAGAGCTTCTTGTTAAAGCGGCGGCGTATATGAGTGAAAGATTTTTTGTATAGGTTATAAGACCCAGATTTTTTGCAACCTCATAAGCACCTGAACAATTGAGCGGTGAACAGATTGCGGTAATGCTCGTTATAAGGTTATTGTTACCGCCGAGGAACAACGGCGACACGTTTTCTCTGCCGCTCATTTCTATCTCTTCCGGTGCACCGTAGGTGAGCAGATGCGCAAACAGCCTTATTGTCATACCGCCGAAGCTGTGACCGATAAGGTGAACCTTTTTATCTTCGCCCCAGCCATCAAACAGCGGCTTTTTATACTCTCTGCCAAAACGTCGCTGACCGAAGCATTTTGAATGATACTCGCCGTAATCAACACGGGTGCCTGTCAGCTGAGCGTAAAGCTCGCACGCCTGATACCACGCACCTGATATAGGACCGACTGATGCGGCATAGGCTTCATATCCGTTATTGCGCAGTAAACCGACAATACTGCCCGAGGTTGCACCCCAGTAAGGCAAAGTTTTGTCAATTCCTTCGTTTTCACCCCAGCCAAACATGCCGTGAACAAAAACATATACATTTTCACCCATAATAATCACCGCCCTTTTTAATTTTATTATAACATAACTTTGTTAAAAAAAAGTAAATGCATGAAAACGATGCAGTTAAAAATGAAATGACTGATAGATTGAAGCTTTTTCAACCGTAGTAAAAACTGATTTTAAAAGGTGCACTGCCGTAAGTTTGAATCACGAACAGATAAAAACAGCAGATATCAGCATCGATGGATATCTGCTGTTTTTATGTTATTCTCTTTCGAAGAGAGGTATTATTGCGGCGATTGCAATCCATACAAAATGTGATATGCAAACCGGTAACGCAGTCAGACTCAGCGGACCGCTGAAAATCATTATAAGCACAGTGAGAAGCAGACCTGCAGCCATGCAGAATGTCTGAAGTGTGCTTATTTTGCCTGCGATTGCACAGAGCTTACTTGCCGAGCTTACTGCGTGCAGGAATGCGGCGGCTGTGCCGTTATGTATCAGCTTTGCACCTTCATGAGGTATGGTGTGCTCTGCATAGTTTCTGAGCACTTCGCCGGCAGCGTTGCTTACCACCTTTACGGAGTTGAGCGGCAGGTCGAAGCATTGCGCTATAAACTTTTCGTTTATATTGGAGTCTGTAGTGCGTACAAGAATATTGATACCGTTGTTTTCAATTTGTCTGAGATATTCTGCAATCTTCTTGTTTCTGCCGTAGCTTACTACGAAGAATGCGGCTATCTTGCCTGCGTCGGCAAGGTAGATAATCTGTCTGTTACCGCCGATGTATTTGGATTCGTCAATACTCATCGGTATTTCGATGTTGTGGTTTTCGAGCAGTTTACGGTTACCGACAAAAACTCTGCGGTTTCTTATCCAACCGGTAAGGCCGAGTCTCTCTTCATATTTGAGGTCTTCAACCGTAAGCAGCAGCTCATTATGCTCCATAATGACGTTTTTAAACAGACTGCTTATCGGGCCGCCTGCTGCTATCAACATTGATGCTGCTGTAAGCACTGCATCGTCAACGCGTACGCCGTTGAAGGTCTTCATGCCGTGTATGTTGCAGTTTTCGCCGGGGAAAAGTTCTGATGCGTCGATTGCAACTGCGTTTGTTGATTCATATTCAAACGCTGCGGCATAGCCCGAAATTATTGCACCGTCTTCGCGGAGCTTTTTATTTTCAAGCAGCAGGGGCAGGTTGGCTGCAATAAGTGCACAGGCAGGTGCACCCATACAGAGCGTGCCGCTGAATACGGTGACTGCACCGATAAAGCTCTTTGTGATAATGCCGCCGATTACTGCAATTATCAGGCTTACACCTGCAAGTATCGGTACAAGCTTTGCACAAAGGTCATCAGCAGAGTCGCTTGAAAGTGAGTAAGCCATAAATCTGTCGGCAAATCTTATTTTGCCGGAGTAACGTATATCTGCATTACCCATAACGACATTCTGGCTGACGCGGTTTGCGTCTATCGCGTTATCTATTGAACGCACGCTATAGAGACCTTCACGGCCCTGCTTATACAGGAATGCAAAGTTTGCTCCCGTGCGTGAATAAACGAGTATATTTCCGAATGAGCAGCAGCAAAGCAGGAAAGTTGCCGCAAGTGCAAACAGAGGATATGTTTCGCCGTTATAAGTGCTCAGTGCCACTATATTCTGTATCAGTGCCGCGATAGCAGCGATTATTACAGGTGTCTGTGAATTGGGCTTACCTGAGCCGTTGAAGAAGCAGGTTATACCCGTAATACAGCTCGGTATTGCACCGCTGATTGTAACAAGAAGGCAGATGAGTGATATTAAATAGGTTGCGGGAATATCGGCTGAGCTTGCATTTATTTTATCTGCAACCGCAGGAATAGCGGTTGTTATCAGAAGTACAAGTGAGCAGATTCCCGATATTGCTGTGCCGAGCAATGCCATCAGCTTTTTGTTTGTGATAAAGGTGTGCACTGATTTTCCGTCTGAGGGGCGGTTGAACTCAACACGCTGTCTGGCAAGGCGATGGTGCGTTTTTGTTGCGGAAAATCTGCGCTTTTTGGTATCGCTGTTTCCCTGTGCAAGCTCCTGTGATACATCGTCGCTCATAGAAGTTTCTTCGATTTCTGCACCTTCAAGGCGGAAACTGTTGACCTTGCGACTTCTTGTTCGCTTAAGCTCTTCTTCGACAACATCTTCGTCAACCCGTATAATTTCTTCTTTATCAAAGAAGCCGGGCAATACCATCTGCTCGTCTTCCTCGTGCCTTACTACGGGAGCTTTGGGCGTGGACGCAATTTTTGGTATTTCGCCTGTGCGTACGAATTTTTTCGGCTCGTTGCCGATGAATTCATCGGCAGGTAATATGTGCGGCAGTGCGTTAAGGTCGGACGTTTTGTCATAAGCACTGCTTGTTGTAACAATACCGGGGCGCTCAAATACAGCACCGAAATCTACAGCTCTTGTTTTGTCGTCTGCTGTAGTGGGGATTGATTTGGTTTTATCATCCGCTACGGGAGGAATTGCTTTCGTCTTATCGTCTTGTGTGGGCGATATAACTCTTGTTTTGTCATCTGTTGCGGGAGTGATAACTCGCGTTTTTTCGATTGAAGACGGAGTTGTTGTGACAGAGCTGACAGACACGCTGTTGTTGATGTTGATATCGGAAAAAGAATCAATATCATCCTCTGATATATCGGGGAAAAGTGAGGAAATATCTGCCTCTATATTAAATCCGCCGAAATCAATATCGCCGGATTTTTTTGGAGGTGTGTAAATCTTAATCGGCTCTTCTTCTGTGTTCTCTTCAGATTGTATAAGTTCAATCGGCTCTGCAGTTACGGGTGGGATATATATACTTTCAGCAACTTCAGCTGTTGCCTCCGACTCTGACTGAATAACAGTTTCATCCTCTTTAAGAGTTGACGGGCGATAGGTTTCGGCTGTGAAATCGGGCATACGCCATATCGGAGTGTCCTCTTCTTCAATCTGATCTGTTTCAAAGAGGCTGAGCGGCGTTGCAGGCGGAGTAAATATCTGTTCTGTATCCGACCCGGACGTAACGGTTGCTTCGGGTTCGTAAATTACAGTATCTTCTGCCGCTGTTTCTTCAGAAGCTGAAAGTATTACCGTTGCTTTTTCGGTAATTTCGGTGGGGTTTTCGATTACAACTTCTTCGAAATTTTCCTCAATCTCTTCTGATTTGCCTGAAACAGATTCATCGACAGCTTCAACTGCAGTTTCTTGGTTTTCTGAGAGAAACTCCTCGGTTTGTGTTGCTTCGTAAACAGCTGCAGCTTCTTCGGTTGCTTCGGATGCTTCTTCAGTCTGAGGTTCTTCATAAACAACAGACTCTTCGAAAGCTTTTTCTGCAACCTCGGAAACAGCTTTTTCTTTATTCAATTTTTCTGCTTGCGCATTCTGATAGCCACTGTCGCTTCTGATTGCGTCAAGCAGTTCATCAAATGTTAAGTTATTCAGATCCATGCTTGTTTCAATCCTTCCGGTGGTTATCTTTGCCTTGAAACCTCAAACATAAGTATGCCTGCCGCAACGGAGGCGTTAAGGGAATTGACCTTACCTTTCATAGGCAGGGAAACTATAAAGTCACATTTTTCTTTGACAAGTCTGCCCAGGCCTCTGCCTTCGGAGCCTATAACGAGTGCGACACCGCCTGAAAAATCGGTCTCACACCAACTCTGACCGTCCATATCCGCGCCGTACACCCATACACCGCGCTCTTTAAGCTCATCGAGCATAGAGGGGAGATTCGATACGCGTGCTACCGGTACGTGCTCAACAGCACCTGCAGAGGTTTTGCCTACAACATAACTGAGAGTTGCGTTGCGGCGCTTAGGTATGATTACGCCGTGTGCGCCTGCCGCATCGGCTGTACGGATTATCGCTCCGAGATTATGCGGGTCTTCAACTTCGTCACATACGATTATAAAGGGTGCTTCACCCTTTGCTTCGGCTGCGGTAAAGATATCGTCTACATCTGCATATTCGTGAGCGGCTGCATATGCGGCAACGCCTTGATGACTGCCGCCGCCGCACATAAAGTCGAGCTTTTTGCGGTCGACCTCTTTTACGACGATGCCTCTTTCGCGGCATTCGCCAATGATTTTGCCGAGGCTGCCACCTCTGTCACCCTTTGCAATAAGCAGCGTATCTATAGCACGGTTGCTTTTGAGTGCTTCTGAAACGGCATTTCTGCCGATTATGAGGTCATTGTTCTTTTCTTCCATAGTCCCAATCTTCCTTACACAACATATATAGATGTATTATACCATATATATAGTAAAAAACCAACACTTTTTCAAAAAAAGACACAAAATAGCGACATTTTTTTCTTTGTATAAAAAGTTATACTTTTGTATGTGATTTAATGTACAAAAGTAACAGTGAGGACGTATAAATGAGTATAAAATCGGTTGTGATTAAGAGAATACACGAGCTAATGCCACCTGCAAGCAGCAGTTTTTACAGTCATGCACTCACTTTTGCTGCGGCATTTGTGCTTGCCAATGCAAGGGTAGTATGGGATATGTCACCTTTTGTTGCGGCGTTTGCGGCATCGGTGCCGGGCAGAAGGAGTATAGCGGCAACGCTCGGAGGCTGTTGCGGCTGTCTGCTGAATATAGAAGGAGCTTATACAGCAAGGCTTATTGCGGTTACGGCCTGTACGGGTCTTATAAATTACTGCTTGTATCGTTCAGGTTTTATAAAGAATAACAGATTGACAGCACCGCTGAGCAGCGGACTTTGCAGTCTGCTGACGGGTTTAACGGTAATGGTGGCACAGGGATTTGATGCTGACGGTCTGATTACATATCTTTGTGAAGGTATTATCAGTGCGGGCTGTGCCTGCTTTTTGAGCAGACTCACTTTTCCTGCAGGCTTTTTCAAGGGCAAAGAACCGTTGGATATCAGAAGCCTTTCGGGTGCACTTGTTTTTGCGGCGATGCTGACGGTAGCTTTGAAATCACTGACACTCGGAGGTATCAGTTTTTCGAATATTGCCGCAGCAGTGGTAATTTTGCTTTCCGCACAGATGACAGGTGTGTCGGGAGGCTGTGTTGCAGGCGGTGTTATGGGGTTTGCTGTCAGCATAACTCCGTCAAATCTGTTGCTCGGGGGACTCTATACCTTCGGAGGGCTTGTATCGGGATTGCTTGCACGGTTTGGCAGGGTTATGGTATGCATGGGTTATGCCGGTGTTGCCGCAGTTACGGTTATTGCAAATTCAGACAGATACAGCGTGATTACTATTATATACGAAACTATCATTTCTCTTCTGATTTTTGCTCTTATTCCCAAAGGCTTCTTTGAGATGAATTCAAGATTCTTTGTTTCTGATGATACGCTGCCCGAGTTTGAGACAATGAAAAAAGCTCTCCTGCTTGAGCTTGAAAGCATCGGCGGAGGGCTTGAAGAAGTGTCGCAGACTGTTGAAAGAATTGCGGACGAAATGGTGAAGCTCGGAGCGGGCGAAGATGAAAAAAGCGTGACGGCACAGACAAGACATCTTGTGCGTGATCAATTTTCTGTTTTGTCAACCGCTGTCAGAGAAATATCGCACAGCTTTGCGGATGAAACGAGGTTTGATACTCAGGCGAGCGCAAGAGTCACCGCGGTGCTTTCGGGATACGGGATAAACCCGAAAGAGGTAGTCTGCTCAACTACGGGTGCACGCTCAAAAATCGATATAAAGGCAGAGAAAATAAACAGCAAAATCAGTCGCTCGGCGCTGACGGATGATATGGAAAATGCCTGCGGTTATAAGCTTGCCACACCGTCTGTTACGCATACGGATGATGCGACGCTGATAAGCTTTGAGAAAAAACCGAAATATAATCTGCGTACGGGACAGGCTCAGCATATAGCGGAGGGAAAGCTTTGCGGCGATAAAATCGACAGCTTCAGCGACAGAGAGGGTAACAGAATTATAGTTATCAGCGACGGAATGGGTACGGGGCCGAAGGCGGCGGTTGACGGTACGGTTGCCTCGTGGCTTTTTTCAAAACTGATTGCTTCGGGTCTCGGATTTGAAAGCTCGCTAAGGCTTGCTAACTCTGCGTTGATTGTAAAATCTGCCGATGAAACGCTTGCAACAATAGATTCGGTGAGCATAAATCTTCACACGGGAAAAACAGAATTCTTCAAAGCAGGCGCAGGAATAAGTTTTGTCTGTAAAGGTAAAAAGGTTTACAAAATCGGAAAAGCATCGATGCCTTTGGGCATTCTGCGTGAAATTGAGTTTGACAGGGCAGAGCTGAAGCTCAGGCGCGGCGACCGCTTGCTTATGATGTCAGACGGAGTGCCGCAGGCGGCTTACGGTGAAATTGCCGAAAAACTCAGTAGTTTCAACAAAAACGACCCCTCCGTATTGGCGGAAAGGGTCGTTGAAATTGCTCTTAAATATTCGGATTTACACCGTCCTGACGATATAACAGCGGTTGTTATTATTGTCGGGTAACGGTAAAAATTTCGTTTGCAAGTGATGCTAATTCGTTAAGTGTAAAGCTCTCCGCCCTTACGTTCTCGCCATAACCTGCAGCTTCTATAGCTTTGTAAACTGTCTCTTTAGGCAGTGACATTCCTGCACTGATTGAATTGGCGGCGGTCTTTCTGCGCTGGGCAAAAACAGCTTTTACCATACGGAAAAACAGCTTCTCATCGGAAAGGTCGATTGGGGGCTGTTTTCTGACGTTGAGCCTTATTACGCTGCTGTCAACCTTGGGTGCAGGCATAAACGAGCCTGCCGAAACGTCGAATATTTTTTCAGCATCTGCATAGTAATCTACCGCTACTGTGACCGCGCCTGCATCTCTGCTGCCGACGGGTGCGCACAGCCTCTGTGCTGCTTCCTTCTGTACCATTACGGTGATATTTTCAACGGGCAACTTGCTCTCGAGAAGATGCATTATTACGGGGGAAGTGATGTAGTAGGGGAGATTTGCACATACAGCAACCTTCATACCGCTGAATTTTTCTTCAATCAGCTTGTGCAAGTCGACTTTGAGCACATCGGAATTGATTACTTCTACATTGTCAAACTCTGCAAGTGTTTCGTCAAGCACGGGCAAAAGCCTTTCATCAAGCTCAATTGATACAACCTTTTCAGCTCTTTTTGCAAGCTCTGCCGTAAGCACGCCGAAACCCGGACCTACCTCTATTACGCCTGTGTTTTCGTCTGCACCGCAGGCTTCAGCCATTCTCGGGCAAACCGTAGGGTTTATAAGGAAATTCTGACCGAGTGCTTTGGAGAATTTGAAGCCGTGACGGTTGAGTAAATCTTTTACAACTGAAATATCCGATAAATTCTGCATACTGTTGCTCCTGAAAATTTTTATTTTCACTTTACTTATTGACCGAATCGTTATATAATATTATTTCAGATAATGAGTAAAGCGAGGTAAATGATATGGCAATTCTTGTAACCGGCGGTGCGGGCTACATCGGCTCACACACCAGCATCGAGCTTATTAAAAGCGGATATGATGTTATTATACTCGATAACTTCTATAACAGCAAGCCCGAAGCGCTTAATCGTATCAAAAAAATTTCAGGCGGCGACTTCAAATTTTATGAATGTGATATCCGTGACAAGGCAGGTCTTGACAAAGTCTTTGCCGAAAACGATATCGAGGCTGTAATTCACTTTGCAGGTCTTAAGGCTGTCGGCGAAAGCTGCCGCAAGCCTCTTGAATATTATGAAAACAATATCGGCGGCACAGTTACTCTTTGCGAGGCTATGCGCGATGCAGGCTGCAAGAAGATTGTTTTCAGCTCGTCTGCCACAGTTTACGGCAGTAACAATCCGTCACCTCTTCGTGAGGATATGCCTGCAGGCGGTACTACAAACCCTTACGGCACAACAAAGCTTTATATCGAAACAGTACTTTCCGACCTTTATGCATCGGATAATGAGTGGAGTGTTGTAATTCTCCGTTACTTCAATCCCATCGGTGCACACAAGAGCGGACTTATAGGTGAGGACCCCAACGGTATTCCCAACAACCTTATGCCTTACATTACTCAGGTTGCTATCGGTAAGCTTGACCATCTTAATGTTTTCGGTGACGATTATCCGACACATGACGGTACAGGTGTGCGTGACTATATCCACGTTGTTGACCTTGCGCTGGGTCATATCTGCGCTGTTAAAAAGGCTTGCTCGGGCACAGGTCTCAACATCTATAATCTCGGTACAGGTAACGGCTACAGCGTGCTTGATGTTGTCAAGGCTTTCGAGAAGGCAAGCGGTCAGACCGTCAAGTATGTAATCGGCCCCAGACGTGATGGCGATATCGCAACCTGCTACTCCGACCCCTCAAAGGCAAAGGCAGAGCTTGGCTGGGAAGCAAAATTCGGCATCGACGAAATGTGTGCCGACAGCTGGAACTGGCAGAAAAACAATCCTCAGGGTCTTTGATTAAAATAACAGCAATCGAAAAGAGATGCATTTTTAAAAGTGCATCTCTTTTTTATATTTATTTTATTGCTTTTTATATTTTAAAATGTTATATTATAATTGGTCTAATATTTACCTGAAAATATAAAGGAGGATAAAACTATGGATCTCGGCGATCTTGCAACCAAAGTGTTAAAGAAGGTTGCGACAAATAAGGGCAAGAAGTTTGCAAAGAAGGGTAATGCACCCGTTATTGAAAAAGCTCAGCCTATCAGAATGAAAAACAAAACCGATAATTTCTACAACGCAGGCTTTGCCTGTGCAGAGATTATGCCTGCAGACGTAACTGCAAAGAAATATTACATAGCAGGTTACAAGATGGATCATCCCGTTACAGGTGTACACGATCCCCTTACGGTACGTGCAATGTGGCTCGACTGTAAAGACGGCGGTGGTATTGTGCTTGTAAGTGCTGATATCATCGGTCTTACAGGTTATGATGTCAAGACGGTACGTGATTCACTCAGTGATTTCACGAAGCAGACCGGCTGTAAGCTTATTAATATCAGCTGCTCACACTCCCACGCAAGTATCGATACAGTTGGCTATTGGGGCAGACTTATGCCTCCTCAGAGTGGTATGGATAAGGAATATATGCAGCTTGTTTTCGATAAGATCAAGCAGGTTTGTATCGAAGCTTACGAAAACCGTAAGGAAGGTAAGCTTTATATCGGCTCCGTTCGTGTTCCCAATGTAATCAGCGAAGGCAGAGCTGCAAGTGACGACAAGCTTTCCAGATTCCGTTTTGTTCCAAATGACGGCAGTGCGGAAACATGGTTCATCAACTGTGGTGCTCACCCCAACACAATGGGCGGTGATTGCACCGAGGTAAGTGCGGATTATCCCTACTATCTGCGTGAAGCAATCAATAAGGTCAAGCCCGTCAATGTTCTTTTCAGTGTCGGCGCAATTGCAGCGGTCAATATTGAGGATGTTGCTGAGGACAGAGCTGAACGCACAAAGCTTGGCGGCGAAATGCTTGCCAAGGCTGCACTCGGAATTGACAATGATGAGGAGCTTGATGCAGAGATTACTCTCGTACACCAGCCTTACTATGCTCCTATCGAAAACTATGTGCTCGCATTTATGTTCATTCTCAAGCTCTGCAATTCAAGAGCTTATCACTGTGCAGAGAGCTCACTCGGTCTCGGCCTTCTTACCGAGATGAACTATATCAAGCTCGGTAAGCAGAAAATTCTCACTCTCGGCGGTGAGGCATTTGCCGAAAGTATATACGGTGGCTATTTTGATGCTGAAAATTCAGGCACAGGTATCGGCCCCGAGGTCAATGCAACACCTCTTGCAGAAATTGCAAACGACCCTGACCTTATTATCTTTGGTGTTACAAACGATATGACAGGTTATATGGTACCCTCCAATAATGCTGTGCTTCATCCGACTCAGGCTTATCTTTCAAGCTACAGAGATAACCTTGACCGTAACCATTACCACGAAACAAACGGTCTGAGTGTTGAGATAACTCACGTTATTGCAAGAGAGTTCAAAGATATTATTGACCGCACAGAAAAGTAACAGGGAGCATTGATTATGAAAAAAGGATTTATCAAAATTATTTCTGCAATTCTTGTGGCTGCACTGCTCGTTTGCGCAGTGCCTGCAAGTGTATTTGCACAGAATTCGGACTTTGGTGAAATTCAGATTGGTGTTATGACCGATCTGCACTACTATGCACAGGCAAATATTGACGACAAGGATAAAGCAACAGAAGTTTGCGAAAAGACAATAAGCACATCTCACCTTGCTGATTCAATTCTCAGAACGGCACTTAACTTTTACAAGAAGCAGGCTGAGCAGGGCAAGCTTGATTATCTGCTTCTTCCCGGTGACCTTACAAAGGATGGTGACTATGTAAGCCATACAACGCTTGCAGGTATCCTTGAAAAATGGGAGAAGGAAACAGGCGTTCCCGTTATTGTTACCAACGGTAACCACGATATAAACAACCCGAATGCACAGACATTTGAAAACGGCAAGTTTGTCAAGGGCGCACGTATGACTACACCCGAAGAGTTCCGCGAGATTTATGCAAACCTCGGCTTTGACCTTGCTGTTGAGGAATTTACTCCTCCTGCAGGCGAAAAAGCAGGCGGCCTCTCGTATGTTGCCGAGCTTGAAAACGGCTACCGTATTGTTGTAATGGATGGCGGTATCTATTCTGCCGATGCTACAGAAAGCGGACTTGATGAGAAAGAAACTGCAGGCAGATTTTCTGAAGCTGTTTTCGAGTGGGTACTTGAGCAGGTTGAAGAAAGCTCAGACAAGGGCTACAGTGTTATCGGTATGACTCACTGGAATCTGGTTTCTCATTTCCATGAGAAAGAGCTTGTAACACTTACAGACTTCCTTATCGAAGACTGTGAATATGTAAGTGAGTGCCTTGCTGATGCAGGTATGCAGTATGTTTTCACAGGCCATATGCATATCCACGATATCGCACAGCACATATCCGATAACGGCAACATTATCTACGATATTGCAACAGCTTCCGTTATTAACTTCCCTAACCTTATCAGAAACGTAACATTTGACAACACAAAAAAGGGTGTGCTTACCGCTCAAATCGAGAGCCATGCTTTCGATGAGCTTGAGCCCCTTACATACAACGGCAAGACTTATGAGCAGCCTTTCAGCAACTACTGCTTCGGTATCAACTTTGTAGGCGACTCTGCAAAGGGTATGCTTATGGATCTTGCAGGCTATTATCTTGACACTTACGCAGAGGAAATCAAGGCTGCAGGCGGCCTTTACAATTTCCTTTGCGAAATGCTTGACCTTGAGACTCTTTTTGATGACCTTCTCGGCGGCGGAATCGGCTTTGCAGGCATAACAGTTCTCGGTTCAAGAAACATTATGGGGCTTATCAAGGATCTCTGTGACCAGATTGATGAGGCTTACCTTTCTGATACAGATGCACTTATGGGTATTGCAAGCGATCTGCTTGACGACCTGCTTAATATGCAGTTCTCCGAAGTGCCTTGCACCAAGTTCCTTGATTCATACGGCTTCGGTGATGCAACAAAGGGTGGCACGTTCGGCGACTTTGTTTCAAGCGTAATTGCTTATATGTACGGTAATGAGGGCACATTTGAAGATGATCCGTTTATGACAGATATGATGACTCAACTTCAGACAGGTGCTGTTTCAAGTGCACTTCTCGACGGTATTATTGAGTATGTTCTCAATGATTTCCTGCTTGGTGAGCTGTTCTCAACGCTTGAGCTTAATCTTCCCTCTGCTTTCCCGTTCGGCACAATTGGCTTTGTGCTTGTCAGAGCAGTAAATGTTCTGCTTCGCGTAATCTGCCTTAACGATATGTCCTTTACAAATATTATCAACAAGGTTTTTGTAATTCTCAATGCAGTAGGCGTGCTTGAGCAGTCAACTCTCAACGGCTTGCTTGAGCATCTTATGGAGGAGTATATTACAACCAGCCAGATGGAAACAATTGACTGGGAGCTTGCTTCTTTTGTAGAGGCTTTCTGTGTGGATGAGGAGCCAAGCGATTATAACCTCACTCTTACAGCAAATACAGACGGCGGCTACGAAGTAGTTGCAACTGCTGATAATCTTCGTCTGCCTTCAACTGTAGCGGTTACTTTTGGTAAGGATGCGGCAACTTCAAGAAATATCAGCTGGTATACAAAGAAGAGCGTAGACGGCACAGATATCGAGATTTCACTTGATAAGAATGACCTTGCTTCAACACCCGACGGTGTTGAAATTACAGCAAAGACCGAGCTTGTAAGACGCGAGATGCCCGGTATTGATATCGGCCTTGCAGGCATTCTCACTTATGAGTTTGATGTAAACAGACACTATGTAACAATCGAAGGTCTTAAGCCCGGTACTACTTATTACTACCGTATAGGCGATGCTCAAAAGGGCTACTGGAGTGAAACGGCAACTATCAAAACTGCCGACAACTCCGATTCATTCACTTTCTTCCACGTAAGTGACAGCCAGGGCGGCTCCGAAAGACACTATGACAAGTGGGCAAACCTTGTAGATACGGCATTTGAGCTGTATCCCGATGCATCATTCTTTATGCATACAGGTGACCACGTTGACCACGGTGACAACTTCAAGCAGTGGAAGTGGCTGTTCAATTCGGCATCTGACCACCTTATGAGCAGCGTGCTTATGCCTACTGCAGGTAATCACGAAAACCACGGCGAGTATGCACTTGACGATAACTTCATCCTCTCCAACGTGCCCGAGCAGGATACAATTTCAGGTGCTTACTACTCATTTGATTACAACAACGCACACTTTATCGTGCTTAATTCAAATGATGACGAGGATAACGGTATCTCCGATGAGCAGATTGAGTGGATGAAGGCTGACGCTGCCGCAAGCGATGCAACATGGAAGTTCGTTATGCTTCACAAGGCTCCCTACTCAAACGGCTCACACTATGATGACGGCGACGTAATCGAGCTTCGTAAAACTCTTTCAAAACTTATGCCTGAGCTTGATATTGATATGGTGCTTCAGGGTCACGACCACGTATACCTGAGAACAGATGCTATGAATAACAACGAGGTTGTTGAGGTTTACGAAATGAGCGTTGACAACAACGGTAAGACATATACCGCAAAGGTCAACCCCGACGGCACAATATATGCAATCAACGGCTGTTCAGGCGTCAAGTACTACCAGACAAAAGACCCTGCAGATACAGATGAGCTCTTCCCGAGAGCAGAGGCTATTGTTGATGCAACATATCCCGTCTTTGCGGCAATCCGTATCGATGGCAACTCACTCTACTTCGATTCATACGGTATTATCGACGGTGAAGCAGAGTGTATCGATTCTTTTGCAATCGTAAAGGATTCTTCAATCGATACACCCAAGTACGAGTCTGAAACTTCTTTTATCGATTGGTTTAAAAACTTGTTTGCAGCATAAATAAATTCAAATGTTCACAGAACAAAAAGACCTCCGACAAACTTGTCGGAGGTCTTACTTTTGTTTATGCTGTTTTATTAGAACAGGCCTGTGATTACGCCTGCTTCGTCTACGTCGATTCGCTCTGCAGCAGGTACCTTGGGCAGACCGGGCATTGTCATAATGTCACCGGTGAGCACAACTATGAAGCCTGCGCCTGCGGAAATCTTGATATTCTTGATTGTAACTGTAAATCCTTCGGGCGCACCGATTTTTGTTGCATCGTCTGAGAAGCTGTACTGTGTCTTTGCAACACATACGGGAAGATTTGCATAACCAAGGTTGGTGAGCATATCAATCTGCTTCTTTGCGGCAGGAAGAATGCTTATACCTGCACCTCTGTAAATCTTCTTGACTATTGCTTCAATCTTACTCTCGATGCTGCCTTCAAGCTCGTAAGCAAATGTGAAGTTGTCGTTCGGCTGCTCGCAAAGTCTTACAACTTCCTCTGCAAGCTCAACGCCGCCGTCGCCGCCGTTTGCCCATACAGTTGAAAGCACAACGTTTACTCCGAGCTCCTTGCACTTGTTGATAACAAGCTCAATTTCAGCATCGGTATCTGTCGGGAAACGGTTGACTGCAACAACACTCGGAATCTTATATACATCTTTAATGTTGGAAACGTGACGGAGAAGGTTGGGGATACCTTTTTCGAGTGATTCAAGGTTTTCTGCACCAAGCTCTGTCTTGGGTACACCGCCGTGCATCTTGAGTGCGCGGATTGTGGCAACAATAACTGCTGCACTCGGAGCGATGCCTGCGTAGCGGCACTTGATATCAAGGAATTTCTCTGCACCGAGGTCAGCACCGAAGCCTGCCTCTGTGATAGCGTAGTCGCCAAGTCTCATAGCAAGCTTTGTTGCCATAACGGAGTTACAACCGTGTGCAATGTTTGCAAATGGGCCGCCGTGTACAAGTGCAGGTGTGCCCTCAAGTGTCTGTACAAGGTTGGGTTTGATAGCATCTTTAAGCAGTGCCGCCATAGCACCTGCAGCCTTGAGCTCGCCTGCTGTAACGGGCTTCTCGTCGTAAGTGTAGCCGACGATGATTCTGGAAAGTCTTTCTTTAAGGTCTGTCATTGAGGTTGAAAGACAGAGCACTGCCATTATTTCGGATGCAACAGTAATGTCGTAGCCGTCCTCACGGGGCACACCGTTGATTCTGCCGCCCAGGCCGTCAGTAACGAAACGAAGCTGTCTGTCGTTCATATCCACACAGCGCTTCCATGTGATTCTTCTTGGGTCTATGTTGAGTGAATTGCCCTGATAGATGTGGTTGTCGAGCATTGCGGCAAGCAGGTTGTTTGCAGCACCGATTGCGTGGAAGTCACCTGTGAAGTGAAGGTTGATATCCTCCATCGGTACAACCTGAGCGTAACCGCCGCCTGCGGCACCGCCCTTGATACCGAATACGGGGCCGAGTGAAGGCTCACGAAGTGCGACCATAACATTCTTGCCGATTTTTTTCATACCGTCGGCAAGACCGATTGTTGTAGTTGTTTTACCTTCGCCTGCAGGTGTGGGGGTAATAGCTGTAACAAGTACAAGCTTGCCCTTCTTGTCAAAATCTGCAGGAATATCGCCAAGGTTGATTTTTGCCTTATACTTACCGTAAGGCTCAAGGCAGTCAACAGGAATACCTACTGCCTCGGCAATAGCTGTAATGGGTTGCATTTTAGCGGACTGAGCTATTTCAATATCTGTTAACATTGTGTGATATCTCCAATCTCAATAGTATAAAAAGTGATAACAAAATGGATTATAACACGGTTTTGACAAAAAGTATAGTGATTTTTATGTTATTTTTAACAAATCAGGGTGCTGAAAAAGCCTTGCTTTATATATAATAATAAAAAACAAAAAAATTCTATTTTTTTTACAAATTTAGTTGACATTCTTTGTGCACTATGATACAATACGAGAGCATGCTAAATAGGATAGTGTGCAGATATGCGTGGAAACGGAAGGTGGCTGCTCTTTGAAGCAGGGAATTTCCGTGGAGCATGTCCGATCATTGAACCGGGCGACTAGTAATAGTTCTCACCTCAGGTGCGCTCATCTCACAGGCGTACTGCGCGTTCATCTCACGGATGCGGTATAGGTGAAATTGCACTTTAGCCAGCCGGAAAGTACTCAGGGAAGAATACTTTTCCGGATTTTGAATGTAGCTGTTGGAAACACCCGGCAGCGTGTGCTAAAAGTGTTGCCCGCCAAATTTTTAGGAGGCGCAAAAATGGCAGTCAAAAACAAAATCAGAATCAGACTCAAGAGCTACGATCACAACCTCGTAGACAAAGCAGCAGAGAAGATCGTCGAAACAGCAAGACGTACAAACGCTCAGGTTTCCGGTCCCGTTCCGCTGCCGACCGAAAAAGAGGTCGTCACAATTCTCCGTGCTGTTCACAAGTATAAGGATTCCCGTGAGCAGTTCGAGCAGAGAACACACAAAAGGCTTATCGACATCGTAAGACCCTCAAACAAGACTGTTGAGGCTCTCACAGCACTTGAACTTCCCGCAGGTGTTGAGATCGAAATCAAGCTGTAAAATTGCCTGTTCCCTATATTATATACATCATAATATAGCTCTCACAGGTCATGTTGGCTGAATGCCAACCAATAACCGAAAGGAGAAAAGTCAAAATGCAAAAAGGTATTATCGGCAAGAAGATCGGTATGACACAGATCTTCGACGCAAACGGCAAGGTCGTTCCGGTTACTGTTGTTGAGGCAGGTCCCTGCCCCGTAACACAGAAGAAGACACTTGAGAACGACGGTTACGAGTCCGTTCAGCTCGGCTTCCAGGATGTAAAGGTCGAGCGTCTTACAAAGCCCCTCAAGGGTCACTTTGCTAAGGCAGACGTCGCTCCCAAGAAGGTTCTCAGAGAGTTCAGACTCTCCGATATCTCTTCAGTAAACGTTGGCGACGTTATCAAGGCTGATATCTTTGCTGTTGGTGACAGCGTAGACGTTACCGGCACAAGCAAGGGTAAAGGCACAGCAGGCGCAATCAAGAGATGGAACTTCTCTCGCCTTAAGGAAACTCACGGTACAGGTCCTGTTGCAAGACACGCAGGTTCCCTTGGTGCATGTAGTGATCCTTCCCGCGTTTACAAGGGAAAGAAGCTTGCAGGTCACCTTGGCCATGAGAAAGTAACAGTTCAGAATCTGAGCATTGTCAAGATCGACGTTGAGAACAACCTCATCGCTATAAAGGGTGCCATCCCCGGCCCCAAGGGCAGCTTCGTCGTAATCAAAGACACTTGCAAGAAAGCGTAAGGAAGGGAGTGTACTAAATGCCTACAGTATCAGTATTTGATATCAGCGGAAAGAAAGTTTCCGATATTGAGCTTGCAGACGGCATCTTCGCTATCGAGCCGAATATGTATGCAATGCATCTCGTAGTAGTCAACTATCTGGCAAACCAGCGTCAGGGTACACAGTCAACCCGTACACGCTCAGAAGTCAGCGGCGGCGGCAAGAAGCCGTGGCGCCAGAAGGGCACAGGTCGTGCTCGTCAGGGTTCAACAAGAGCTCCCCAGTGGTATCACGGCGGTATCGCTCACGGACCCAAGCCCCGCACATACGGCGGCGACATCAACAAGAAGGTCAGAAGACTTGCAATGAAGTCTGCACTTTCTTCTAAGGTAGCAGGTGATGAGCTCGTAGTTCTCGACTTCTTTAAGCTTGACGCAATCAAGACAAAGGAAGTTGCAAAGGTTCTCGGTGCTCTCAACACCGGCAAGAAGACACTCATCGTTCTCCCTGAGAAGGATGATGTCATCTACAGAAGCGCACGTAACATCGCAGGTGTTAAGGTTAGCCTTGTAAACACTCTGAATGTATACGACATCCTTAACTGTGACACACTCCTTGTTCTCAAGGATGCTGTTGCTAAGATCGAGGAGGTTTACGCATGAGCAAGTTAGCACAGGATATCATCATTCGCCCCCTCATCACAGAGGAGAGCATGGCTGGCGTAGCAGACAAGAAGTACAGCTTCGTAGTTGCTAAGGATGCCAACAAGATCGAGATTGCTCAGGCAGTCGAAGCTCTTTTTGAGGGCACAAAGGTTGCAAAGGTTAACACAGTTAACTGCAACGGCAAGTTCCGCAGATACGGCCGTTTTGAGGGTATGACAGCTTCCTGGAAGAAAGCAATCGTTACTCTTACAGAGGACTCCAAGACAATTGAGTTCTTCGACGGCATGATGTAATGTTTATTATATAAGTAATAAATATTTAAAACAATTATTATCCGGCGGTAAGGTATGGAGTCAGACATACTCCGCAAAGCCGCTTTAAGGAGAGTGAAAGTTATGTCTATCAAGATCTATAGCCCGACAACAAACGCAAGACGTAACATGTCGGTTACAGATTACTCAGGACTTTCAAAGGTAGCACCTCACAAGAGTCTTCTCGCTCCGATGAACAAGAAGTCCGGCCGTAACAGCTACGGCAGAATCACCGTTCGCCATCGCGGCGGCGGCAATCGCACAAAGTACCGTATTATCGATTTCAAGAGAGATAAGAGCGGCATGAACGCTACAGTTCAGACAATCGAGTATGATCCCAACCGTTCAGCTCACATTGCACTCCTCAAGTATGAGGACGGCGAGTTCAGATACATTCTTGCTCCCGAAGGTCTTAAGGTTGGTGCAACAGTAAGATCCGGTGCAGACGCTGACATCGTTGCAGGTAACGCACTTTCTCTTGTTAACATCCCTGTTGGTACATTCGTACACAACGTTGAGCTTTATCCCGGCAGAGGCGGCCAGCTTGCAAGATCAGCAGGTAACTCTGCACAGCTCATGGCTAAGGAAGGCGCATACGCTCTTCTCAGACTCCCCTCAGGTGAGCTGAGAAACGTTCCCGTAACTTGCATGGCAACAGTTGGTGTTGTTGGCAACGGTACACACGAGAACGTAAAGATCGGTAAAGCCGGCCGTAAGCGTCACATGGGCTGGAGACCCACAGTCCGTGGCTCCGTCATGAACCCCTGTGATCACCCGCACGGCGGTGGTGAGGGTAAATCCCCCATCGGTCGTCCCGGCCCTGTCACACCTTGGGGCAAGCCTGCTCTTGGTCTCAAGACAAGAGCTCACAAGAAGCCTTCCGACAAGCTTATCGTAAAGCGTCGTAACGGCAAATAAGTTGACGAAAGGAGCTATTAATAATGGGTAGAAGTGTTAAAAAAGGACCCTACGTGCAGGCTAAGCTTGCAGCAAGAGTCAACGCTATGAATGCTGCCGGTGAGAAGATCGTTCTCAAGACTTGGAGCCGCAGCTCAACAATTTTCCCCGAGTTCGTAGGTCACACATTTGCTGTACATGACGGTCGTAAGCACGTTCCGGTTTATGTAACAGAAGATATGGTTGGTCACAAGCTCGGTGAATTCGCTCCGACGAGAACATTCAAAGGTCACGCCGGTTCAAAAACATCAAACAGATAAGGTCGAAAGGAGTGTAAGAAATGCAAGCAACAGCAAAAGCTACCTTCGTGCGTATCGCACCCCGCAAGGTACAGATCGTGCTTGATTTAATCCGCAATCAGCCTGTTGATAAGGCAATTGCAATTCTCAAATACACGCCCAAGGCCGCGTGTGAGCCCGTTGGCAAGCTGCTCAAGTCAGCAATCGCTAACGCTGAGAATAACAACGATATGGATGTATCCAAGCTTTATGTTGCATCCTGCAACGTAGGCCCCGGCCCCATCCTCAAGAGAATCAGACCCAGAGCACAGGGTCGTGCGAACAGAATCAATAAGAGAACTTCGCACATCACAATTACTCTGGCTGAGAAAGAATAAGAAAGGAGGAGGTTAAAAATGGGACAGAAAATCAATCCTACCGGTCTTAGAATCGGTGTCATTAAAGACTGGGAATCCCGCTGGTATGCGGACAAGAGCTCTTTCGGCGATACACTCGTCGAGGACTACAATCTTCGTGAATACCTCCTCAAGACACTTGCTCCCGCAGGTGTTCCGAAGGTAGAGATCGAGCGTGACGCTAAGCGCGTTCGTATCAACATTCACTGCGCAAAGCCCGGCATGGTTATCGGCCGTGGCGGTTCCGAAATCGAGAAGCTCAAGAAGATCTGCGAGAAGAAGCTCTCCGGTGATAAGGAAGTTTTCATCAACATCGTAGAAATCAAGCAGCCTGACCTCAACGCACAGCTCGTTGCTGAGAACATCGCTGCTCAGCTTGAGAAGAGAGTTTCCTTCCGCCGTGCTCTTAAGCAGGCTATCAGCCGTACAATGAAGCTTGGTGCAAAGGGTATCAAGACTCAGGTTTCAGGCCGTATCGGCGGCGCAGAAATCGCTCGTACAGAGCGTTATCATGAGGGTACAATCCCGCTGCAGACAATTCGTGCAGATATTGACTATGGTTTTGCAGAGGCACATACCACATACGGCATCATCGGTGTCAAGGTATGGCTTTACAAAGGCGAGGTTCTTCACGACACTCGCAAGCCTCGTAGGGAAGGGGGAGCAAAATAATGCTGTTACCGAAACGTGTAAAATACCGCAGAGTCCACAGAGGTCGCCTTAAGGGTGCCGCTCACCGTGGTAACAAAGTTACTTACGGTCAGTTTGGTCTTGTTGCTCTCGAGCCCGCATGGATCACAGCAAACCAGATCGAGGCAGCCCGTATCGCTATGACTCGTTACACAAAGCGTGGCGGTAAGGTTTGGATCAAGATTTTCCCCGATAAGCCGATCACAGAGAAGCCCGCTGAAACTCGAATGGGTTCAGGTAAAGGTTCTCCGGAATATTGGGTAGCAGTTGTTAAGCCCGGCAGAGTTATGTTCGAAGTCGCCGGCGTTGACGAAGCTGTAGCACGTGAGGCAATGCGTCTCGCTGCAAACAAACTTCCTATCAAGTGCAAGTTTGTAACTAAAGAAGAAACGGATGGTGAGCAATAATGAAAGCCAGTGAAATCAGAAAGCTTTCCGCTAAAGAGCTGGATGCTAAGCTGCTTGAGCTGAAGGACGAGCTGTTTAAACTGCGCT
>JAFXCH010000062.1 GCA_017516485.1 Clostridia bacterium
ACCCACGACCTCCAGGGCCACAACCTGGCACTCTAACCAACTGAGCTATGTCCACCATAAATGGCGCGCTGGAAGGGACTCGAACCCCTGGCCTACTGCTTAGAAGGCAGTTGCTCTATCCAGCTGAGCTACCAGCGCACAATGGAGCGGGTGATGGGAATCGAACCCACGCGACCAGCTTGGAAGGCTGGAATTCTACCATTGAACTACACCCGCATGATTGACAACCTTACACCCACAAAATTGACAACGGGAATATATTATCAAATTAAGTTAAGATTGTCAATACAATTTTTAATTTTTTTACTTATTTTTAGTTTTCGTAGTCAACTACACATCTGTCCGTGATTACAGAGTGCACAAACTCCTTGACTTTGAGGTGCTCGGGATGCACCTGATACCCCTCAAGAGCTTCTTTGCTCTCGAATTTGCTGTATAAGGCGAGGTCATATCCTTTGGGGTTGAAGTTGAAGCCGACTTGTGCTGAAATAAGGCCGTCAACCTTGCCGACAAGGGCAGTGAGTATTTCACACATATGCTCCATATTTGCCTGCTTCTTTTCGTCGTCTCTTACTTTCCAGAATACGATATGCGTAACCATGGTTAATTATTCCTTTCAATAACATAATTATTAGGCTTGGAATGCAGCTGTCTGCATCTTCATGCGGCAGATGTCATATACGCAAAGTCGCATTGCTTTGCCCATACCTATCGGGTCTCTCCAATAAGCGAACTTGAGCGAGAGAATTGTCTGCGGTGCAGATATAACATAAAGCATTGTAAGTATACCGTCATTGCGTGCGTATACAGCAAGCACAGGGTCGAGGTAACCGTTACCTGTAAGGTCGATACTTGCATCTGTAATAACAAAGCCATCAAAGCCCCATTCGTTTCTCAGAAGGTCTGTGATGAGTGCTTTGCTGCCGCCGCACCATTCTGAGCCGATTCTGTTATATGCGGACATAATACCTTTTGCGCCGCCGTCCTTGACAGAAATCTCAAACGGCTCAAGATAGATTTCGCGAAGTGACTGTTCGCTCAGCCATGTGTAAAGACCGTTAGACTGTCTGTTGGTTTCCTGTTCGTTTGCAGCAAAATGCTTTACTGTAACCACAATGCCTTTTGACTGTGCACCTCTTGTTACCGCTGCTGACATTCTGCCGGAAATCAACGGGTCTTCTGAGTAATACTCGTTGTTTCTGCCGCCCTGAGGGCTACGGTGAATGTTACAGCCCGGTGCATACCATACGTGTGTGCCGAGCTGATTGGCTTCGTCACCGATTATCTCGCCGAATTCTTCTGCAAGCTCGTCATTCCAAGTGCAGGCAAGTGCCGTTGCAACAGGGAAAGCAAGGCCTGAATCTGAGTAAAGCAGACCGCCTGAGCCTTTGACACAGGAAGGACCGTCGTTATCCGATGTTGCGGGAATACCGAGCCTATCTATAGCCTCTGTTTCATAGCCGCAGTCTGCAATAAGTTTAATCATTTCGTCTACCGTAAGCTGGTCGAGAAATGCATCCCAAAGCGATTCATCCTTAGCGACGTCGCTGAGAGTAATAACTCCATCAGCGTATTTAACGCCTGTTTTGGGTGCAGTGCCCTCTGTAGTGGGAGCAGGCCTTTGGTCGCTGTTTTTAACGCTGTCGGGTGCACTGTAATCGGTAGGAGGAGCAGGGTAGGTGCCCTCTGCATCACTGCGTGAAAGGTATGTAAGGTTACCCTCTGCCTGCTCAAAAAGATTGCCGATTTCATTGCCCGAATTATCATCGGTCTTGTAAACAATCTTTTCGTCAACGGTATATGTAAATGACTTTTCAAATGTTCTTACATCGTGTGCGATATGGATTTTGTATTCGCCTTTATCAAGCACCCATGCTTCTTCTGTTTTGGAGTCATAGGATGCCATATCTTCTGTTTTGAAAGTTAATGACAGTGTCTGGCTTTCGCCGGGAGCAAGAAGCTTTGTTTTGCCGTATGCAGCAAGCTCGATTGCACTCTTTTCGATTCCGCCGTCATAGTAAGGTGCGGAGAAATACATCTGTACAACTTCTTTACCTGCAACATTGCCGATGTTTGTAACATTTACTTTTGCAGTGATTTCTTTATCGTTAGCCTTGAAATCGGTAACATTCCATTCGAAGTCAGTGTAAGACAGACCGTAACCGAAGGGGTACTGCACCTTTTCGGGTGCAAATGTCTCAAAATATCTGTAGCCGACATAAATACCTTCACTGTAATTTACAAAGTATTTCGGAATTCCGAAAATGCCTTTGTACATATAATTACCGAAGTTTTCGGATGCAGGATGGTCTTCAATGTCGTAGGATATAGTATCCACAAGTTTACCTGAGGGATTTACTACGCCTGTAAGCACTTTACCTACGCTGTCAGTTGCAACTTCACCTGGCAGCCACATAATCATAGCGGCTTTGATGCTGTCGTAATCCTCGAGCCATGACATATCCATTATATTTGAAATATTGAATACAACTATAACGTCAGAGAAGTTTTCACAGACCTTTTCAATCATCTGTTCTTCTTCTGCAGTGAGATTGAGTGTTTCAATACTGAGGTCTTTCATTTCTGTGCCGACTCTGCCGATTACAATGATAGCAGTATCGGAGTATTCGCGTGCTTCTTCCCAAGCAGAATCGCTGATTCGGCTGATAGGCATTTCGGATTGACCGCCGCCGAAAAACTGTTTGAGCACGGTTATGACATAGCCTATTAATCCGAGGTCAACCTTAGTGCCTGTAAATTTAGCATAGGTGTTGTAGAGGTTTTGGTTATACTCTATACCTGCATTTGTGAGGGCATCGTAAAATCCTACAGCATCGGATGAGCGTACTGCGCCGGAGCCGGCAGCACCTGCAAATGCAATAGAACAGGAAGCGGCACCGAAAACGTTTACCTTGCGTGTTTCAAGAGGTAAAACATCATCATCGTTTTTGAGCAGTACAATGCCTTCAGATTCAATCTGATTGGCTATTTCGATTGCTGTTTTCCTGGTTTCTTCGCTTATCATATCCGATGCCGCAAAGGCACATACGGAAGATGATAAGAGTATCATTGCAACAATAACAACCGAAAGTGTGCGTCTGAAAAAACGGTTAACTTTTTTCATACTGACAGCCTCCTTGAAGAAGATAAATATATTATATCATACTGTAACGCTGTTTGCAACGGATACAGGTGTATATGAAAAAACGGATGTAAAAATCGCTTTTTACACCCGTTTGCAAATAATATTATTATCTGTTAATCATCGTCATCATCGTCGTCGCTGTCATAGTTCGTATGAGCGGCAAATGCCTCTTCTTCTTTTTTGCCGATGTTGTATATGAATTTCATTGCAAGGAATGCGATAAGTGAGCCGATTGCAAGTACGATAAAGTAAAGGTTCTTGACATCTTCACCGAAGCCTTCGGGCTGAACTGCTGTTTCACCCTCAACAAATCCGATTGCACCCAGACCGAGTGCGACAACAGCCTGACCAATACCTTGAGCAAGCTTGCGGAAGAATGAGTAAATCGCATACAGTGAGCCTTCTTCACTCTTGCCTGTTTTTCTGTAGCTGACTTCGATACAGTCTGCGACGATAGCCCATACGGAAATCTGGAAACCTGCGTTGCCGAGGTTAAGACCCATAAGGCAGACAACGTAAATTATCATACCTGTTGCATTGGGTGAAATAGGCATAAAGATGGCAATTAAACCTGAAATTGCGCCTACAAACATTGCGGTTACAATTACTGCTTTCTTGCCGAATTTTTTTGTGAGTTTGCCGATGAAAGCCATAAAAAGAATCATCGGTGCATAGCTGCCTACCATAGCTATGCTTATTTTATCGGTAGCGTGGAAGAAGTACTGGAAAACCATATTGTTGAGTGCCATTGTGGAGTTGAAGAGAGCAACAGAGGCAACGGAAGCGATTGTTGCACCGACCATAGCACGGTTTGTGAAGAACGATTTTGTAGAGGATATCATTGCCTTGAATCCTACTGCGTTATCGCTTGAGTTGTGGCTGACACGCTCTGTAACGAGCTTTGTTGTGCCCCAGAGCACTACCATTGCAACAATAGAGAGAACAACGGCAACGGGCAGAAGAGAGCTGCCCTTGAGTACTTCTATCTCTTCGCCTGCAGCATTAATTTTCTTATCATAAACTATATTCGGGAGCACTATCATAATTACGATAGCGGGAAGTGCGGCACCGATGCTGCGGAAGGTTGAAAGCGAAACCTTCTGCTGCGGGTCATCGGTAATAACGGAATGGAGTGAACCGTAAGGTACATTTACCATTGTGTAAGCGATTGACCACAGACAGTATGAGCCGAGGCACCACGCATATTTGCCCCATGTTGAGAAGCTCTGCACCGGTGCAAAAATCATAACGTTGAATATGACAAGTGTAACAGCACCTATCAGAATCCAGGGCATATATTTACTTTTTTTGCCGATCTTTTTTGTGTCTACAAGGTTACCGATAACAATATCGTTTATTGCGTCAAATACCTTGGATAATATAATAATGATTGCATAAGCTTCTTCCGATATGCCGATGTATTGCATATAGAAAAGCTGCATGAATGTTGCTACGAGCTGGAATGAGAATCCGCAGCCCATGTCACCCATAGCGTAGCCGAGCTTGTCTCGCCAGCCAAAGGGGCGAAGATTGTTATTGGTGCTCATCTTCTTTACCTCCCGTGTATTATAGTTTGCTTAAGCAAAGTCTGTAATACATCTTTTTTCAATAATTATAGCTTAATCACACCAAAAACGCAATAGCTGTTAATGTGGTTATATTTGTATATCAAAAAATCATTTTATATTTTGGATAAAATAACAGAAAAGTAGTGACATTTCACAAAAAGCGTGTTATAATTCTGTAAGTTTATACTATTTTTTAATCAGCTTGGTTAGGAGAGTAGCCTTTTGTTTGAACAGACGGTAAATATTGACAGAATGGAGCATGCCGTAAGCCTTTTCGGCAGCTTCGATGAAAACATAAGAAAGATTGAGCATGAGTACGGAGTTTCCGTTGTCAGCCGCGGCTCTGAGCTTAAAGTTACGGGTGAGGCGGACGGTGTGTCCAAAGCCGTGCGTGCCATTAACGGCCTGCTTACGCTCATCAATAAGGGTGAAGCGCTTAACGAGCAGAATGTGCGTTATGTTATGACTCTTGTAGGTGAGGGCAACGAAACACAGATTTCATCAATGGGCAATGATTGCGTGTGTATTACCGCCAAGGGCAGACCTGTCAAGCCAAAAACTCTCGGTCAGAAAAACTATATAGAGGCAATCCGCAACAATACGATTGTTTTCGGTGTAGGTCCTGCAGGTACGGGTAAGACTTACCTTGCCGTTGCAATGGCTGTAAATGCTTTCCGCGCTAAAGAAGTCAACCGTATTATCCTTACGAGACCTGCCGTTGAAGCAGGTGAGAAGCTCGGTTTCCTGCCCGGTGACCTTCAGCAGAAGGTTGACCCTTATCTGCGTCCGCTTTACGATGCTCTTTTCGATATGCTCGGCGCAGAAAATTTCCAGAAGTATCAGGAGAGGGGAAGTATTGAGGTTGCTCCGCTTGCCTATATGCGAGGCCGTACGCTTGACGATAGCTTCGTAATCCTTGACGAGGCTCAGAACACTACTCCCGAGCAGATGAAAATGTTCCTCACACGTCTCGGCTTCAACTCTAAAATGGTAATTACCGGTGACGTTACACAGATAGACCTTCCCGACGGTAAGCGTTCGGGTCTTGTAGAAGTAATCAGAATTCTCAAAGGTGTAGATGATATCGAAACAATAGCTTTTAATGATAAGGATGTTGTCCGTCACAGACTTGTTCAGGATATTGTCAAAGCCTATGCCAGATATGAAGAACGTAAGAAAAACAGATAAAAGAGAGGGGTTACAGAGAAGTGAAAAATAAGGTAATTATTTCAGATGAACAGACAAAAGTAAAGATTCCTACAGGTTTACGCCTGCTTGTCAGACGAAGCTGTACGGCTGTGCTTGTAAACGAAAATTTTGAGGGCTCAGCAGAGGTAAGCGTTACGTTTGTTGACGATGAGCGTATACAGGAGCTCAATAAGGAATTCCGCAATATAGATTCATCAACCGACGTGCTTTCTTTTCCGCTCGGTGAAAACGGTGTTTACGATGAAAATCCCGAAACCGGTGCTAAAATGCTCGGCGATATCGTTATTTCAATGGAGCACGCAGTTGCACAGGCAAAGCTTTACGAACATAGCCTTCAGCGTGAGGTTGCTTTCCTCACTGTACATTCAATGCTTCACCTGCTCGGATATGACCATGTTAACGGCGGTCTTGAACGCGTTCGTATGCGTGAAAAAGAAGAAGAGGTACTTGTAAAGCTCGGTCTTCACCGTACAAGCAGTTATTATCTCGGTGAGGATGAAGAGGGTTAAGCTATGCTTTCTTTTCTCAAGAGTTTTGTTTACGCATTCAAGGGCGTAGTTTTCGGCATACTTAATGAGCGTAATATGCGCGTCCATTTTACTTGCCTTGCCTATATGATGTTTTTCTTGCTGCGTTACGATTTTTTTGTTGTTACACGTACACAGGCGGCAATTCTTGCTCTTGCAGCAGCACTTGTTATTGTTGCCGAGTACATCAATACTGCTGTTGAGCGTGCGGTTGATACGGCGTCAAAGGGTGAAATAAGTGACTTTGCACGTATTGCAAAAGATACGGCGGCAGGTGCAGTATTGATAGCAGCTTTGTTTGCTGTTGCTGTAGGCTTTATAATTCTTTATCAGCCCGATGCATTTAAAGCGATGTTTGCATATTATGCTGCAAATCCTCTCAGTGCAGTAATTTTTGCTGTCAGTTTTGTTATTGCTGTGCTGTTTATGTTTGTAAATCCCGAAACTTATCTCAAAATATTCAGGAGAAAATAAATTTATGAATGAGCAGAAAACTGCGTTTATAGCCATTGTCGGATGTCCTAATGTCGGCAAATCTTCAATTCTCAACAAGCTTCTCGGTGAAAAAATTGCAATTGTTTCCGATAAGCCGCAGACAACACGCACCCGTATTATGGGCGTGCTTACTGTTGATGAAACCCAGCTTGTCTTTACCGATACACCCGGTTTCCACAGACCCAAGACAAAGCTCGGTGAAAAAATGATCAAAGCTGTCGACGAAACAATTTCGGGTGTGGATGCCTGCCTTTTTGTTGTTGAGCCAACCGGTGAGCTTCGTCCGACCGAGGAGGAGCTTCTCAAGAAGTTTGCTCAGCAGAAGGCAAGGGTAGTGCTTGCAATCAATAAGGTCGATACCGTGCCCGAAAAAGAGAATCTTATGAAGAGAATTCTCGAGTTTTCACAGCTCTACAATTTTGAAGCGATTGTGCCTGTTTCCGCTGTCAAGGGTGATAATATGGAGCCTTTGCTTGATGAGCTTATGAAGCTCGCGGAAGAAGGCTACCATTTCTTCCCCGAGGATACTCTTACCGACCAGCCCGAGCGTGTGCTTGCCGCCGAGATGATTCGCGAAAAATTACTCCGTAATCTCGATAAGGAAATTCCGCACGGTACAGCAGTCAGTATCGAACGTATGCGTGAGCGTGACGATGCTGAAATTATCGATATCGAAGCAATTATTTACTGTGAAAAAGAGAGTCACAAGGGCATAATTATCGGTAAGCAGGGTGCTATGCTCAAGCGTGTTTCAACACGTGCACGCGAAGATATGGAACGCTTCTTTGACTGCAAAGTCAATCTTAAATGCTGGGTTAAAGTTAAGGAAGACTGGCGAAACCGCGAAGGTCTTATTCACAATTTCGGCCTTGACTGATATTAATTTCCATTCATAAAATGTAAGCACATTCATAACTTATAAACAGAAAGGATGAATGTGTAATGGATAAAAATGAAGCATGGGAAAAATTTACAAGAAGCGGAAAAATTACGGACTATTTGAAGTACAGGGAGATAGCCAATGAGGCTCAACACAGACGGACTGATAATACGCGAAATTCAGACGGGTGAGGCGGACAGATTAGTTACTGTCCTTACCCGTGATATGGGCGTTATCAAAGCGTTTGTAAGGGGGGCGAGGAGCATTAAAAGCCGCTCGCTCTCTGCTACACAGCTTCTGGGTTACTCCCGTCTTTCTATATATATGAGTCGTGATGTCTACACTATAGACGAGGCTGAACCTATAGAGGTGTTTTTCGGTATAAGAGGTGACTTTGCTCGAACTTCGCTTGCAATGTATTTTTGTGAGCTTGTGTGTGAGCTTGCACCCGAGGGCACAGATTCACAAGAGCTTCTTTCACTGGTGCTGAATACGCTCTATAAGTTGTCCAATAACAAACTTCCGATTCATCAGCTCAAGGCTATTTTTGAGCTGCGTATTCTCAGCCTTACCGGCTATATGCCTAACCTTATCGGCTGTTCGGTTTGTTCAAAATATTCCGATGAAACAATGCTTTTTGATATTGAGCATTCCCAACTTTATTGCGAATCTCACCGTCCGAATCATCATACAGTGCCCGTTACGGCAGGTGTTGTTGCGGCAATGCGTCATATCTGCCTTTCTGACCCTGAGAAGATTTTTTCGTTTACTTTGTCGAACACAGGGCTTAAAAGCCTTGCCGATATATCTGAAACCTATCTGCTTGCACGTACTCAACGCAGGTATAAATCACTGGAATTCTACAAATCATTTACATAAAGGGAATTGTTACTATGACCGGAAAAGAGAGAAAAAGATACATTGTCAACCGTTGCTATTCGGCACACTATGCAAAGCTGCCCGAGGCTTTCAAGCAGATAAATATTCTGCGTTATCCGGGTTTGTGGATAAGCATTCTGGCAAATTCTGAGCTTTATAATATTCAGAATCTGACTCCCGAATGTACAGATGTTCTGCTTACAACAAAAGTATCAGGCGGCAGTTACGAAGCTGATTACGAGAATCTTGAATATACGCTCCATGTATTTTATGAGCTTAATTACACTATGGCAAAGCTCCGCTTTATCGGTGATGACCCGTTTTTATACGGTAAGCTGATTGATATTACCAAAACCGTTCTGCGCGAAATGCCTAAAATCAAGCGCATTGAAATAGTGAGCGACGGTAATACAGTGCCCGATGAAGATATTATAAACGTTTTGCGTAATCCCGGTATGACAGCGGTTATTTACAGCGACGGTGAAAAGGTCGACGAAATAAAGGCTGTTTTTGAAGAAAAAGAAGTCAACTACGAAATTGTTGACAGAGAAAGCTCCTGTAAATACTGCAAAACAACACACACTGTTTTTGTTGAGGGTAAAATTTTCCGTTGCCCGATATCTGCCGAAAAATATGCAAACGGCGGTGAGGTTGAAGAAAAGTCATATGTTGATATCGTTGCACGCAAGCTGGAAATTAAAAACCTCAGACTTGCAATGTTTGATATAACAAATGATCCGCCACCTGAAAACTGTAAAGAGTGCCCAAAGGCAGAATGATAAAAAGTCATCCCATTATTTGTGGGATGACTTTTCTTTTACATATTAACAGTGTTAATCGGTTTGCCTGCGATAAATGCTTTTACATTTTGTTCGAGTATGTTTATAAGTCGCTGCCTTGTTTCAAAGGCTGCCCAAGCGATGTGCGGTGTTATGAGGCAGTTTTCACAGCCGAGCAGGGGATTGTCTGCAGCCGGCGGCTCGGTTGAAAGCACATCAACACCTGCGCCTGCAATTCTGCCGTTTTTAAGGGCGTCAGCCACATCAGCTTCGTTGAGTACAGGGCCTCGTGAAGTGTTGATAAGATATGCACTGCTCTTCATTTTTGATATAAATTCAGCGTTTACCATACCTCTTGTTGCAGGTGTGAGTGGACAGTGAAGAGTTACGATATCAGCTTTTGCAAGAAGCTCATCGAGCGATACAAAACTGACATCGTTAACATCTTTATATTTATCGGGGTTTGCTGTGTGTGCAAGAATGTTCATACCGAATGCAGCTCCTATTTTGGCAACAGTTCTTCCTATGCTGCCGAATCCGACGATACCGAGAGTTTTGCCGCCAAGCTCCTGCAAAGGCGTTCTCCAGAAACAGAAATCCTTGCATTCGCTCCACTTGCCTTTTTTTACCTCTGCGTTGTGAATGGCAACCTTGTTACAAAGCTCAAGTATGAATGCGAAAGTAAGCTGTGCTACGGCATTTGTGCTGTACGCAGGTATGTTTGATACGGGAATTCCTCTTGCTGCAGCGTATTCGCAGTCAATTATATTATAACCTGTGCTAAGCAGTGCTATGAATTTACAGTCGGGGAGCTGCTCTAAGATATCCTTGCTGAGTGGTGTTTTGTTTGTAATTATAATGTCATAACCTTTGCAGCGTTCTGCAGTTTCATAAAATGGAGTCCTGTCGTAAACTGTGAGTTCACACATTTCTTTGAGCCAATCCCAGCTCAAATCGCCGGGATTTGTGGTGTATCCGTCTAAAATAACTGCTTTCATAAAAAAATCACTCCGTTTTAGTTGACCTGACGTTAATTTTTATATATAATTATACATATATTTTTGTAAAATGCAATAACTGCGCAAAGAAAGGCGGTGAGAATCAGTTTGAAGAAAAAAGAGGTAAAACGAAGCTCGGCTCTTTCGTTTACCGGTGTACTGCTGCTGATTCTTGCGGCTGTGCTTGTAGGCGTATATTTTGCAACTACGGATGAAACTATTCAGCAGTGGTATGCTATGTACGAAGACCTTCTGCTGAAACTGGATCTGGCGATTCTCTCTATCGGTGATTTCTGGATTATTGTCTTCGTTATTTTTGCGTTGTATGTATTGCGGTGCTTTGTGCCGGTAATTACCGTGCCTGCACTTTGCGTGCTTTCAGGTATGGTCTATCCCACTGCAGAAGCACTGTTTGTAAATGTTATCGGCTGTGTTATAATGCTTACGGTCAAGTATAAATTCGGTGAGCACTTTGGCGGCGGAAATGCTTACAGACTTTTGCAAAAAAATTCCGTCAGTACTATGCTTATCGAGCAACAAGGTACAGGCAATCCGTGGGTACTGTTTGCTTTTCGTTTTATTCCCGGTTTTCCGATAAACCCCGTCAGCCAGATATACGGTGCGATGGGCTTCGACTATTGGAAATATCTGATTATTTCTATGTGGGGCTTTCTGCCTAAGCTTTTTTCTTATACATTTATTGGTGTTTATGTTTTCGACCCGTTGTCTTTCAGGTTTTTCCTTCCGTTTATTATACTGTTTACGGTTTCGGGTGCATCAATACTAATTCTCAATGCGGTTCTCAATAAATTAGAAAAAAAATCATAAGTTTAAAATTCTCGAAAGGGTGTAACATAATTATGTTCAGCTATGATGTTGTAAAAAAAGGTCTCGAAGGCGTAGAGTTTGACTCTGCCTTTACTTTTCTCTACGGTGCAGGTGCTTCTGCACAGAAGCCTCGCTATCTGCGTGTGCTTAATTCTTTTGTCGAGCTTTTCGGCGATAAGAATGAAATCGGCTTTTTCTCTGCTCCCGGCAGAAGTGAAGTAGGCGGTAACCATACTGACCACAATCACGGCAAGGTGCTTGCTGCTGCAATCAATCTCGATGCTATTGCCGCAGTTGCCAAAAACGGCAAGGATGTAATACGCCTTAAGTCTGAGGGCTACGATATGGATATGGTCGATATTACCGACCTTGAGCCCAAAACTTCCGAATACTCCAAGTCCAAGGGCCTTATCAGAGGTGTCTGCGCAGGCTTTGTTGCAAGAGGTTACGAAATCGGCGGCTTTGATGCTGCAACAGCAAACGATGTTGTTTCAGGCTCCGGTCTTTCTTCATCTGCATCTTTCGAAGTCCTTGTAGGTACAATTCTCAACCATCTCTATAACGACGGCAAGGTTTCTCCCGTTGAGATTGCTCAGATTGCTCAGTATGCCGAGAATGAGTTCTTCGGCAAGCCCTGCGGTCTGCTTGATCAGATGACCTGCTCGGTCGGCGGCTTCGTATTTATGGATTTCAACGATCCTTCAAAGCCGATTATCAAGCCTGTTAAGTTCGAGTTTGAGTCTTGTGCTCACGCTCTTTGTATTGTTAACACAGGCGGCAGCCATTCCGACCTTACCGATGAATATGCTGCAGTAAAAAATGAAATGATATCTGTAGCACAGCGTCTCGGTCACAACTATCTCCGTGAGGCTGACGAGGCTCAGTTCTTCAATTCAATTGATCTTATCAGAGGCGTTGTAGGCGACAGAGCAATACTTCGTGCAAAGCATTTCTTTGCTGAAAACGCAAGAGTTGACAAGGAGGTAGCTGCTCTGGAAAACAAAGAATTCGGCGAGTTTAAGAAGCTTGTTGTCAAGAGCGGTCAGTCATCCTATATGTATAACCAAAATGTTTTCTCTGTCAAAGATCCGATTTCACAGCCTGTTTCACTCGGCCTCTGCCTTTGTGAAGAGCTGCTTGAAGGCAAAGGTGCATGGCGTGTACACGGCGGCGGCTTTGCAGGCACAATCCAGGCTTTTGTTCCTGTGGATATGCTGGCTGATTTCAAACGCCGTATGGAGCTTGTATTTGGTGAGAGTAACTGCTATGTGCTCTCAATCAGACCTGTGGGCGGCGTAAACGTAATATAAATTCAAACAGGGCGGTTGACCGCCCTTTTGGTTTTTGTTTGAGGTGAAAAAATTGGAAATGTTTGATATGCTTTGTGCACTCTGCCACGCAAACGGTACACCGGGTAACGAAACGGATGCGGTTTCTGTTGCGGCAGAACTGCTCGGCAAATATATGCCTGTACACACCGATGCAGCAGGTAATCTTATAGGTGATACAGGTGTTAACGGCAGCAAGATTCTGCTTGATGCTCATATCGACCGTATAGGCTTTGCAGTTACCGCTATTGACGAAAAAGGTTTTCTTAAAGTTGCACGTGTCGGCGGTATTGACCCTGTTGTTTTGTCTTGTGCAGAGGTAACCGTACACGGTAAACAGAAGGTGTACGGCGTTATTACTTCAACTCCTCCGCACCTTGCTTCAAAGGGTGAAAAGAAAGCACCGAAGATTGATGAAATTGCAATCGATATCGGTATGACTAAAGAAGAAGCCGAAAAAATAGTATCTGTCGGCGACAGAATTACTATGAACGGCGACCTTAAAATGATGCTTGAAAATCGTGTGAGCGGTGCTGCACTTGACGACAGATGCGGTGTAGCTTCAATTCTTCGCTGTCTCGAAATTCTCGGTGATAAGGTAGCTTTTTTGCCAATCAGAGTAATGTTCTCCGCCTGCGAAGAAACAGGTGCGGCAGGTGCTGTTGCAGGCGGCTTCAATGCCGAGGCTGACGAGGCTATTGCCGTTGATGTCAGCTTTGCAAAAGCTCCCGGCACAGACAGCAGTATTAAAGCAGAGCTCGGTAAAGGTACACTTATCGGCTATGCTCCGTCACTTAATTTTGAAATGTCGCGTAAGCTTGAAGAGATAGCTAAGCGTGATAATATTAAATATCAGGTTGAAGTAATGGGCTCGGGTACGGGCACCAATGCGGACGATATTGCCAAGTTACGCGGCGGCAAAAAAACTGCTCTGCTTTCAATTCCTCAGCGCAATATGCATACGGCTGTCGAGATAATCGACCTTGACGATATAGAAAGCACAGCACAGCTTATGGCTGCATATATTCTCAGCAGGGAGGGTGAGTCAAATGCTTGAAATGATTAAAGAGCTCAGCCTTATAGGCGGTCCTTCCGGCAGAGAAGAAAATGTCAGAAATTATATTATATCAAAGTTACCTTCATCGGTTGAATATTCTGTTGATGCAATGGGCAATCTCCTTGTATTTGTAAATGGTAAAAAGCCTGCGAAGAATAAGGTTATGCTTGCCGCTCATATGGATGAAGTCGGTATGATTGTAACCTATATAACCGATGACGGCCTGCTTAAATTCAGCAACGTTGGCGGTATCGAAACTGCGGCTCTGCTCGGTAAGCGTGTCAAGGTAGGCGAGAGCGAAATCAGCGGTGTAATCGGTGTTGTGCCGATTCACCTCAGACGCGGTGACGATGAACTCAAAATGCCTGAAAAGGATGCTCTTTATATCGACGTCGGCGCTGACAAAAAAGAACAGCTTGAGAGTCTGGTTTCACTCGGCGATAAGATTGTTTTTGACAGCGATTGTGTCGAATTCGGCTCTATGCTCAAGGGTAAAGCTCTTGATGACCGTGCGGGCTGTGCAGTTATGCTTGATATGATTATCGGTGGTGTCGAGTACGATACCTGGTTTGCGTTTACAGTGCAGGAAGAGGTCGGTTGCCGCGGTGCTTTTGCGGCGGCATATAATATCAAACCCGACTATGCCGTAGTTATCGAAACAACAACTGCCGCAGATATTTCGGGTGTCAGCGGTGAAAAGCAGGTCTGCAAGCTCGGTGAGGGTGCCGTAATTCCGTTTATGGACGGTGCAAGTGTTTATAATCTCGATCTGTATAAACTCGCAGGCAGACTTGCCGAAGAAAAAGGCTTTAAAATGCAGACCAAAACGGTTATTGCAGGCGGTAACGATGCAAGAGCTATATCAAACAGCACGGGCGGTGTAAAGACACTTACTGTTTCTTTTGCTACAAGATATCTTCATTCCGCTTCCTGCGTTATCAGCAAGGATGATGTTTCACAGATGAGCCTTGCAGTAAAATCTATTTCAGAGGAATTTGCAAATGCTTAAACTTATTGAAAATGAAGAAGAGGCAGAACTTCTTGAGGAATTCTGTACCGACAGCTTCGGAATAAATATTGTTTCAATGCTTTGTGCCTATCCTCCCGAAGAAGATATCTGCCGCTATTGGATACAAATTACAGGCGATTACCTTACCGCGGCTGTTTGTAACTATAACGGTGAGGTAGTTATCAGCACTACTCTCAAGGCTGATTTTGAAGAGCTCAGAGAGTTTCTTGAAGCTTCGGGCTACAGCGATATTCTCTGTCAGGCAAGAGATGTTGTAAGCCTTGAAATGTTTGCCTGCGGTTGCGGTCAGGTGCTCCGTAAAGAGAATATCGACGCTGTGTCTTGCGACTTTGAGCGTCCCGAAACCACAGCCGATTATGAGGCTGTCTATAATCTTCTCGGTATAAAAGGCGAGTTTGCCGATTGGTTTGCCGATATAAGCCGCAGAATCAATAAAGGCACTGCAGATATGAGAATTATCCGCCGTGACGGTAAAATAGTTTCTACGGCATCTCTGCTTCATATAGCAGGTGACAGGGCAGTGCTCGGTGCTGTTGCAACCGATAATCAGTACCGCGGTCAGGGCTTAGCAACAAGCCTTGTCAATTCATTCGGCGGTTATACGATATATCTTCGCTGCCTGCCATCGCTCAATCCGTTTTATGAGCGTATTGGCTACAAATGCGTTGATGTCTGGGCAGAAATAAAGAACAGATAAAGGAATACTTATGAACAGCTTTTTTAAATATGATGATATAATTGCCAAGGCAGGCGAAAAGGCACTTGAGGCCGCTTCTGCTTCCTTTGCAAGAATTGACGAAATTCGTGCATACAATCAAGAAAAAGTGCTTGCTGCATTTATTAAAAACAGTGTAAATGAGAGCCATTTTACCGAGTCTACCGGTTACGGATACGGCGACAGAGGCCGTGACGTGCTCGACAATGTGCTTGCCGATTGTGTCGGTGCTGAAGATTCACTTATCCGTCACAGCTTAACTTGCGGCACTCATACACTCGGTGTTGCTCTTTTCGGTATGCTCCGTCCGGGTGATACCATGCTTTGTGTTACGGGCACACCCTACGATACGATTCATTCTGTTATCGGTATCAAGGGCAACGGTATGGGCTCGCTCAAGGATTTCGGTGTTACATATAAGCAGGTCGATTTGCTTGAGGATGGCACCATTGACTACGAGGGTATTGAAAAAGCACTCGACGAAAAAATAGCAATGGTATATATACAGCGCTCAAGAGGTTATTCTCTTCGTCCCAGTCTCGGCGTTGAGGATATTGAAAAAATATCAAAAATCGTCCGTAACAAGAGCGATGCAATAATTATGGTCGATAACTGTTACGGTGAGTTTGTTGAGCGTACAGAGCCCGTTTCTCACGGTGCTGATATTATTGCAGGCTCTCTTATCAAAAACCCCGGCGGCGGTATTGCAAAGTGCGGCGGCTATATTGCAGGCAGAGCTGACCTTGTTGAAAAATGTGCCTACCGTATGACTACACCCGGTCTCGGTCGTGAAGTCGGTCCTTCTCTCGGTCAGACGAGAGGTCTGTTTATGGGCCTTTTCAATGCACCGCATATCGTTGGTGAAGCTCTCAAAACTGCAGTTTTCGCCGCAAGTCTTTTTGAGCAGCTCGGCTACGAAACAACACCTCACAGCAGTGAAAAGCGTGTCGATATAATTCAGGCACTCAAGCTCTGCAACAGCGAAACTCTTGTTGCTTTCTGTCAAGGTATGCAGAAGGGTGCTCCGATTGACTCAAATGTCTGTCCGGAACCTTGGGATATGCCGGGTTATGACAATCAGGTTATTATGTCTGCAGGTGCGTTTACGGGTGGCTCTTCTATTGAGCTTTCGTCTGATGCTCCTTTGCGTGAGCCGTTTGCTGTATGGATGCAGGGCTCCCTCAATTTTGACAGCGGTAAGGTCGGCGTAATGCTTGCCGCACAGGAGATTTATAAGAGAGGTCTGCTTAAATGAGCACTTACATATACGATGGTATTACCCCTGAAACCCTGATGCTGCTCAGCGAAAACCGATTTCGCAACAGCAGGGATTTTTACGAAGAAAACAAGAAAAAGCTCAAAGAGGGTATAACAATCCCGCTTCAGCAGATTATATGTGCACTGTCGGATACCATTATTGAAATTGATGGGGATATACCGATAATTCCTCAGAAAATGGTATCGCGAATCAGACGTGATACACGCTATACCAAGGACAAGCACCTCTACCGTGAGAATCTCTGGACTATGTTTACCCGTGATAAGCATGCACTTCCGCACTTCCCGTGCATGTGGTTTGAGGTTGCACAAAACGGTTATTCGGGCGGTGTTGGTACTTATTACGCGCCTCCCCGTATGATGGAGCTTTTCCGTCAGGAGATTATAGCCCGACCCGATGATTTTTACGATGCTGTTATCGTTGCCGAGCGTAGCGGTGCAGCTTTCTTCGGCGATTTTTACAAGCGTCCGAAAGACGGTTGTCCTATGCCTGTGCTCGAGCCTTATTACAACTGTAAGAGCTTAGGATTTATGTTTGATTTTCCTAATCTTAATGAGCTCGGTAATGCAGATTTTATTGAAAAAATCCGACCGATTTATGCTTCTTTTAAGCCGATGTACGATTTTTTGCTTGATGTTGCAATAAAATATTCTGCAGAGCAGGCATAATTATTTTTATTGACTCAACCTGAATATTGTGCTAATATAACAATTATAGTTCGTAAAGGAGGATTTTATTATGAAAAATACTGTAAAAAAACTCTCTTGTATTGCAATGAGTGTGGTTATGTTGTTTTCATTTTGCGTTGTCGGTTTTGCAGCTGATACAGATGTAGATTACAAAATAACAAATCCGTATGCAAGCGTCAATTTCGACACGTACAAAGCTTATAAGGCTGACCTTCACAGCCATACAACCTTCAGCGACGGCCACGATTCTTTGCCTGATCAGGTTGAAAGACACTATGAGCTTGGCTTTGATATCTATGCAAGGACTGATCACAGCACAACTTCTTACGGATATATGGCTCATGATTACGTTCCGGCTATGAAGGTGCTCGGTCTTATCAAGAACGGTGTTCTCGGCGGTGAAGTGCTTGCAGAGAGCGGTACGGCAGCTAATGGTAATACATATACGGTTACAACATCAGACGCAGGTGACGAGTTCTATGCTCAGGCAGGCGGTCAGCAGATGCTTTCCGTTCCTTTCGGCAACGAGCAGAACGGTACTTCTTTCACAAATTCACATGTAAACACATGGTTTGTTGACTACGGTAACGGCAGACTCGGCGGCACAGCAGAGTACGAAAGCGTAATTAAAGATATTCACGAAAAGGGCGGTCTTTCCGTAATCAATCATCCCGGTGAGTATACAAATGCACGTGACGAAGTTTACACAGCAGACGCATATAATAAAGACGACGTCATGTACAACTACAAAATCAAGAAGTTCGAGAATCTTCTCCTTAAGTATGATACCTGTATCGGTATCGATATCAACAGCAAGGGCGACGGAAGAACACGTTTTGACAGAAAGCTCTGGGATATTATGCTTGCAGATATTATTCCTAACGGCAGAAATGTATTTGCTATTGCTACATCAGATGCTCATAACCTTGATATTGTTGACTCAGGCTACACAATGCATTATATGGAGTCACTCACTTCCGAAAACCTTAAGAAGAATATGCAGGAAGGTGCATTCTTCGCTGCAAGCAAGTATGTAGGCAACTACGATGAGCTTGTAACTCTCCGCGACGAACTTAAGAAAATTGGCGGCGAAGAAGCTCTTGCTTTTGCAGCTCAGCTTGATGCTATTATTGCTCAGAGTGAGGCTGAAATGGCAGATGGTGACAGCGGTCAGAAGTACGAAGCTCCCGAGGGTGCTGCAAGACCTCTTTTCACAAATGTAACTGTTGACGAAACAGAGGATACAATTGCAATGCAGGCTGATAACGCACTTGTTATTCACTGGATTGCAAACGGCAAAGTTATCCACGTCGGCGATACAATCGACCTTGACGATTACTCCGATGAAATCGGCAGCTATGTCCGTGCAGAAGCTTATGGCACAGGCGGTGTCTGCTATTCACAGGCATTCGTGCTCGATTACGACGGTGCTCCCGAAGCACAGGATATGGGCTTCTTCTTCGATTGGGGCGTTATCGCAAGCTTTATTTGCGATAATCTTGTAAAGTTCCTTCTCGGTATTCTTCCCCTCAATCTTATTGCTGAAATCTTTGGTTAATAACTGAATTAAAACAAAAACCGCTCTGCTTGAAAAAATCAAGCAGAGCGGTAATTTTTTGTATTTTATTTAAGTGGCTCAAAGTCTGATGCAGGGTGCTTGCACCACGGGCAGACAAAGTCGGGCGGTAATTCTTCGCCCTCGTGTACGTAGCCGCATATTTTGCATACGTAGCCCTTTTTCTTTTCGGGCTGGGGCTTTGGCTTGATGTTTGCAAAGTAGTATTCGTAGGTAACGCTGGTTTCGTCATTGAGCTTAACTGCTTCGGCCAATTCAGCAATAAACATAAAGTGTGAGCCGCAGTCGATTTCCTGTTTTACTGTTGCAACAAGGTATGCGTTGCAGTTTTTTGTGAGGTAGGGAAGACCGCTTTCTGTAAGAGCGTAGTCTGAAAACCCGTCAAACTTATCAATATTTCTTCCGCTCTGGAAACCAAAGCGCTCAAATACTGCAAAGGGTACGCTTGTTGCAAGAATGCTTACGCAGAATTCTTTGCTTTTGCTGATAAGCTCAGCGGTGTAGTTTGCCTTGTTTACGCATACGCAAATCTGTTTCGGGTTGTCTGTTACCTGCATACAGGTGTTGATTATACATCCGTTGGTTTTATCGGAATCCTTTGTGGTGAGCACAAAGAGTCCGTATGAGAGTTTGAACATAGCTGTGTTGTCTATACCGGGCATAGGATTACCTCCTTTTACTTTTTTTATATTTTATCATATAATTTTTATTCTATCAATAAGTTTTATTATTTTTATAAAAATATATACAATCTATAGTGTTTTGTGTTATAATATCACTATATGCCTTGAAAGGTGGTGTATGTATGCGTCTTCTTCTTGCTGATGACGAAAAAGAACTTACCAACGCTATATCTGCAATATTAAAACATAACAATTATACTGTTGATACTGTTTATGACGGCAGGTCAGCTCTCGACTGGGCTCTTACGGGTAATTATGACGGCATTTTGCTTGACCTTATGATGCCCGAAATGAACGGACTTGATGTGCTTGCGGTGCTCAGGTCAAAGGGAATTGATACACCGGTTATAATTCTCAGTGCGAAGTCAGAGGTTGAAGACAGGATAACGGGTCTTGATGCAGGAGCTGACGATTATCTGCCCAAACCTTTTGCTATGGGAGAGCTTCTTGCCCGTGTGCGTGCCATGACTCGTCGTAAGGCTGATTTCAAGCCCAATACACTTACCGTAGGCGATCTCAGCTTCAATCGTGAAACTTATGAGCTCAGTTGCGGTGAAACTTCTATCCGCCTTGCGGGTAAAGAGTATCAGATGCTCGAAATGCTTATGTCAAACCCTAACAGACTGGTTTCTGTTGAGCAGTTTATGGAAAAGGTCTGGGGTTACGACTCCGAAACAGAGAGCAGTGTAGTGTGGGTATATATATCAAATCTGCGAAAGAAATTGGCTTCTCTGGGCACTTATGTTGAAATTAAGGCAACCCGTAACGCAGGCTACTATCTTGACGATACAAGGGGTAGTGAGCAATGATAAAACAGCTTAAAAGGCGCTTTGTTACGGCTATTATGGCGGCTGCATTTGCATTGCTTGTCGTTGTGCTTGCTCTGGTTAATTTGTTGGTTTTTATAAATACAGATGCAAAAGCTAACGAAATGCTGAATGTCATAAAAAACAGTAACGGCGTAATCAACTATATGAGCGATTCGGATATTAATATTCTCGATTATTTTGACCCTACCGGTCAGGCTGAAAATCAGAGCGTATATGCTGCGCGTTTTTTCTTTGTCCGTTTTGCCGCAAACGGTGAGGTGCAGACTGTAAATACCGAACATTTTGAAACTCTGAGCGTTGAAACCGCAGAGGAACTGGCGAAAAAAGCTATCGAATCCGATAAAGAGATTGCATATATCAACGGCTCATTTAAGTATATTATCGACAGAGGCGAAGGAGAGAGCTCTACGGTATACTTTTTGAATATGAGTAATGAGTTCAAGTCGGTAAGTTCAATTTTAAGGTCTTCTTTTATTGCCGGTTTTACAGTATATGCAGTTATGTTTGTCATCGTTGTACTTGTTTCCGGCAGAGCTGTACAGCCTATTGTTGAAAATACGGTTCGACAGAAACAGTTTATTACCGATGCGGGCCATGAACTTAAAACTCCTATTGCCATTATCTCGGCAAACGCTGAGGTGCTTGAAATGGTGAACGGTGAAAGCGAATGGACAACTTCAATCAAACATCAGACAGAGCGGCTTTCCTCTCTTATCAAAAATCTGCTTGTCCTTTCAAAGGCGGAAGAAAAATCAAAGAATGAGTCCTTTTCCGAGGTTGCAATAAGTGATATTGTTTCTGCTACTGTTGCTTCGTTTTCGGCAGTTGCTTACCGTAACGGCAAACGTCTTTTTGCCGAGGTGCAGCCTACACTTACTCTTTGGGGTAATGATAAAGCTATTGCTGAGCTTACCAATATACTGCTCGACAATGCCGTAAAGTATGCGGCGGACGGTTCTAAAATCGAGTTGAATCTTTATCAAAAAGGCAGGCAGATAATTCTGCAGACAGAAAACGTGCTCGAAAAAGGTACAACGGTAAATACCGACCGTCTTTTTGACCGCTTTTATCGGTCAGATAAATCACGTTCCCGTGAGACGGGTGGTTACGGAATCGGTCTTTCTATCGCAAAGGCGATTGCAGATTCCCATAAAGGTACGATTCATGGTGAATCAGTGGGAAATAAAATCAAATTTACTGTAACATTCAATATAAAGAAAACAGGAGATGCAAGAAATGAATAAACTTTGGTACAAAAAGCAGGCAGGTTTGTGGAATGAAGCACTGCCTATCGGTAACGGCCACACAGGTGTTATGATTTACGGCGGCAGAAAGAATGAAACTCTCTGCTTTAACGATGTGACACTTTGGTCAGGCTATCCGCAGGATCAGAACAATCCAAAGAGCCTTGAAAACCTTGAAAGGGTGCGCGAGCTTATTTTTGCAGGCAAGCAGGATGAGGCTCACGATATAGTCGAAAACGAAATGGATGGCGGTTACAGTGAGGCTTATATGCCGTTAGGCGATCTTAAAATAAAGTTCGGCACAAAGTGCACAAGAGGTTATCGCCGAGAGCTTGATATTGATAATGCAGTACATACCGTATCAATGAACGGTGAAGTCCGTACAGCTTTCGCATCAAATCCCGATGATGTTGTAGTATACAGAATGAAGGCTGATAAGGCTACCGATGTCGTGTTTGAGGTTAAGTCAAAGCTCAAAGCAACAGGCTTTGTAAAAGACGGTATTCTCTGCCTCGCAGGTAATGCTCCCGATGTTGCTATGCCCAGCTATCTCGGTAAAATTCCCAATGCTGTTATGTACGACCAGGGTAAGGCTATGGCCTTCTGTCTTGCTGTTAAAGTTGTTACAGACGGTAAGGTAACTGATGACGGCAAGAAGATAACAGTCAAAAAGGCTAAGAATATCACGGTTTATGCTAAAACAAATACAGGCTTCCTCGGTTACGATAAGATGCCCGAAACCGACAGAGAAAAGGTTGTTGCTCAGTGTGTTGCCGCACTTAATTCTGTCAAGACCGATTATGACGAGCTTCTCAGCCGCCATATCGCAGACTATAAGTCAATCTTTGAAAGACAGACTTTCTCAATCGGCGGCAACAGCGAAATCAGCACTGTTGAGTTGCTTAAAACTGCAAAGAAGGGTACTCCTGACCCGAAACTTGTCGAGCTTTTCTACAACTTCGGCAAGTATCTTATGATTGCAGGCAGCCGTAAGGGCGGCCAACCGCTCAACCTCCAGGGTATCTGGAATGCAAGAGTACGTCCGCCGTGGAGCAGTAACTATACCGTCAATATCAATACAGAAATGAACTACTGGCCTGCAACCTCAAGCAATATGGCTGAGTGTGCAGAGCCGCTTGTAAATATGGTTTACGAGCTTATGCAGCAGGGTAGAGAGACTGCAAGAGTCAACTACGGCTGTAAGGGTGCTTGCTGTAACCACAACTCTGACCTCTGGCGTAAAACTTCACCCGTACAGGGCGGCCCCTGCTTTATGTATGCTCCTCTTTGCGGTGCATGGCTTGTAAACGAAGTCTATACCCACTATAAAAACGGCGGTCTTGATGAGTATAAAGATAAGATTTTCTACGCTGTCAAGGCTTCTGCAGAGTTTATCAACGATTACCTTGTAGAGCATAACGGCGAATATGTTATAGCTCCCTCAACTTCACCCGAAAACGAGTATAAATTCAACGGCAAGGCTATTGCTGTTGACTATGCCTGTGCTTTTGATATGGCTGTTGCAAAGGCAGGTATGCTTGCATACCTCGATTTCGAGTCAGAGGGTGAGCTTGCAGAGCAGATTAAAGAGAAGCTTGCAAAGCTCCGTCCCAACAAGCGTGACAGCTACGGTATTATGGAGTGGTCTGAGGAGCGTGAACTTCACGAGCCCGGTCACAGACATTTCTCACCCCTCTACGGTCTTTATCCCTCAAATACAATCAAGTATTATGAGAATGAAACCGAGCGTGAGTGGGTGCGTGAGCTTTATCACTTCCGTAAAAAGAATTGGGCGCATTATATAGGCTGGTCTGCTGCATGGGCAATCTGCCTTGCAGGTACACTCCACGAGCCCGATACTGCTCAGGAGATTATCGCAAATATGCTCACTCACTCCGTATTCTCCAACCTTTTCGATACTCATCCGCCCTTCCTTTTCCAGATTGACGGCAACTTCGGCTTTGTAGCAGGTGTCAATTCACTCCTTCTCTACACCGAAAACGGTAAGGCTGAGCTTCTTCCCGCTCTTCCGTCTGATTGGAAAAACGGCGAAATCAAAAACATCGTAACAGGCGGTATTCAGCTTTCCTTCAAGTGGGAAAACGGTAAGGTTGTATCTGTTTCGGCTGATAAACCCATCACTGTTATGAACATAAACCTCGCAGAAAACTGCACAGTCGGTGCAAACATAACGGTATGCTGATAAAATAAATAAATGAAATAACAGGCTTCCGCATAAACGTGGAAGCCTGTAAATTTTATTTTTTGTGAGTTTAATGTGAGATTTTTGGCATTTTTATCCGTCAAACAGATGAAAAAGCTTTTTCAAAGGAGGGTAAAAATATGGATGTTGATATCAACAGTTATGAGCGTTATCTAAATGGAGATGACTCGGCTTTTGCAGATATAGTGCGTGAATATGCTGACGGATTGATGCTGTATATCAACAGCTTCACACGTAATATCCATATTGCCGAGGATTTGACGGAAGAGGTCTTTTTTAAGCTTGCCGTTAAAAAACCGCATTTCAGAAAGCAAAGCAGTTTTAAAACCTGGCTTTATTCCATAGGTCGCAATATTGCACTTGATTACCTTCGGAAAGAGTCACGTTATGCAAAAACAAGCATCGAAGAGCATAAGGATACGCAAATGGAAGAAGAAAGCATAGAGTTGCTCTATCTTAAAGAAGAACAAAAGGTTAAGCTGCACACCTGCTTGAAGTCTCTCAAACCCGAATACGCACAGGTTTTGTATCTTGTGTTTTTTGAAGAGTTTGACAATGCACAGACGGCACAGATAATGAAAAAGACCAAAAGACAAACCGAAAATCTTATCTACCGTGCCAAGGCGGCACTGAAATCAAAACTTGAAAAGGAGGGATTTGAATATGAAAACATATGATGAGATTGCCAAAAACGCACTTGACAGACGCGATGAGTACATAAAAATTAAAAGGAAGAAGATTAAAATAACCGCCTGTGCGTGCTGCGTTGCCTTTGTTGCACTTGCAGGCTTGGGCGTATGGAAAAGCGGATTTTTTGCCACTCGGCCGCTTCAAGGCGAAGAAACATCAGCACCCACAACTGTCGGGTCAATGCTTACGCCTGCAGACCCTGATAATCCCATTGCAAAAGGCGGTGATGATTACGGCTGGTCCAATGCTTATAGCGAAAAGGTTTACAGTGTTCCGGGAGAGCTCATAGATTATATTGAAGAAACGCTCAAAATGGATTGGACAGCGTGGAGCGAATCAAGAACAGCTATGCTTCGTGCATCAAAATACGATATTTCCGACCCCGAATATATACCTTATCTTGTTGAGACGATAAAAAAATTTGACATACCAAGATCAGTTATAGAAAAAATCAACAGTGAAAAAATTGCTTTTTATGTTGAGCTTGAAGAAACTGATGAGTATATAAAAAGCACCACTTTTACTTCTGAGGAAATAGATGTTCTTTATAATGGTGACCTCGATGAATTGAGCAGAGTTTTTCCTGCTGAAAACGCAATAATTCATAACGGGAAGGCGTTTGCACCTTTGTGGTATTTCAGTGCAACCGACGAAGAACTTGCTCGCTACGGAATAACACGTAAAGAGGTGACGGACAGAGCGGTTTCTTATGTGTGCAATTCTTCGGGCAGTCAAATGAGATATGGGACTTTTAAAACTTATTTCAGGGGCGGAACGATTGAGCCCACAAATAAGCCGGCTCCGAAGTATTATTCTCCCGATCTATATGACAATATAACTTGGACTGATGCTCAGGCTGCTGAGTATTTCGGCAAGGACTTTTCTGCTCTTTCTTTTATGCCGGACGATCTTTCGTTTAATGACGATAATAATCATGAGGTTATATTTGACAAAAACGGTAATATTGAAAAGGATGGTTGTCATTTCAGGTATGACAAGGGCTATGGCGGATGTGTAGTAACCTTATCTGTGTCAAAAAAAGGCACACCATATGACTATGTTTATGCTACGGAAGATGAAGTAGGCACGTCCCAACGTATCACACCCGGTGTTGACGTCAGTTACTATATGTATGCACATAATAAAGATACAGTGCTGCCTCTTTGTGTAGCCGATTTTGAAAAAGACGGCATATATTACAGATTGGAAGCAGAATATTTAGAGTTTGATAAATTCTGTGACATATTAATCGGTATAATAAACCTGTAAAATTTCCGTAGTGGCGACCCTTTGTGGTCGCCGGAATAAAAAAAGCAGAGTTGACGTAAAAATCAACTCTGCTTTTGTCATTTGATGTTGAATAGTTTTTTTGCATTTCCCCGGGCAACGTCTATAACTTCCTGTGCCGTGATTCCTCTCAGCTCAGCAATTTTCTCCGCTGTGTGAATAATCAGTGCAGAGTTATTTCTTCTGCCTCTGAAGGGTACGGGTGTCATATACGGACAGTCAGTTTCGAGTAAAAGTCTGTCGAGGTCAATGCTTGCTGCAACCTCTGCAGGCTTTTTTGCGTTTTTGAATGTAACACTGCCGCCGAGGCCGATGTAAAATCCGATATCGGTGAGCTGTTTAGCCGTTTCAACACTGCCTGAAAAGCAGTGCATAACGCCTCTGGGCTTATGCTTTAACAGCATTTCAACGCAGTCCTGATGAGCCTCTCTGTCATGCACAATTACGGGCAAATCAAGCCTTTTTGCAAGTAGTATCTGTTTCTCGAAATACTGGGTCTGCATATCCTTTGGCGTATAATCGTAGTGATAATCAAGTCCGATTTCACCGATTGCTACAACCTTTTCGTGCCTTGCAAGCTCTTCGATTTTCTGCAGTGCGTCTGCACTTTCCTCTGTTGCATTCTGCGGATGAATGCCGACCGCCGCATACATCTGGGAGTATTTTTCGGCAAAGGCAATGCTTGTTTCACTGCTCTTTACAGTACAGCCGCAGTTTATAATTCCGCTTACGCCTGATGCAAGCATTTCGTCGAGCAGCTCAAATCTGTCCTCGTCAAAACACTCGTCATCATAGTGTGCGTGTGTGTCAAATATTCCTGAGTACATCATCTGATTTTTGTACCGGGCTCAAGGTAGTCAACAAAAACTACCTTAACGTCGTCTTCGCCGCCTGCAAGAATCATACCTCTGCTCTCAACACCGCAGAGTGTTGCGGGCTTGAGGTTTGCAACAACAATTACGTTGTGACCGATAAGCTCTTCAGGCTTGTAGTAGAGTGCGATGCCGCTTGCAACCGTACGGGGTGTGCCCGTGCCGTCATCAAGAGTAAGCTCAAGCAGCTTCTTTGCCTTCTTAACGGGTTTGCAGTCAACAACCTTTGCAACTCTCAGGTCAACCTTTGCAAAGTCATCAATCGCAATCTGGGGCATTTCTTCAAATGCGGGCTTCTTCTCTTCTTCTTTTGCAGCCTTTGCAGCGTTTTCCGCCTCGATTTCTGCAAGAAGCTTTTCAGCATCAATTCTGCCGAAGAGGGGAGCGGACTCACCCATAACTGTGCCTGCAGGTGTTGCACCGAATTCATTAAGGCTCTCGTAGCTGTCGATATTACAGCCGATCTGTGCAAAAATCTTTTCTGCAGTTTCGGGCATATAGGGCTTGAGCTGTACGGCAATAAAGCGTATGCTCTCAATAAGGTTGTACATTACTGTGCCCAGACGCTCTTTCTTTTCTTCGTCCTTAGCAAGTGCCCAGGGCATTGTTTCGTCGATGTATTTGTTTGAACGCTTTGCTACAGCCATTACCTCGTTTACTGCGTCTGCAATGCAGAAGCTGTCCATTTTTGCTGCACATTTGCCGACAGATTCGAGTGCGACTGCCTTAAGCTCATCGTCAAGTGCTTCGGGAGCTGTAGGAGCGGGGAGTACACCGTCGAAATACTTCTTGACCATAGCTACACAGCGGTTTACAAGGTTGCCGAGTGTGTTTGCAAGGTCGGAATTGTAACGCTCAATAAGTGTCTCGTATGTGAGTGAGCCGTCTGATGCGTGGGGCATCTCTGCAAGCAGATAGTATCTTACTGCGTCAACGCCGAAGCGGTCTGCAAGGTCATCTGCATAGATAACGTTGCCTCTTGATTTGCTCATCTTGTCAGCACCGACCATCAGCCACGGGTGACCGTAAACCTGCTTGGGAAGCGGCTCACCAAGTGCCATAAGCATAATCGGCCAGTAGATTGTGTGGAAACGTACAATGTCCTTACCGATGATGTGAACATCTGCAGGCCAGTACTTTTTGTAAAGGTCACTGCTGCCGTCAGGGTCATAGCCGAGACCTGTGATGTAGTTTGAAAGTGCGTCAATCCACACGTAAATAACGTGCTTGTCGTCAAACGTTACAGGCACGCCCCATTTGAAGCTTGAACGAGAAACGCAAAGGTCCTGAAGACCGGGCTTGATGAAGTTGTTGAGCATTTCTTTCTTTCTGCTTTCGGGATAGATGAAGTTGGGGTTTTCTTCAATATACTGCTCAAGCTGCTTCTGATACTTTGAAAGACGGAGAAAATATGTTTCCTCTTTCTCTTTGCGTACTTCTCTGCCGCAGTCGGGGCACTTGCCGTCAACAAGCTGACTGTCTGTAAAGAAGCTTTCGCAGGGTACGCAGTACCAACCCTCATATACACTCTTGTAGATATCATCCTGGTCATACAGCTTCTTGAAAATCTTCTGTACGCACTTTTCGTGATAATCGTCCGTTGTGCGGATAAACTTATCGTATGTTGTGTTGAGTCTGTCGCAGATGTCCTTGATTTCGCCTGCAACCTTGTCAACATATTCCTTGGGAGAGATACCTGCTTCTTTTGCATATTCTTCAATCTTCTGACCGTGCTCGTCTGTACCGGTCTGGAAGAATACATCATAGCCCTGCATTCGCTTAAAGCGTGCGATAGCATCGGTTAAGACAATCTCATAAGAGTTACCGATGTGCGGCTTACGCGATGTGTAAGCAATGGCGGTTGTGATATAGTATGGCTTTTTTGACATAGTGTTTTACCTCCTTAAGCCTTAACTGTAAACATTATCCATATTAGTATAACATAATTTATAAAAAATACAACACCTATATTTTATATTATTTTATTGACATAAAGGGTAATAAAGTTTATAATTTATTGGTAAAAATTTTGTTTACGGAGGTATAAAAATGTTACAGTTTGCAAATTTCATTAAAGGTTCTTTCCTTCAGAAGGTAATTGCCGCAATTATGGCATCTCTCCTTTCAATGAATCTCGCGTTTAATACTGCTCTCAACGGCGGTAAGACCGAGCTTGACCCGGGCGACTATGATAACGTTATTCTTATGATAGGTGACGGTATGGGCTTCAACCATATCGACTGGATGGAAAAAGAATACGGAATTGACGAAGCTTATATGTTTTCTATGACTGAGTCTCACGGCAAGTCACAGACAAGATCATCCAATAATGTCGTTACAGACTCTGCTGCAGGTGCAACCGCTCTTTCCTGTGCAGTCCGTACAAATAACGGTGCTATAGGCGTGTTCGCTCAGGATGCTTTCGGTGTTGCTTATGTTCCGATGAATCTCAGCGAGCTTGCTCACTCTTACGGTAAGATGACAGGTATTGTTACATCTGACACAAACCACGGTGCAACACCCGGCGGCTTCTCCGCTCATGTTTACGATCGTGACGAGGGTGAGGAAATTACAAGACAGCAGATTGAAGAGTCTGATCTCGACCTTATCTGGTCTGCTTCAAGCGGTCTTGTTGACGATGCTTACGCAAATAAATACGGCTGGACTCTTGTTGATACACTTGCTGAGTTTGAGGCTCTTGAAGAAGGTACACGTTCTTTTGGTCAGTTTGCAGGTGAGATCTGGAATGAAAACACAGGTGCCGATTCTCCCAACCTTTCCACACTCACAACAAAGGCTATCGATATGCTTGATGACGATGAAGACGGCTTCTTCCTTATGGTTGAAGGTGCTCACATCGACAAGCATTCACACAGCAATGAAGAAAAGAATATGAAGATTGCTGCTAAGGAATTTGATATGGCTGTAAAGGCTGCAATTGAGTTTGCAAAGGCAGATGGTAATACACTCGTTGTTATCACAGCTGACCACGAAACAGGTGCTATCAAGCCCGACGGCGACAGCTTTAAGTTTACATCCGGCTCACACTCCGCAGCGGATGTTCCGCTCCTTGTATACGGCAGCGATAACTTCGTTCTCACAGGCGAAGCTATCAAGAATAAGGAAGTTTCACGCCGCCTTGCAATGGCAATGGGCGCTGCTCCCGATGAATTCCCTGCAGCAGTAAAAGCGGTTAACTAATAATTTATAAGGTTGGATTTTTAAATTGACAGAGATTATTAAAGCCGATGCGGCTAAAGAATTTGATGCGTATGTTGCAAGTCATCCCAAGGGTCACTTTATGCAGCAGAGCGCATGGGCAAAGGTAAAGAATAATTGGATCTGGCGCGGTATAATCTGCCGTGATGAGCAGGGTAATATCAAGGGTACGATGGCGGTCATTATCCGCCGTCTGCCCGGTGGCCTGCCTTTCAGTATGCTCTATGCTCCCAGAGGTCCCGTTTGTGATCTTCACGACAAAGCTGTATTTGCTGAGCTTATGGATGCCGCAAAGCAGCTCTCCAAGGAGTTTGGCGGCTATGTGCTCCAGGTAGATACCGACACCAAAATTGACGATACCGAGTACGAAAAAATTGCCGTTGATTACGGCTTTAAGGTTGGCCCCCGTTCAAAGAACTTTGAGGGTATTCAGCCTCGTTTTGTTATACGTCTTGATGTAGAAGGCAAAACAGAGGATGAGGTTTTTGCTTCATTCCATTCACGTCACCGCTATAAGGTGCGCGTTGCCAAGAAAAACAACGTCGAGGTTGTAATCAAGGGTGCTGAGGCAGCTGAAGAATTTCACAAGATAATGGTTGAAACAGGCGAGAGGGATAATTTCTCAATCCGCCCTGCAGATTATTTCCGCCGTATGGTTGAAGCTTACGGCGAGAACGCACGTATTTATATGGCGTACAGTGAGGGTAAGGCCATAGCAGGTACCCTTGCTATCCTCTGCGGTGATAAGGTATGGTATCTCTACGGAGCATCGTCAAACGAAGAACGAAACAAGATGCCCAACTATCTGCTTCAGTGGGAGATGATTCGCTGGTCAGTCGAAAACGGTTGCCGTCTTTACGACTTCCGCGGTATTTCAGGTGACCTTGATGAGAACAATCCGCTCTATGGTCTTTACCGTTTCAAGAAGGGTTTCTGCCCCGAAATTACCGAGTTTATCGGTGACTTCTACTATGTTTATAAGCCCCTTATTTATAATGGAATGGAGCTTGCACAGAAGCTCCGCAAAAAGTTAAGAAAGGGTCACTGAGTTATATAATGAGATACGTTGTACAAAAGGAAAATATAATTGCAAATCTCAATAAAATGCGTGCTCATTGTCCTACGGCAGAGGTTATAGGAGTTATCAAGGGCAACGGCTACGGCTTGGGGCTTATTCCCATGGCAAAACTCCTTTGTGAAAACGGTGTTCAGACGCTTGCTGTTTCAAGGCTTGATGAAGCTGTTTCGCTTCGTGAAAACAGCATTGATACGGCTATCCTTCTGCTTAGCCCTCCGTTTGACGCAGACTCTGCAAAGACCTGTGTTGACCTTGATATTACAGCTACGGTCGACAGCCTCGGTACAGCTAATCTTCTTAATAGCGCCGCTGTCGATAAAAAGGCAAAAGCTCATATAATGCTCGATACGGGTTTTGCACGCTTTGGCTTTATGCCGGGTGAAGAGAATGAAATTGTTACTGCTCTCAACACCTGTGAGAATATCGCTTTTGAGGGTATTTATTCTCATTTTTACAACGCGTTTTCACCTGACTCTTCATCTGTAAAGCTCCAGGTAAGCCGCTTCAATAATGCTGTTGCTGCTGTTGAAGCAGCCGGCTTTACGGGTCTTAAAAAGCATATATGCTCATCTGCTGCTGCCGTAAAATATCCCGAGTATCATTTTGATGCAGTGCGTCTGGGCTCGGCTCTGCTCGGCAGAATAGCAGTGCCCAATAAGCCCGGTCTTGAAAAGGTCGGCTTTATGGAGTGCGAAATTATTTCAATTAAAACTCTGCCTGCCGGCCACTTTGTCGGCTACGGTGAGGCATATAAAACTACCAGAGAAACAAAGGCAGCTGTTGTGCCGCTCGGTGTTTGCGACGGCTACGGTCTGAGCAAAACAGAGGTTGCTTTTACAAGCGGCGACAAGGTGAATTCTCTGCTTCGTAAGGTCAAGCACTTCGGTGCAGACCAGACTCTCAGCTGTGTTGTCTGCGGCAAAAAAGCACAGGTAATAGGTAAGGTAGGTCTGACTGACCTTATTATCGACGTTACCGGTATTGACTGCAAAGTCGGCGACGTTGCGGCATTTGAGTTTAATCCTACCCTTGTCGATGCACTGGTAAAAAAAGATTTTGTTTGAAAGGTTTGGCTATGTCTACAGATTTTCTTGAAAAAGCCGTTGCTACGGTGCCGTCCAAGCGTCAGCTTGAGTGGATGGATGTCGAGTACAGCGGTATAATTCATTTTGGAATGAATACTTTTACCGGTCGTGATGAAGGTACGGGTTTTGAAGAGCCTGACCTTTTCAACCCGACCTCATTCTCTGCCGAGCAATGGGTTAAAGTTGCAAAGCGTTCCGGTATGAAAGGTCTTATACTCAACTGTAAGCATTACGACGGTTTCTGTTTGTGGCCGACCGAATATACCGACTATTCAGTCAAGTCCAGCAAATGGCTTGACGGTGAGGGTGATGTTGTAAAAGCGGTCAGCGATGCCTGCCGTAAATACGATATAAAATTCGGTATTGCACTTTCTCCGCTTGATTATCATGAGCCAAGTTTCGGTACAGGCGAAGCTTACAATAAATTCTTTATGAATCTTCTTCGTGAGCTTCTCACAAATTACGGTGATATTTTCTGCGTAAGTCTCGACGGTGCTTCCGACCACAGAAAAAATGCGAAGTACCAGCCTTATGATTGGGTTAGCTATTTCAAGCTTATTCGTGAGCTTCAGCCCAATGCCGCTATCACTAACTGCGGTCCCGATGTGCGTTGGTGCGGTAACAATTCAGGTGTATGCCGTCTGAGTGAATGGAGTGTTGTACCGTCGTATTACAGAGCAGTTGATGTTGATTCCGATAAGAAGATATCAGTGCCGAAGGGTGCTGTGAATTATACACAGACGGATATCGGCAGCAGACGCAAAATCAAGCGTTGTGATGATTTTATCTGGTATCCTGCAGAGGTCTCTTGTCCTCTGCGTGACAGTTGGTTTTACAAAAAAGGCGGCGTGCTTTCCGTAAAACCGCTTTCAAAACTTCAGAAGATTTATGATGGCTCTGTCGGCGGTAACGCTTCAATGTTGCTTGGTATCGCACCTCAGCCCGACGGTCTGATTTGTGAAACCGATATTGAAACTCTCGTAACCTTTGGTGCGGTGCTCTCGCTTCATTTTGAAGACAATCTTGCCAATGAATCAACGATGCAGGGTAACTGTCAGCTCGATGACCTTCACGCTCCGTCAAGGGCTTTACCCGATAAAGCTGGTTATTGGCACTCGGGCTATAATCCGAAGAATGCCGAGCTTATACTCGATATGGGTGATGAATATGATGCTGACCGTGTTGTTCTCTGCGAAAACATCGAAACAGGTCAGCAGATTGAGAAATTCGAGCTCTATGTTGAGAAAGACGGCAAATGGAAAAAGGTTGAATCGGGTACGGTTATCGGCCGCAAACATATATGCGAGTTTGATGTTGCAATCCGTACACGCCGTATAAAGCTCGTAATACTTAAAACAAGAAAATTCGCCACAATCAAAGAGTTTTCAGTGTATTAAGAAAGAGGTAACACGATTGGAAATCGTGTTACCTCTGATTTTTTGTTTATTCTTCTGTTTTTTCAAACTGGCTGTTGTAAAGGTTAGCGTAGAATCCGTCAAGAGCCATAAGCTCGTCGTGATTGCCTTGCTCAACAATGTCGCCGTTGTTCATACACAGTATAAGGTCAGCGTTGCGTATTGTTGAAAGGCGGTGTGCAATAATGAAGCTTGTTCTGCCTTTCATAAGGTTATCCATAGCACGCTGAATGAGTATTTCTGTGCGTGTGTCAACCGAGCTTGTAGCTTCGTCGAGGATGAGTATTTTCGGGTCGGCAAGTATAGCTCTTGCAATTGTCAAAAGTTGCTTCTGACCCTGCGAAATATTCGTTACCTCTTCGTTAAGCTCCATATTATATCCGTCCGGCAGGGTACGTACAAAATGGTCAACCTGAGCCAATTTTGCGGCTTTTATAACCTCTTCGTCGGTGGCGTCGAGTTTGCCGTAGCGGATGTTGTCCATAATACTTCCGCAGTACAGCCATGTGTCTTGAAGTACCATACCAAATTCGCTTCTCAAGTCGTGTCTGTCAAAATCAGTGAGATTGTATCCGTCGATATATATTGCACCGTCGGTCAGCTCGTGGAAACGCATAAGAAGTTTTACCATTGTGGTTTTACCTGCACCGGTCGGGCCGACAATAGCAATTTTCTGTCCGCTCTTAACTTTGGCGGAGAAGTCGGTGATTACTATTTTATCTGTATCTTCGTAGCCGAATTTCACGTGGTCAAATGTGATATTACCCTTGATTTCAACATCAGAGAGTCTGAGTGTTGCCTTTGAGTCATCCTCTTCCGGTTCGTCAAGGAATTCGAAAACTCGTTCTGCTGCAGCAGCCATTCTCTGAAGCTGAGCGGAGATGTTCGCAAGCTGATTGATGGGCTGGTTGAAGTTGCGTACATACTGAAGCATAGCCTGGATTCCGCCGATGTCAAGTTTGCCTTTTGAAGCAAGTATTGCACCTACAACACAAACCATTACATAGCCGAGGTTGCCCACAAACCCCATAAGCGGCATCATGAGACCCGAAAGGAACTCAGCTTTTCTTGCGTTTTCGGCAAGTGCATCGTTGAGCTCGTCAAATTCTTCAAGTGAGCGTTTTTCACCGTTGAAAGCCTTTACCACAAGGTGTGCACCGTACATTTCTTCAATGTGTCCGTTGACAGCACCAAGGAATTTCTGTTGCTTGCGGAAATGCGGCTGTGAAAGCTTTACGATATTGCGAACAACAATAAGTGATACGGGTACGGTGAGCACAATTATCAGTGTCAGCAGGGGACTGGTCAACAGCATCATTGCAAGTATACCAATAAGCGATGTGACCGAGGTTGCTGCCTGAGTAATACTCTGTGTAAGTGCCTGTTCGAGGGTATCAACGTCGTTGGTGATTCGTGAAAGTACGTCGCCCTGACTCTGTTTGTGGAAGAAGCCGAGAGGAATTCTGTTAATTTTCTGCATTATATCGTTACGCAGATTGAATGAAAGTCTTGTTGTTACACCTGCCATAATGAACGATTGCAGGTAGTTGAAAGCGGCACTTACAGCATAAACTGCAACAAGTATTGTCAGTATCTGTGCGATTTTTGCAAGGTCAATTGTGCCGCTTGAGTTCATCATTCTGCGCACACCTGCGGCAACTTCATTAGTTGCGTTTGCAAGTATTCTGGGACCTATTACATTAAACAGTGAGCTACCTGCCGCAAAGATTATTACGGCAATAAAACGCAGTTTGAACGGTGCAATCAGCTTTAGAATTTTCTTTATTGTGCCCTTGAAATCCTTGGGTTTTTCGTGCGGTTTGCCCGGACCTCCGTGCTTGGGAGGTTTGCGGAATGATTCGGGTTTTTCGTGTTTCTTGCTCATTCCAATTCCTCCTTTGCAAGCTGTGATTCAGCAATCTCGCGGTATGCTTCACAGTTTTTAAGAAGCTCTTTATGTGTACCTTTGCCGACTATTCTGCCTTCGTCGAGCACAATTATCTGTTCTGCATTGAGTATTGTGCTTACGCGCTGTGCCACTATGAGTACTGTTGCGTCGGAAGTATATTTTTTGAGTGCTTTGCGCAGTGCGGCGTCAGTCTTGAGGTCGAGTGCTGAAAAGCTGTCGTCAAAAATATACACGGGTGCCTGCTTTACAAGTGCTCTTGCAATTGCAAGTCTCTGTCTCTGACCGCCGCTGACGTTTGTACCGCCCTGAGATATGTCGGAATTAATACCTTCGGGCATATCGTATACAAATTTCGCCTGTGCCGTTTCAAGTGCTCTGTCAATAAGCTCATCGTCGGCGTCGGGATTTGAAATGAGCATATTGCTCTTTACAGTACCCGAGAAAAGCAGTCCTTTTTGCGGTACATAGCCGATGTTTTCACGAAGCGAATGCATTGAAAGTTCACGTATATCAATGCCGTCGTATGTGATTGAGCCTTCGGTTATATCATAAAAACGGGGTATGAGATTAATCAGTGTCGATTTACCGGAACCGGTTGAACCTATAAATGCAGTAGTCTGACCGGGCAGGGCAGTGAATGAAATGTCTGAGAGTACACAGTCATCAGCATTGTTATATCTGAATGAAACGTTTTTGAATTCAATAACACCTTTGGCTTCTGTGAGTGTTTTCGGATTTGCAGTGTCATTGATTGAGGGTTCAGCCTTAAGCACCTCTGCAAGACGATTGATTGAAACCATCGCACGGGGGATGCTTACAAATATCATTGCTATAAAAAGGAAAGACATAATTACGTGCATTGCATACTGAATGTACGCCATCATATCACCGATTTCAAGTGTGCCGTCTTTTATGGCACCTGCACCAAACCAGACAATAGCAATTGTTGAGAAGTTCATTATTATCGTCATTGCGGGCATAACAATAGATATTGTTCGCTGAACAAAGCGGTTTGTCATACGCAGGTCTTTGTTGGATTTTTCAAATCTTTCTTCCTCATACTTTTCGTTGCCGAATGCACGGATTACCATAAGACCCGAAAGATTTTCACGGCTGACAAGATTGAGTTTATCAATCAGCTTTTGCAGAGCCTTGATTTTGGGCATCGCTGCAGCAAGACCAATGCCTATAATGCTCAGCAAAATTGCTACTGCAACAAGAAGAATCCAGCTCATACCTTTACTCTTGCTCAGTGCAAGTATAATACTGCCTACAGCCATTGTAGGTGCAAAAAACACCATTCTAATGCCGCCGCTGAGTATGCCTTGTACCTGCTGAATATCGTTTGTTGTTCTTGTAATAAGTGAGGCGGTGGAAAATTCATCCATCTCTGTATTTGAAAACTTCAGCACTCGCTCAAAAACATCGTGTCGCATTCTGCGCGATATTATAGCGGATGTTTTTGTTGCAAAGAAACTGACGCTAACTGCCGCAACAACGCATACGAGTGCGATTGCAAGCATTTTTGCACCCTCGGTGAGAATGAATGCCATTTGATCGGCTTGACCGTTAAGCTTAACAATTCCTTCATCTACAAGAGTAGCCATCATAGAGGGCAGGAGCAACTCAGTGAAAGCCTGTATAATAAGGAAAAACAAGCTCAGCGCTGCGTAACCTGCAGCATATTTCAGATAACTGAGTACCTTTGTCATTTTCCTCCTCCTTTATATCTAATTATATACTAACTTTCTTATTTTACATTATGATGCCTTTTTGCACAATGCAAGATTGTAAATTTTTTGTTAATTTGTAAAAAATATTTGCTTACTTCAGTGAACTAAATCGTTAAAGTATACACAAAATTAATTCAATATGACTTAATTTTCTACTATGTGACGAAATATGTGTTTAAGATAATTTTTGTTTGCATATTAAAGAAGATTGTGTTATATATATAATATATTTATTTTATTGTGGGTTGGTGTTTTTCGGTGAAGGTTATCGACATTCTCAATAACGGTAAAGTGAATGTTTCATGCGAGCTTTTTCCGCCTAAGGTCTGGTCGCAGATTTCGGGTGCAAAGCAGGTTGTGCGTGACATTGCAAAGCTCTCACCGTCGTTTATGAGTGTTACCTACGGTGCAGGCGGAGGCACAAGTGAGCACACTGTTGACCTGAGCCGTGAGGTGCAAAGCTGTGGCGTCACCGCTCTTGCACATCTTACCTGCCTTTCAACCGACGAGCAAAAGCTGATTTCAGTTATCGAGCAGCTTAAGGCTGACCATATCGAAAACATCCTTGCTCTTCGTGGCGATAAAGGCGAGCTTTCTGTACCCGGTGCATTTTCTCATGCGAGCGACCTTATTTCTCTTATCCGCAAGCACGGCGATTTTTGTATCGGCGGTGCCTGTTATCCCGAGTGTCATCCCGAATCCGCAAGCGTTGCGGCAGATCTCGAAGGTCTGAAGATTAAGGCTGAAAGCGGTTGTCAGTTTTTCACAACCCAGATGTTTTTTGACAATAATGTTTTTTATAAGTTTATGTACCGGCTTCTTGCCGCAGGTATCAATGTGCCGGTAGTTGCAGGCATAATGCCCGTTACAAACAGTGCTCAGCTTGACCGTATCGTTTCTCTTTCAGGCTCCGGTATTCCGCTTCGATTCAAAGCGATTGCCGACAGATTTGCTTCCGATCCGGATGCTATGAAGCAAGCAGGTATCGCATATGCAACAGAGCAGATTATCGACCTTGTTGCAAGCGGAGTCAATAACATACATATCTATACGATGAATAAACCTGATATTGCCGCAGGTATTATGGCAAATCTCTCGGATATTATCGGAAAGTGAGGCACCGTTTAAGATGAATTTTAAAGAGCAATTTGGCTCCAGTCTGCTTTTTTGTGACGGTGCTATGGGTACAATGCTCCAGTCGCTCGGTCTGCCTGCAGGCAAACGTGCCGACCATTGGAGTATCGAACAGCCCGATAAAGTAAAAAGTGTCCATTTGAAATATCTCGAGTGTGGCTGTGATATCATTACGGCAAATACTTTTTCTGCACCTGCAGGTGGTGAGTATTCACCCGAGCAGATTGCTGCGGCAGGCGTTAGAATTGCAAAGTCAGCCGTGGCAGAGAGTGGCAAGCACGCTTTTGTAGCACTGGATATGACTTCTACGGGTGAGCTTCTCGAACCATTCGGCAGTCTTACTTTTGAAGATGCTTACGATGGCTTTGCCCGTACTGTCAAAGCAGGTGAGGCAGCAGGTGCTGACCTTATACTTATCGAAACTATGACTGATACTGCCGAAATTAAAGCGGCTGTACTCGCATCAAAAGAGAATGCTTCTCTTCCCGTTGTTGTCACATTCACTGTTGACGAAGACGGCAGACTTATGAACGGCGCGGATATTATTACTGCTGCCGCTCTTATTGAAAGTCTCGGTGCCGACGGTGTCGGTCTAAACTGTGGCTTTGGCCCCGAAAAAATGCTTGAGTTTGTACCTGAACTTCTTGAGTTTAGTACTCTTCCGGTGCTTGTCAATTCCAATGCAGGTATGCCGAATGTTGTCGACGGTAAGACTGTATACGATGTCGATGCTGTTCAGTTTGCCGAAAGTGCCGAAAAGCTTGTGCGTTTGGGATGCGCGGCTGTAGGCGGCTGTTGCGGTACAACTCCGGCTCATATTTCAGCAGTGGTTGAGCGCTGTTCTCCGGTTGGAATCTGCAAGAAATCCGAAACAAAACGTAAAAGCTTTGTTTCATCACGCTGTAAAACAGTTTTCTTCGACGATAAAACAGTAATAATCGGTGAGAGAATCAATCCAACGGGTAAACCCAAACTCAGATCCGCACTTCAGGAAGGTAATCTTGAGTACCTCTGCGGTGAAGCAACCTCGCAGGAGGCAGCTGGTGCGGATATTCTTGATGTCAATGTTGGTATTTCACAGATTGATGAAGTGAAGGTGCTTACTGAGGCTGTAAAGTGCGTACAGCAGGTGACAACTCTTCCTTTGCAGATTGATACATCAGATGTGCATGCACTCGAAAATGCACTGCGTGTCTATATTGGTAAACCGCTTATAAATTCTGTTAACGGCTCTGAAGAGTCGATGAGTACTGTTCTCCCTCTTGCAGCAAAGTACGGTGCGATGGTAGTAGGTCTTACCCTTGACGATAAGGGAATTCCCGAAACTGCTGAGGGTAGAATTGAAATTGCGAAACGTATCATTGACCGTGCGGCTCAGTACGGTATCGATAAAAGCGATATAATTATCGACCCGCTTACAATGACGATAAGTACTGCCGATAACGGTGCACTTCCGACACTTGAAGCACTTGATGTGCTGAAAAACGAGATAGGTGTGCATACCGTACTCGGTGTGTCAAATATTTCGTTCGGCTTGCCCGAGCGTGAAAAAGTAAATTCCGCTTTCTTTTCTCTTGCTATGCAGAAGGGACTCAGTGCAGGTATCGTAAATCCTTTAAGCCGTGCAATGATGGATTCCTACTATGCGTTTAACGCTCTTTATGCAAGAGATAAAGGCTGCCTTGACTATATTGCTAATATCGGCAAATCGGCTGATGCACTCTCTGCTGTACCTGTTGTAAAACAGCATGTAGCAGCACCTTCCGATGACCTTAAATCTGCCGTTGTAAACGGTCTTGGCGAAAAAGCGGCGGCTTGTACAAAGGCTTTACTTCAAGATAAAACTCCGCTCGAAATAATCGACGGTATGCTTATTCCCGCACTTGATGAAACAGGCAGGCTGTTTGAAGAAAAAAAGCTGTTTTTACCTCAGCTTCTCCTTTCAGCAAAGGCGGCAACTGCGGCTTTCGACGTTATTAAATCCGCTATCGCCGAGAGTGGCGAAAGAGAAAACAAAAAAGGTAAAATTATTCTTGCAACAGTCAAGGGTGATGTTCACGATATCGGCAAGAATATCGTAAAAGTACTTCTTGAAAATTACGGCTACGATGTTATCGATCTCGGTAAGGATGTATCTCCTGAAGTTATAGTCGCAAGAGCAATAGCAGACAATGTTAAACTTGTTGGCTTGAGTGCGCTGATGACTACGACTGTGCCGAATATGGCTCAGACGATTTCTATGCTACGCAGTGAGCATAACTGTAAGGTTATGGTAGGCGGTGCAGTGCTTACTGCAGAGTATGCAGAGGAAATCGGAGCTGATTTTTACTGTAAAGATGCTATGGCGTCTGTACGCTGTGCAGAAAAACTATACGAGGAAGGTGAGCTTTAATGAGCTTGTTTAACAAATATAAATCCAAAGGAAGTAACTATTCAATAAAGCAGGTAGATCTCTCCGTTATGCCCGAGGGTACACCGGATGAGCTTAAATATCTCTATGAGCAGACGGTTGTTGACCGTGGTGAAGGTTATCTCGGTCATCCTGATTCAGTGCTCCTCAAAAACGGTGATATTCTTACTTTCTATCCTAAGGGTCACGGTAAGGGTGCCGCACTTTCACGCAGAAGCACTGATGGCGGTGTAACTTTTATTGATGGTGTCAAGAATCCACCCAAATCGTGGGAAGGCTCACGCGAAACACCTACCGTTTACCGCCTTGAATTCAATGACCCCGATACTCCCGATAAACTTCTCCTTGTCTGCGGTAATCCCAAATGGGGCACAGAACCGACAACGGGCGGCTTTAACTGCTCACTTTCCTGCGATGAGGGTGAAACCTGGAGCGAGTTTGAGCTGTTTTACAAGGGTATGAATACTATCGTCGCTATGGCTTCTCTTACAAGGCTTAAAGAAAACGGTAAGTTTGCCGATAAATGGATGGCACTCTTCCACGATAAGCATTTCCATAACTGCAAAACAATACTCAGCTTTGATAAAGACGGTAAAATGCACTGGAGCGAGCCTGAAAAATACTTTGCGAAATACCGCGGTATCGAAAAAGGCAGTAATATGTGTGAGGTTGAGTGCGTACGCTCCGACGGCGGTAAGGGCGATGAGATTTGCTTGCTGACACGAAGCAATACAAAAAAGATCAATTCACTTATTACATTTTCAAATGATGAGGGCAAAACCTGGTCCGAGCCTGTTGAGCTTCCTGCCGCACTTAATGGCGAGCGCCATAAGGCAGATTATCTGCCCGACGGCAGGCTTATAATCACATTCCGCTCAATTGAGCGTGACCCTGAGAAAAACAAAATCTATAAAGAGAAGGGTCATAACAAACGCGGTTGGTACAGCGAAGGCTGGATTGCCTGGGTAGGCACTTACGATGACCTTAAAAACGGCAGAGAGGGTCAGTACAGAATCAAGATTGCTCATACTTACCTTAATTATCAGAATGAGCCTGATACTGTTGCAAACGGCGACTGTGGCTATTGCGGTAATGTTGTACTTGAAGACGGTACTTTTGTCACCTCTACCTACGGCATATTTACTGCCGATGAAAAGCGTCATACTTATATTGCTTCAAAACGTATCCGACTTGAGGATACCGATAAACTTCTTTAATTATCAGCGGAGATTTACTTATGGGTACTTACAACTACAACGATACAACGCTTTATAATCTTCGTATGCTCTATGAGCAGATGGGATATAAGCGTTTCAAGATGAGCAAGTTTGAGGAATATGACCTATACCTTGAATACAAAAAATTCCTCTCAACAGAAAACATTATTACATTTACCGATCTTCACGGTAAGCTCTTTGCTCTCAAGCCCGATATTACGCTTTCTATTGCAAAGAATGCAAAACCCGGTGAAGCACAAAAACTCTATTACAAAGAGAATGTTTACAGAGCTTCCAGAGAAACAAAGGAGTATAAAGAAATCACACAGCTCGGCCTTGAGTATATCGGTGATATTGATGCCTATACACTTGGCGAGGTTGTGCTTCTTGCCGCTCGCAGCTTAAAGGCTGTCAGTACTGATTATGTGCTCGATATTTCTCATATGGGTTTTGTTTCCGCTTTGCTTGATACAACTCAACTCAGCGACAGCCGCAAGGAGAAACTTATCGGTTTCCTCGGTAAGAAGGATACTCATGAGCTTCTTTCAAGCTGTGAACATTACGGCGTCGAGCCTGAAACGGCACAGCGTATAGCAATGCTCTCCGAAATCTACGGCGATTTCGAGTCAACTTATCCTCGTATCCGTGAGCTTGTCGTAACTCCGGCTATGGCAGATGCGGCTGAGGAGCTTAAAGCCCTTTACGATTTCCTTAAGGCTTCAGGTGAGGGCGAGCATATCAACCTTGACTTCTCAATCGTCAATGATATGAGCTACTACAACGGTGTTATTTACCGCGGTTATGTTGAGTCCGTACCTTGCAGTGTGCTCAGCGGCGGCAGATACGATAACCTTCTCAAAAAGCTTGGTAAGGATTGTCAGGCAATCGGTTTTGCTGTTTACGTCGATATTCTTGAGCTTTATGCAAAGTATGAGAAGGAGTATGATGTTGACGTGCTTCTTTGCTACGACAAGGGCGTTTCACCTATTAAAATCTCCGAAAAGGCTGCCGAATATACATCTCAAGGCAAAACCGTAAAGGTGTTAAACTCAATACCTGAGGGTCTTAAATATAAACAGCTTGTAGCAATTAAGGAAGGGGTGTGAGCCGATAATGGATTATCTTAATATAGCACTGCCCAAAGGCAGACTCGGCGAAAAAGTATACGATATGTTTGAGCGTATCGGATACGGTTGCCCCGCAATCCGTGAGAAGAACAGAAGCCTTATTTTTGAGAATCACGAGAATAAAGTCCGCTATTTCTGGTCAAAGCCGTCCGACGTTGCAATTTATGTCGAGCGCGGTGCGGCAGATATCGGCGTTGTCGGTAAGGATATACTTCTCGAGTATGAGCCGGATATTTACGAGCTTCTTGATATGAACATCGGCAAATGCAGAATGTGCGTTGCCGCTCCCGATGTTTTCCGTGATAACCCCGAGAAGACTCTCAAGGTTGCAACAAAGTTTGTCAATATTGCCCGTGCACACTATGCAAAAAAAGGCAGAGATATAGAAATCTGTAAGCTCAACGGCTCAATCGAGATTGCACCAATACTCGGTATGACAGACGTTATCGTTGATATAGTCGAAACAGGTACAACGCTTAAGGAGAATAACCTTGAGGTTATCGAGTCAATAATTCCGATTAGTGCAAGGCTTGTTGCAAACAAAGCAAGCACAAAGTTTAAAAACGAGCAGATTGCAGATATACGCAGAAAGCTTCAAGAGGTAATTGAGAAATGATAAAGATTTATGAAGGCGGTCTCAAAGCGGAAGATATCTTTGACCGCACAGAAGAAAAAAATACGGTAGGCGAGATAGTCGCCGATATTATAGCAAACGTACGCAAAAACGGTGACAAAGCACTCAGAGAGTATTCGGCAAAGTTCGACGGTGCAGAGCTTGACAGCCTTGAAGTTTCAGAGCAGGAAATTGATGAGGCTTTTGCAGCACTCGAACCCGAGTTTGTTGCAATTATTGAAGAGGCTGCGGAGAATATCCGTGAGTTTCACCGTCATCAGGTAAGGACAGGCTTTGCTATCACTCCGCGTGACGGTGTTGTTCTCGGTCAGCGTGTAATTCCGCTTGAGCGTGTAGGCCTTTATGTACCCGGCGGTACAGCCAGCTACCCTTCATCAGTTCTTATGAACTGTATTCCTGCAAAGCTTGCAGGTTGCGATGAAATTGTTATGGTTACACCTCCGTCGAAGGACGGCAGCATTAAGCCCGCAATCCTTGTTGCAGCTAAAATAGCAGGTGTTGACCGTATTTTCAAGGTAGGCGGTGCTCAGGCTGTTGCCGCACTCGCTTATTCTACTGAAACTATTCCGCAAGTCGATAAGATTGTCGGCCCCGGCAATGTTTTTGTCGCTGAAGCAAAGCGTCAGGTATTCGGTACAGTCGCAATCGATATGATTGCAGGTCCGAGTGAGATTCTCGTTATTGCTGACGGTACTTGTAATCCGAAGTATGTTGCAGCCGATATGCTTTCACAGGCTGAGCACGATAAGAATGCAAGCGCTGTACTTGTAACAGACAGCCTTGATCTTGCAAAGGCAGTCAGTGCCGAGCTTGAGGTGCAGATTCCTCAGCTTTCACGTGCCGAGATTGCACGTGTTTCTGTTGACAATAACGGCAAGATTATCGTTGTCGACGACCTTAAGAAGGCGATCGAGATGTCAAACGCTATCGCTCCCGAGCACCTTGAGGTCTGTGTCGACCGTCCGTTTGACCTGCTTCCTCTTATCCGCAATGCAGGCTCCGTATTTCTCGGCAAAAACTGTCCCGAGGCACTCGGCGACTATTTTGCAGGTCCCAACCACACTCTTCCCACAAGCGGCACAGCACGCTTCTCAAGCCCGCTTTCAGTCGATGATTTTGTCAAGAAGTCATCATTTATGTCCTATTCACAGCAGGCACTTGAGTCTGTTTACGAGAAGATTGATGCATTCGCACAGAAAGAGGGACTTCAGGCACACGGTAAGTCCGTAACAGTAAGATTTGAAGACTAATTTTTTTCGGAGTAACACACTATGAGCAGATTTTTCAGCCACAGATTTGATTCGCTTACTGCATATACTCCGGGCGAGCAGCCTCAGGACCAGCAGTACATAAAACTCAATACAAACGAATCTCCGTTTGAGCCGTCACCCGATGTGATTAAGGCTGTAAGCAGTGAGGAGGTCGGCAAGCTAAGGCTTTATTCCGACCCCGAGTGTAAACGTACAGTGCAGGCTATAGCCGATTACTACGGCGTTAAGAGTAAAAACGTTGTTCTCGGTAACGGCTCGGATGAAATTCTTTCTTTCATCTTTCAGGCTTATTGCGACAGTGATACACCCGTTGCATTTCCCGATATCAGCTACGGCTTCTATTCTGTTTTTGCCCGTCTCTACGGTATTGAGGCTGATGTTATACCTCTTAAAGAGGATTATTCGCTTGATGTCAACGATTACTGTGGTATCGGCAAAACGGTCGTTATCGCCAATCCCAACGCACCTACAGGTATGGCTGTAAGTCTTGCGGATATCGAGAAGCTTCTTGTTTCAAATCCCGATAATATCGTTGTTATCGACGAGGCTTATGTCGATTTCGGTGCAGACAGTGCTGTTGCTCTTACAAAGAAATACTCTAACCTCATAGTTGTGCAGACTTTTTCAAAGTCACGTCAGCTTGCAGGTGCAAGGCTCGGCTTTGCCATAGCACACGAGAATATAATAACCGACCTTAATACTATACGCTTTTCAACCAACCCCTATAATATCAACCGTCTTACTCTGCTTGCAGGTGAAGCTTCAATAAAAGATACAGCTTATTTTGAATCAACCCGTACCGAGATAATCGCTAACCGCGAGTATACTGTTACTGAGCTTGAAAAACGCGGCTTCAGAGTGTTGCCGTCAAAGACTAATTTTGTCTTTGCGGCTCACAGCGAGGCAGGCGGTGAAGAACTTTACTCAAAACTAAAGGCGAGAGGAATTCTCGTGCGATATTTCAATAAAGAGCGTCTTTCCGATTTCCTGCGTATCACAATCGGTACAAGAGAGCAGATGGATGCTTTGCTTAATACATTAGACGCAATTCTGTCAGAAAGGGAATGATAAATATGCGTAAAAGTGAAATTACAAGAAACACAGCCGAAACCCGCATCAGGCTCAGCCTTGACCTTGACGGCAGCGGCAAAAGCAATATCAATACAGGCTGCGGTTTCCTTGACCATATGCTGACACTCTTTGCAAAACACGGCCGTTTTGACCTTGAGGTTTTCTGCGAGGGCGATACTCAGGTAGATTATCACCACACTGTCGAGGATATCGGCATCTGCCTCGGTCAGGCTTTTGCTCAGTCTCTGGGCAATATGGCAGGTATAAAGCGTTACGGCGATATTATGCTTCCTATGGATGAGTCGCTTGTGCTGTGCGCTGTTGATATTTCGGGCAGGGCACACTTAAGTCTTGACCTCGGCGAAATCAAGCCGACAGTAGGTGCTTTCGATACCGAGCTTGTTTCCGAATTCCTTCTCGGTTTTGTGCGTAATGCGAAAATGACTCTTCACATCAAACTGCTTTACGGCTCAAATACTCACCACATCATAGAGGGCAGCTTTAAGGCTCTTGCGCGTGTGCTCGGTAATGCCGTAAGCATTGATGAAAAATACAGTAATGAAATTCCGTCAACTAAGGGAGTGCTTTAATTTTGCTTGCAATTATTGATTATGGCGTCGGCAATATTTTCTCGCTCTATTCTTCTTTCAAGTTTATCGGCGAAGATGTTGTACTGACTAATGATAAAAAGATTATTGATTCCTGTTCACATATCATTCTGCCCGGTGTCGGTGCCTTTGCCGATGCAAAGCGTAAGCTCGACGAAAGCGGTATGGCAGATGTTGTCAAAGAGCAGGTGAAAACAGGTAAGCCTCTTATGGGTATATGCCTTGGTATGCAAATGCTTTTTGATAAAAGCCTTGAATACGGTGAGCACGCAGGTCTTGGCCTTATCGGAGGCAGCGTTATGCCGATTTCCGATGTTATTCCGTCTGACCTCAAAATCCCTCATATCGGCTGGAATTCGCTTGAGTTTACCCGTGAGAGTAAGCTGTTCAAGTATATTAATAACGGCGACCATGTTTATTTTGTCCATTCCTTCTATGCGGCAGACTGTGCGGCGGATACTATTGCTGTCTCCGAATACGGTGCACCGCTTACTGCGGCTGTTGCAAAGGATAATGTTTACGGCTGTCAGTTCCACCCCGAGAAGAGCGGCGAGGTAGGTCTGAATATCCTCAAAGCATTCTGTGAGTTGTAAGAGGTGAGTGAAATATGAAACTTTTTCCTGCAATAGATTTAAAAGATAAGCAGGTCGTCCGTCTTTATAAAGGCGACTATAATCAGATGACAGTTTACGGCACAAATCCTCTTGAAACCGCAAAGGGTTTTAAGGCGGCGGGTGCCGAGTATCTCCATGTTGTTGACCTTGACGGTGCAAAGGATGGCGATAACCCTAATTTCGAAATTGTTGCCGACCTTGCAAAGAACAGCGGTCTTAAGGTTGAAATCGGCGGCGGTATCCGTAACGAAGAGATAATAAAGAAGTACATTGATGCAGGTGTAATGCGTGTAATCCTCGGTACTGTCGCAATTTCAAACCCCGATTTTGTCGCCGGAATGGTAGAAAAATACGGCGATAAAATTGCTGTCGGTGTCGATATGCTCGACGGTAAGGTTGCAACCCACGGCTGGACTAATGTATCCGAGGTTGACGGCTTTGAGTTCTGCGAAAAACTTGATGCAATGGGTGTAGCAACTGTAATCTGTACCGATATTTCAAAGGACGGTGCTATGCAGGGCACAAACCGCGAGCTTTACCGCGAAATGGCAACAAGGTTTAAGTTTGATACTGTAGCTTCAGGCGGGGTGTCAACTCTTGACGATGTCAAGGCGCTTAACGATATGAACGTCTACGGTGCAATCCTCGGCAAGGCACTCTACACAGGTGCAATTGAGCTTGCCGATGCAGTAAAGATAACAGCGGGGGACAGATAAATGATTGCAAAAAGAATAATTCCCTGCCTGGATGTTAAAAACGGCAGGGTAGTAAAAGGTGTAAATTTCGAGGGTTTGAGCGATGTTTCTTCACCTGTTGAGCTTGCTGATTATTACAGCCGTGCAGGTGCGGATGAGCTTGTTTTCTATGATATAACAGCTTCTGTCGAGGGCAGACAGATTTTTACCGATATACTCAAAGAAGCCGCTTCCAAGATTTTTATTCCGCTTACTGTCGGCGGCGGTATCTCTACTTTAGACGATTTTGAGCGTGTACTTAAGTGCGGTGCCGATAAGGTCAGCGTCAATTCGGGTGCAATCAAAAATCCGTCAATTATCGGAGAAGCTGCCAAAAAATACGGTGACCAGTGTGTCGTCCTTTCTGCCGATATCAAGCGTGTTGACGGTAAATTTAAGGTCTTTAAAAACGGCGGCAGAGTCAATACCGAGCTTGATGCTCTTGAGTGGATTAAATTCGGTGTAGACAGCGGTGCAGGCGAAATCGTTGTCAACAGCATTGATACCGACGGTGTAAAACAGGGCTTTGACCTTGAGATGCTTGAGGCTGTCTGCAATATCGTTTCAGTGCCCGTTATTGCTTCGGGTGGTGCAGACTGTATTGATGATTTTACAAAGCTGTTTAAAACTCTCCCGGGTGTTGATGCAGGCCTTGCTGCTTCTATTTTCCATTTCGGTGAGGTTACTATAGACGAGCTCAAGCGTGAGCTTAACAAAAATAATATAAATGTGAGGATATAAAAATGCTTAATATTGATGAACTTAAGTTTGATTCAAACGGTCTTATCCCTGCCGTTGTTGTTGACTATATGAGCAAGAAGGTACTCACCGTTGCTTATATGAACAAAGAGAGCCTTGAGATTACACTCGAAGAGGGCAAAACCTGCTTCTGGTCACGCTCCCGTCAGAAGCTCTGGAGAAAGGGCGAAACATCGGGCAACTATCAGCACGTTATGAGCATCACAGCAGACTGCGATAAGGATGCACTTGTTATTATAGTAAAGAAAGACGGTCCTGCTTGCCATAAGGGTACAGATTCTTGCTTCACAAAGCCTGTTTACTGTAAGGAAGGCTATCAGGATTTCTCAATCCAGGGCCTTGAGGAGCTCCTCAAATCCCGTAAGGCAAATCCGCCTGCAGGCTCATATACAAGCTACCTTTTCGAAAAGGGTATTGACAAAATTCTCAAGAAGGTAGGCGAGGAGTCTACTGAGGTTATCATCGCTGCTAAGGCAGACGACAAGAAAGAGACTATCTACGAGGTTGCAGACCTTGCTTACCACGTAATGGTTATGATGGTTGAAATGGGTATCACAACCGAAGATATCCTTGCCGAGCTTTCTTCCCGTCATGTTATTGATCACAAGGTTAAGCAGGAAAAGATGACAAACTAAAAAATATTGCGGATAAAATCGTGATATGATGCTCTTTCGTGCAGATTAAATATCTATATAACAAAACAGCTCAACCAATCGGTTGAGCTGTTGCTTTTTTATGCCTTATGCCATTTTACACCCTGCGGTGTGTCTTCAAGCACAATTCCCATTGCTTTGATTTTATCTCTGATTTCGTCAGCAAGTGCCCAATTCTTGTCTTTTCTTGCCTGAGCACGCTGTGCAATAAGCTCCTCAACTTCGTCATCGAGGCTTGCTTTATTTCTGTTATATACAAGGCCGAGTACATCTGTAAGCTCGTCAAATGCCTTTGCGGCAAGCTCAAGAGTTGCCTTGTTTGCACCTGCTGCAATAACTGTGTTGATGTCACGAACAAGCTCAAATACTGCGGCAATAGCGTCTGCTGTGTTCATATCGTCATCCATAGCGGTGATAAACTGCTGAATTCTGCCGTGTACTTTATCGTTGAATTCGTTGTCAAGCTCACCGTCAGCAGCGTTTTCAAGTGCGAAATCAAGGTTGTTGCGGCAGGTATAAAGTCTCTCGAGTGAAGCCTTGCACTGCTCAATGATTTCAGTGTTGTAGTTGATGGGGCTGCGGTAGTGGGAAGAAATAAGGAAGTATCTTACGGGCTCATAACCGTATTTTTCTGCAACGTCACGTACTGTGAAGAAGTTGCCGAGCGACTTGGACATTTTTACATTGTCAACATTGATGTAGCCGTTGTGCATCCAGTAGTTTGCAAAGCTTGCACCGTTGCAGCATTCGCTCTGTGCAATTTCGTTTTCGTGGTGGGGGAATATGAGGTCCTGACCGCCGCAGTGAATGTCGATTGTTGTACCGAGGTAGCGGCGTACCATTGCCGAGCACTCAATGTGCCAGCCGGGTCTGCCGTGACCCCAGGGTGACTCCCAGTAAGGCTCACCGGGCTTTGCACCCTTCCACAGTGCGAAGTCCATAGGCTCGTGCTTGATTTCTTCTACATTGATTCGTGCGCCTGCTTCAAGTTCCTCAAGCGGCTGATGTGACAGCTTGCCGTATTCGTCAAACTTCTTGGGGCTGAAGTAAACGTCACCGTCAACAGCGTATGCATAGCCTTTTTCAATGAGTGTTGAAATAATATTGATAATCTCATCAATATTTTCTGTTGCCTTGGGGTGTACCGTTGCTTCGCGTACGTTCATACCCTTAGCATCTTTCCAGAATTCTTCGATGTATATTCACTGACCTCTTTGTATGTCAGACCTTCTTCATTTGCACGGCGGATAATTTTGTCGTCAATATCTGTGAAGTTCTGTACAAACTTAACATCATAACCTCTGTATTCCATATAACGGCGAAGTACATCAAATACGCAAAGCGGTCTTGCGTTACCGATATGGATAAAGTTGTAAACCGTAGGGCCGCAGGCATAAATCTTGAGCACACCGGGTTCTATTGTTTTGAGTTCCTGCTTTGTGCGTGTGAGAGTGTTGAAAATTTTCATTTATTTTTTCTCCTCTTCTAAAGTTTTAATTTTTTTGTTAAGTTTATCAATCTGAATCTGCATTTTGCAAAGCTCCATAGCAATCGGGTCGGGAATGTGAATCTGGTCAAGGTCATCAACCCGTTTGCCGTTTTGCTTTACAACCCTTGCAGGTACACCTACTGCCGTTGAGTTGGGCGGTATCTCGTCAAGCACAACCGCACCTGCGGCGATGTTTGTGTTATCTCCTACAGTGAAAGGACCCAGCACCTTTGCACCTGCACCTATCAATACGTTGTTGCCGATTGTCGGATGACGCTTGCCTGTGTGATGACCGGTACCGCCGAGCGTTACACCCTGATAAATTGTAACATCATCACCGATTACAGCGGTTTCACCGATTACAACACCTGTACCGTGGTCGATAAAAAAGCGTTTGCCGATTTTGGCAGCAGGGTGAATTTCTATTCCTGTCTTCTTCACACATCGCTGTGAAATCAATCTGGCAAGAAAAAACATTTTATGATTGTAGCAGAAATAAGCTCTGCGGTGCATTCTGACAGCCTTAAGTCCGGGATAAAGAAATAGTATTTCAAGCGAAGAACGCGCCGCAGGGTCACGCTCTTTTACGCACTGTATGTCTTCTTTCAGTTGTTTAAACAAATATATCACCTCTGATATAAAAAAACTCCGCCACCCTATATGGGTGACGGAGGCGAATTTTTCGCGGTTCCACTCCGACATTATACTCAGTAAGGTTCTAAAAAACCTTCAGCCGATAACGGGGCTTACCGTACGGCCATTTCCTGCCGTAAGCTAACGGGGTGCATTCGCGCAAAACAGCTTACAGTGTGCTTGCAGCAAGGTGCACACCTCTCTGTGAAAGCTGCGGGTTTGCGTTACTTATTCCCGCTCAATGCTTTTGCTTTGTTTCTGTAATATTATATGCAATTTATTTTGAGAAGTCAATTGTTTTTTTTGCCTGAATAAGATAAACGATACCTGATACTGCCGCAAGTGCAGCGGTAATCCAAATCATAATATTGGTCACAAAGTGGAAATCATTTTTGAGGAAACCGAAAACTTCTATAAGTTCACCCCAAATCAGTATGATAATTGTGAAAGTCATCTGCGTAGCTGTTTTTATTTTACCCCATATATTTGCAGGTACAACTATATTCTGTGCGGCGGATATAAGTCTCATTGATGTTACAATAAACTCACGTGTAAGAATTATAAATACAGGCCATGCACCGCAAATTCCTTGCTGAATAAAAGCCAACAATGCTGCAGTAGTCAGCATTTTGTCGGCAACAGGGTCGAGAAATTTGCCGAATGTTGTAATCTGGTTGTGCTTTCTTGCAAGCTTTCCGTCAACCGCATCAGTAATCGCTGCAATGGAAAAAATAATTGCAGCTATACCGGAACGGTGGGGGATTGAGCTTAAAAATGCAAGCATAAACAGAGGTGTTATAATAACTCTCGCAATTGTCAGTTTGTTGGGTGTGTTCATTTATTCAGCCTCTCCGATGAGGTCATACTCATCTGTGTTGATAATTGTTACATTGCAGAAATCGCCTTCGCTGTAGTAGTCTGATGTTGTGAATTTGACAACACAGTCAATTTCGGGTGCATCCATATAAGTTCTGCCTGTGTAGCTGTCGCTGTAAGCATCATAGCCCTCGACAAGCACTTCAAAGCTTTTACCGATATAGCGGTTGTGTTTGTCGAGCACAATGTCGTACTGGTCGTTCATTATTATTTCTTGTCTGTCAAGCTTTGTGCGTTCGTCAAGCTGACCGTCAAACTCTGCGGCAGGTGTACCTTCTTCAGCTGAATAAGCAAAGCAGCCGAGATGGTCAAATTCAATCTCGTTAACAAACAAAGCAAGGTTTTCAAATTCTTCATCGGTTTCACCGGGGAAACCTGTAATGAATGTAGTGCGTACGATTATATCAGGCATTCTGTCCCTGAGCTTTGCAATAAGCTCTCTTATCTGCTGCTGTGTACCTCTGCGATTCATTCGTTTGAGTACGTTGTCATCAGCGTGCTGAAGCGGCAGGTCAACATAGTGCAGTACTTTGGGCAGTGTTGCCATAGTTTCGATAAGCTCGTCGGTAAACTCGTCCGGGTAGCAGTAGAGCATTCTTATCCAGTGAATACCGTCAATTTCGTTAAGCTGTCTGAGAAGTTCGGGGAGTTTAAGTTCGCCGTATAAATCCTTACCGTAGAGTGTAGTGTCCTGAGCAACAACAATTAGCTCTTTTACACCTTTTTCGGCAAGGCTCTTTGCTTCTTCTATAATATCTTCAATCTCACGGCTGCGGTATTTGCCTCTTATTGAAGGGATTGCACAGTAGGTGCAGCAGTTGTTGCAACCGTCAGCAATTTTGAGATATGCGTAATACTCGGGTGTTGTGAGCACGCGTTCGCCACTCAAAGGCATATTGCACTTGTCGGGGTATGTGCCGATTCTTTCGCCGTCAATTACTTTTTTGCATATTTCAGCAATATCACCGTTTGCACCGATGCCTACAACAGCATCTACCTCAGGAAATTCGCTGAGTATTTCATCCTTATATCTTTCAGCAAGACAGCCGGTTACGATAATTTTGCCGATAACTCCGTCTTCCTTAAGCTGAGCCATATCAAGAATATTCTCGATGGCTTCTTTTTTTGCAGACTCGATAAAACCGCAGGTATTTATAATTACAGCGTCAACACCATCGTAAGGGTCTGCTATCTCAAATCCGCAAGCATCAAGCTTGGCAAGCAGACATTCACCGTCTATCTGATTTTTGGGGCAGCCGAGTGAAATGAAACCAACAGTACTCATATGTCACAAACCTCGTCAAAATTATCGTATTCGCTCATAGCACTCCGTATGTCGGAGTAACTGTAGCCCAGTCGCAGTAAAGCGGCAAAAACCTGTTTTCTGCCTTTTTCTGTGGTAAGCTTTCGTGAAAACTTACCTTCTAATAATAACCTAATATTATTGCTTTCGTCAAGAGTAATTGAATTAATTGTGATTTCGGCAGTTTCACGGTCAATTCCTCTGCGCAGAAGTTCTGACTGAATAGCGCGTATTCCGTAGCCTTTTCTGCTTGCAAGTTCTTCCGCCAGAGTAAATGCATAGCGTTCATCATTAATGTATCCCAGTGCTTTGATTCTTTCAACTGCATCTTGTGCCGCAGCATCACCGTCAGCTCGGCGAAGCTTGTTATATAGCTCTTTTTCGCAGTGATCGCGCCTTGAAAGAATGTTGAGCGCACGGTTGAAACAGCGGCGTTTTGCGATTTTATCTGCAAGTGTCTGATACTGCTCTTCGTCAATTTCATCACCTGAAATGTAACCGCTTGAAAACCAGAAATCAGCATCAACGGTGAGCTTGTACTCACCGTTGATGCTGATATGTATCTTGTTAGCTTTGCCTTTTTGTGCTGTAATTATCATAATTCTCAGTCGTCTACTGCAATATCAAGGTTTGCCTTAAGCTTAGCTTTGGGTGCCGGCGGAGCAACAACGGGTGCAGGAGCAACCGGCATAGCAGCGGAATCATCATCCTCTGCTTCTTCAGAAGTCGTGAAAGAAGAGCTGTCAGCAAATCTTGCTCTGACCTTTGCTTCTATTTCGTCACGGAGAGCTTTATTAGTGCGAATCATTTCCTTTACGTTATCGCGACCCTGACCGAGACGCTCGTCATTGTATGAGAACCATGCACCGCTCTTATGAACAATATCAAACTGAACAGCGAGGTCGAGAATTTCGCCCTCAACCGTAATTCCTTTTCCGAACATAATGTCAAACTCTGCAGTCTTGAAAGGAGGAGCAACCTTGTTCTTTACAATCTTTGCTTTGGTGCGGCTGCCGATAAATTCGCCGCCGGGGCCCTTGAGCTGCTCAACCTTGCGTACGTCGATACGCATGGAAGCGTAGTACTTGAGAGCACGACCGCCTGTTGTAACCTCGGGATTGCCGTACATAACGCCGACCTTCTCACGAAGCTGGTTGATGAATATAAGTATTGTGTTGGATTTTGAGATTGCACCTGCGAGTTTACGCAGAGCCTGAGACATAAGTCTTGCGTGAAGGCCTACGTGTGAGTCGCCCATTTCACCCTCGATTTCTGCACGGGGTACAAGCGCTGCAACAGAGTCTACAACAACAACGTCAAGTGCACCTGAACGAACAAGAGCTTCTGTGATTTCAAGTGCTTGCTCACCGTTATCGGGCTGAGAAACAAGGAGTGAATCGATATCTACACCGAGGTGTGAAGCGTATACGGGGTCAAGTGCGTGCTCAGCATCGATGAATGCACATTCGCCGCCTGCCTTCTGAGCCTCGGCAACTACATGCAGAGCGAGAGTGGTTTTACCTGATGATTCGGGACCGTAAATCTCAATAATTCTGCCGCGGGGGAGACCGCCGATACCTGTTGCCTGGTCAAGTGTGAGAGAGCCGGTTGAGATAGCCTCTACATTGAGGCCGCGGTCCTGACCGAGACGCATAATGGCACCCTTGCCGTATGTTTTTTCGATCTGCTTGAGTGCAGTTTCAAGAGCACTGTTTTTATCTGCTATTTTAGGTGTTGCTTTATCTGCCATATCTTTATCCTCCGAAAGGTATAGTACAAATGTTCGGTTACACGTTCGATTATACCTTTTTGCACAATAATTGTCAAGCGTTTTTCTACAATCTGCAAAAATTATTTTTGTTAATCTCAAATACCCTTGCATTTTGTTATGGTTTCGTTTATTATTGTAATAATTATTATAATGCGAGGAGTACTATTATGCATACCATAACCGTAGATTTTGATAAATCTAACGGCAAAATCAAACCTATGCATGCTGTCAATAACGGTCCTGTATATAAGTTTGCTTCTGACCAGCGTATTACAAATATCGATTCTTACCGTGCTGCAGGTATTCCTTACGCAAGAACTCACGACGCTTATTATTTCGCAACCTATGGTGGCGAGCATATTGTAGATGTCAATTTCATTTTTCCGGATTTCGATGCCGATCCTTATAATCCCGATTCGTACGATTTCTGTCTTACTGATGAATATCTGCACGTAATTGAGCTTGCAGGTACAAAGACTTTTTTCCGTTTGGGTTCAAAAATCGAACATTGGAAGAAGAAGTACAATACTTTACCACCCAAGGATTTTAAAAAATGGGCAGTTATCTGCGAACATATAATCAGACATTATAACTATGGGTGGGCAGATGGCTTTAATATGGGCATCGAGTATTGGGAGATATGGAACGAGCCTGACCTTGACCACGATGACAGTGAAAATAAACGCTGTTGGGGTGGTACTAAAGCACAGTTTTTTGAGCTTTACGATGTATCTGCAACGCATCTCAAGTCCTGCTTCCCCGAACTCAAAATAGGTGGCCCTGCCATTGCGTGCAATCTGGAGTGGGCGGATGATTTCCTCAAACAGCTCGTTGCTCCTCTCGATTTCTTTTCGTGGCATATCTATACAAACGATCCTAAAGGTGTTGTTGAGCGCACGGAATATGTGCGTCGTATGCTCGATAAATACGGTTTTACAGATACCGAAAGTATACTTAACGAGTGGAATTATGTAAAAGGCTGGGAAGGCGACGATTGGGTTTATTCACTCAAATCCGAAAAAGGTCTCAAGGGTGCTTCGTTTACTGCTGGCACAATGTGCGCTTCTCAGTATACTCCGCTTGATATGCTTATGTATTATGATGCACGTCCTTGCGGTATGAACGGTCTTTTCAATACGGATTTTGTCAATGAATGTTTAAAAGGCTATTATCCTTTCAGAATGTTCAATGAGCTTTATAAGCTCGGCAACAGTGTTGAGGTTACGTGCGATTGTGATGAGATTTATGTCTGTGCCGCAAGGTCAGATGCTGAATACGCAGTTATGCTTACTTATTTTTCCGATGATGATTCTGCCGCTTCAAAGCAGATTTCACTTGCTCTTAACGGTCTGACACAGGCAACATCTCAAATATATCTGCTTGATAAAGATAACGATATGACGCTTGTCCGTACGGACAGTGTATCGACTGAAAATCCGGTAATAAATCTCGGTTTATCTCTTTTTGATACGTATCTTATTAAATTTACAACTATATAATTAAAGGTGAAATATTATGATTATTGATGAATTGGTATCACTTTCTAATCTCTACGGCTCAAACGAAGAGCTTGTGCTTGCAGGCGGCGGCAATACCTCCGCTAAAGACGGCGATGTAATGTATATCAAAGGCTCGGGTACACAGCTTGCAACAATTACAGCCGAAGGCTTTGTAAAAATGAACAGACAGGCACTTGCCGATATTTTTACAAAGGAATATCCGACCGATGACGATGCACGTGAGGCTCAGGCTCTGGCTGATCTCTCTGCTGCAAGAATGCCGGGCGAAGAGAGCAAGCGCCCCAGTGTTGAGACTTTGCTCCACAGTCTTTTCCCTCATACCTTTGTCCTTCATGTACATCCCGCTCTTGTCAACGGTCTTACATGTGCCGTTAATGGCAAGGCAGAGGCAGAGCGTATGTTTGGCGACGGCTTTATATGGGTTGAGTCCTGTAAGCCGGGCTATACTCTTTCCAAAATATGTTACGATAAAATGAAAGCTTATATGTCTGAGCATGGCAAGGCTGCCGATATGCTCCTTCTTCAGAATCACGGTATTTTTATTGCTGCCGATACTGCAGAGAAAATAGGCGACAAGCTTGCAGATGTAATGTCAAAGCTCAATGCTGCGGTTGTGCGCTGGTCTGATTTTGACAGCGGCGATTACGACGGCGAAAAGGCACAGAAATGCTTTGATGTTATCTATGAAGTATACGGTGACGATGCGGTAATTACTTATGAGCCGAGTGCAGAGGCACTTAAGTTTGCCGAAAGCCCCGAAACAGCTCAGGCTGTTATGAAGCCCTTTACTCCCGACCATATTGTATACTGCAAGGCAGAGCCCGTATACGGTTTCTGCAACGGTTGTATCAAGGGTGCGGTCAATAAATACTTCGAAGAAAAAGGCTATATGCCCAAGATTATTATTATCAGCGGCTGCGGTTTCTTTGCAGTTGATATGACTCCCAAGGGCAGTGATACTGCGGCAATACTTTTCAACGATGCACTCAAGGTTGCAACCTATGCCGAGTCATTCGGCGGTCCTCTTCATATGACAGATGAGCTTTCTGATTTCATTACCAACTGGGAAGTTGAATCTTACAGACAGAAACAGAATGCATAATATATAAATGAACTTTAGGAGAATAAGACAATGTTTTACAGTATAGAAAACGAATATCTAACCGCACAAATTGACGATATGGGTGCTCAGCTTCATTCACTTGTTACCAAGGATGACGGCTATGAGTATCTCTGGCAGGGTAATCCTGATATCTGGTACGGTCAGGCACCTGTCCTTTTTCCCGTTATAGGTCAGCTTTTTGAGGATAAATTCCGTTACAATGGTAAGGAGTATCCTCTTGCCAAGCACGGCTTTGCACGCAAAATGCTCTTTGAGGCAGCCGATGTTGAGGGTGCAAGAGCTGTTTTTATTCTTCGCAGTAACGATGAAACAAGGGGAATGTTCCCGTTTGAGTTTGAGTTTGCCGTCTGCTTTGAGCTTGTAGGCAGAGCAATCAAGGTTACTCATACCGTTACAAATCTCGATGATAAAACTATGTATTTCTCCTGCGGTGCACACCCGGGCTTCAACTGTGCAATTGGCGACTACCTTGAGTTTGAAGAGAGCGAAGAGGGGGCACAGGTTGAGAAGATTGATAAAGAGAATATTATTATCGGCACAAAGTTCGACGTTGAGCTTGAAGAAGGAAGGCGCCTTCGTCTTACTCCGGAGCTTTTTGCCGAGGATGCACTTATTTTCTCCGAGCTCAACTCTAATGTAGTTGTACTCAAGAGCGATAACGGTGACCGTACAGTCCGTTTTGATTTCGGCGATGCTCCTTTCCTCGGTATCTGGGCAAAGCCCAACGCACCCTATGTCTGCATTGAACCGTGGTACGGTGTGAATGATGACAGAATCAGATATGAGGATATTTCTCAGAAGCGCGGTATTGAGAGCCTTGAGCCTGAAGAGAGATTCGACCTCGTCTGGATTGCAGAATTATAATAAAACAATATAGCCGTGGCGTGTCCACGGCTTTTTTGATAGGGGAATTTAACTATGACACATAATGAAATGTTCGGCAGTGCAAAATGGATTTGTGCTGCAGCTGATATTGCTTCTCCGCTTTTTCGTGCACAGTTTTCCGCAAAAAATGTGAAAAAAGCAGAGATTACAATTTGCGGTCTTGGTTTTTTTGAAATGTATCTCAACGGCAAAAAGGTTTCCGATGACCTTTTAGTGCCTTCTTTTTCTCAGTATTGTTACCGTGATTTGAGTGAGCACTACAAAATCCGTCAGGATAAAATGAGCTACCGCACCTATGTTTTACAATATGATGTGACCGATTATCTGCTTGACGGCGAAAATGCAATCGGTGTGCAGCTTGGTAACGGTTGGTATAAGCTGTGCAATGAATATGACGGTGACCCGACTTGGCATCCTTATGGTGAGCTTAAGCTTTGCTATAAAATAAATATTACATTTAATAATGATACAACAGCCGAAATATTCAGCGATGAGAACGTTAAGTACAGCAATAGTGAAATAACATATAATAACATCTATGGTGGCGAGCGGCACGATTATTCTCTTGCAAGGCCTGGTTTCTCTTCTGTCGGATATAATGATTCCGATTGGAATAATTCTATTGTTACTGAAGCACCCGATACGGAGTTTTATATTCAGACCTGTCCTGCCGACAGAGTAATCCGCAATATCACACCTGTTAAAGTTTGTGATTTAGGTGAAACAAGCGTATATGACTGCGGCGAAGGTATTACGGGATTTGCCGTGCTTAAATCAAAGCAGGACGGTGCAACACTTACCGCACGCTATGCCGACGCTCTTCACGATGATTTTACTCTTGATTTTTATCCGAGCGGCGGCGACGGCGAAAAATTACAGCAGGAGGTATTTGCCAATACCAAGACAGGAGATGAGTACTTCCCGCATTTTTGCTGGCATGCATTCCGCTATATCGAGGTTTCAAATAATGCAGAAATTGTGACAGTTAACGTTGTCCATTCCGATTGTGAGGTTACAAGCGGTTTCGAGTCCGATAACGAAGTCCTCAATTGGCTTTATAAAACATACCTTCGCACTCAGCTTGACAATATGCATTGCGGTGTGCCGTCTGATTGCCCTCATATCGAGCGTCTCGGCTATACGGGTGACGGTCAGCTCTGTGCCGAAGCCGTAATGCTTATGACAGACAGTAAGGATTTCTATCTCAAATGGATGGCTGATATTGCCGACTGTCAGGATGTTGAAACAGGTCATGTCCAGCATACAACACCATTCTGCGGAGGTGGCGGAGGTCCTGCTGCGTGGGGCGGTGCAATAGTTGTTGTGCCCTATGTTTTCTATAAAACCTTCGGTGACAACTCCGTAATTGAGCAGTATCTCCCCAATATGTTAAAGTATGTCGATTATATGGTCAGCCACAGCGAATGCGGCCTTGTCTGCCGTGAAGAGACCGAGTGGTGTCTGGGCGATTGGTGTGCACCTATGGAGCTTCATAAGCCTGAACCTCATACAAAGAGTCGTGTTCTTATTCCCGAAACCTTTGTCAATACCGTTCTTTTCATCAGGCAGATGAAAATGACCGTGGAGCTTGCAAAAATTATCGGCAAAGAGGATGAAGTTTCGCATCTTGCAGAACTTATCGAAAAAGCATCCAAAATGGTTGATGTCGCTTACTACAGCCCGATGACTCATTGCTATTGCGGTGATGTCCAGGGTGCTAACTGCCTTGCACTCGACGCAGGTCTTGGTGACGAAAAAACACTGCAGATGACGGTTGATAAATACCGTGACAGAGAGCGATTTGATACAGGTATCGTCGCAACAGATGTCCTGCCGAGAATTTTGTTTGAGAGCGGTAATGCACAGCTTGCCTTCGATCTTATGACAGCACGCAAGTCACCGTCATTCGGCTATATGATGGATCAGGGCGCAACAACCCTGTGGGAGGATTGGCTGCCTGAGCGTTCTCTCAATCATCCTATGTTCGGTGCTCTGACTCGTTATCTCTTTACATATCTGCTCGGTATTTCTCAATCAAAGGACAGCGCAGGCTTTGATAAAATAACAATCAAGCCTCAGCTTGTAAACGGTATGAATAAAGCGGGCGGCTATATTACTACCGTAAAGGGCAGAATTGCCGTTGCTTACGAAAAAACAGGTAACAGCGTCAATTTCACGGTCGACCTTCCCGAAAATACCGCAGCCGAGTTTATCTGTGGCGAATATAAATCAACACTCAGCAGCGGCAAAAATGCGTTCTCATTTAATATTAACTAAAGATATTCAAATTTGTACGGGAGGGTTTCCATGCCCTCTCGTTTTTATATCGCGGTAAATTTTTTGTTTGCCTCCCCTATGTAAGGGGAGGTGGGTCGGCATTTGCCGACTCGGAAGGGTTGTTATTGGGGGTGCATATTATGTGCTTGCCGTTGTGTTTATGCTTTTTTACCACGGGCGGATGATATCCGCCCCTATAATTCTGCCGGTAATCCGTAGGGGCGGCCATTGGCCGTCCGTATATATCGGGCGAACACAGTTCGCCCTATGGTATGCACAATGAAAATCGCTGTCATTCTGAGCGTCAAGCGAAGAATCTTACTCGGCTCCCTCGTGAGGGAGCTGGATTTTGCGAAGCAAAAGACTGAGGGAGTTTAAGATCCTTCACTGCGTTCAGGATGACATTGTTTTTTTATATCGCTGTGAATTGGTTTGTCAAAAGCATATTTCGGGCTACAGAGGGTTGCTATAAAAAATCAACATTAATTTTTCGCAATCCTCCGTCACGGCTTATGCCGTGCCACCTCCTTTCAAAAGGAGGTTAACGCTTGACATTGAGGTTATATCTCTTTTACGGTGATTTTTTCAATTCCGAATTCCTTATTAAAAACGGCTGACTCACGTTTTAGTGAATCAGCCGTAATCATTATTTGTTATATTTTACTGCTTTGCACCTGCGTCGAACATTTCGAGCACTTTAATGCTTGCTGCATAGCAGTCTGCAAGACCCTTTTCGTTCATGTTGTCGTATGTATCGCGTCTTGTGTGGTAGTAGCTTTCAAGCTTGTGGTTAAGACCTGTGATACCGGTTGCTCTGAAGCCTGCCTGAGCAAATGCTGCCGAGTCTGTAGCACCGCCGAGGGGGGGAACCATACCCTTTGTACAGTGGATGCCAAGCTCCTTGGTTGCTTCCATAAACAGATCGGAAACGTCCTTGTCAGCCTTTACTGTACCGTTAAGGTCACGGTAGTTTACCATAAGGTATTTGGGGTCATAGATTGTATCGTATGAATAAATAAAGGTCGGTACGTCGTCAAATTCGCCCTTGTGAGCTTCGCACCATGCCTTTGCACCGCGGAGACCTGCTTCTTCGGAGCCTGTAAGTACAACGGCGATTTCTGTGTTTTCAAGCTCAATGCCTTCATCCTTGAGTGCTTTGAGTATTGCAATACCCATATAGCAACCGGAAAGGTTGTCGTTAGCACCGTCAACGGGACGCTTGTAGTTAACCATCCAGAACAGTCCGATCATAAACGGTACGAATACAAGACCACCGAGTGCACACTTGGTGAGTGTGCTGCCTAAATCAATTTCAGGTGTGAGACCGTTGGTTATGAGCTGAATAACCGAAAGTACAAGGTAGTAAACGGCACCGAGAACGCAGATGATTGCGTGACCTTCAAAGCCAACACCGCCGAGTGCGTAGTTAACGGGCCATTCCCATGCAGCGTCGGGGTGACCGTTGAATACGATTCTTCTCTTTGTTTCGCCTGTGCATTTTTTTATTGCCGTTACGTTGTGACCTGTCTTTTCGGGGAAAAGAGGGTCAAGCAGCTTCTTGTAAACACCGAACTGTGCAAGTACAAGGAAGAATCCTACACCGATAAGTACGATACTTGCAAGCGGGAAGAAGAAGAAAAGAACGATTGCGAGCAGAACAAAGCTCATTGTAAAATAAATCCAGCCGTAGAATGAACGGGGATTTTCCTTGAAGGATTCAACCTGTACCTTTTCACAGCCGCAGTCGTTTTTGAGTACGTCTGCCATGTATTCGCAGGCCTGTTTTTCACCTTTGGAGCCGGGGTCACGCTTCTCAAATGTTTTGATGATGTGCGTGATTTCTGCGACCATATATTTGGCGGCGTCGTTTTTCTTGTCAATGAGCTTTTGCAGATTCAATTTTGCCATCTCCTTAAGAATTGAGTTTTCTTCAGTGTAACAAAAAAGTAAAAAATATTCTATTAATTTTTTATTAATTTTTCATTTTTTATAATAAATTTTTATTGTTTTTTACTATTTTTTGTAAAGACTTTCCTTTTTGTCGCCAATCGGCATGCACGTTTGTAACATTCAGCAACATATTCTTCAATGGTCATTTTGCAGTAAATATCATTTTCGTGCCTGTCAGGCTTTGAGTTGATGTTCAGTTCAAATGTCAGAATACCGTCATATCCGCATTTGTCGAGTCGTTCGGCAACATTATCCCAGTCTGCAATTCCGTCAAAAGGTAACAGATGAAGGTCGTCGTGCCAGGTGATTCTGCCCTCAAAATCTCTCACTCCGAGGTTATCGTTGAGGTGAGTTGCAATCAGTCTGTCACCGTAAAGTGCAAGCAGATCCTTTGAGCTGTTGTAACACATCTCGTGGCCTGAGTCCCAGCAGAAACCGACAAAGGGGTTGTTTTTGAAATGCTCCATAAGTGCGGCAAGGTATTCCTCACCCTCGGTGTTTTCGAACGCAATTTTTATGCCGAGCTTTTCGGCTTCACTTACAACTTTACCGAAGTTCTCAAGCCCTTGTCTGTTTGGTGCTTTTCCGTCATAAAAGCCTATATATGTGTGTGCTATCATTATCGGTACACCATTGTCTGCACAAGCGTGAAGACATTCGATAAGCTCATCCACTGCGGCTTTTGTTTCTTCGTCGTCACCGTGCCACATATCAGCCGATTTGCCGAATGGTGCGTGAATTGACTGATACTCCATACCAAGTTCTTTTGCAAGTGCTGCGTATGCGGTAATGTTTTTAGCAGATCTGTAATCTGTAAAAAAAGCTTCAAAACCGGTTTTGTGAAAAAGTCTTATCTGTTCTTCAACGCTGAGTTCACAGGTTAAGTTTGCGCTAAGGCACAATTTGTGATTCCACATAATAATCAACCTCGAAATATAGTATATTAAAAGAATAATATACTTTTAAAATTTTTTCAATATATTTTCATAATGGACTTGAAAATTGGTTTAAAAAGTGAGATACTAACAGCAAATATTTTGTTTTACGAGGTGTTCAAAATGGCACAACTTAAAATGTACTGGACTGCAGGTACTCCGATTGAGGAGCTTGCACTTCCTGACGGTTATTCTTTTTCCAATTGCACAACAAGCGACGAGGATGTAAATGCCTGGCTTGAATGCTGCAAAAACGGTCTTATCGGTGATGACTCCGACAGAGAGACATTTGATGACAGACTTACATATCACAAAGATATAAATATGGAAACCGATATTTTCTTCCTTGATTATGAGGGCAGACACGTTGGTACGTCTACCGCAATTTTTCACCCTGAAAAAAATTGCGGTGAGCTTCATATGGTTGGTATGATACCCGAATTCAGAGGTAAGGGTCTTGGCAAATACCTCAATAATGTTGCAATCAAAAAGCTTGCAGCGCAGGGTGTTAAATATATCTATCTCACAACCGATGAGTGGCGCAAGGGTGCGGTCAAGAGCTATCTTACTTCAGGCTTCCATCCTGTTGAGTATGATGAGGGTATGAAGGAGCGCTGGGAGGCTGTGCTTACCGAGTACGGTATTGATAAAGTTGACGCTGTTGATGAAAACGGCGTTTATTGCTATCCCATTTATCGTGAGGGTTATACACCGCCCCGTAAGGTTAAAATCGGTGTTGTCGGTGCAGGCAGAGGCAAAACAATGATGGATTATTGCGTCAAGCAGGATAATGCCGAGCTTGTCGCAATCTGCGATAATCACGTGCCCACACTTGAAAAGGCAAAGAAATCCTACGGTAACGATACAATAGTTTTTTATGACGATTTTGATAAATTCCTTGAGCACGATATGGATGCAGTTGTTCTTGCTAACTTTGCAACCGAGCACGCTCCTTTTGCCGTAAAGTGTATGGAAAAGGGCTTTGATGTTATTAGTGAAGTTCTTCCCGTACAGACCCTTAAGCAGGCTGTTGAGCTTGTTGAAGCTGTTGAGCGTACAGGCAGAACTTATGCGTATGCTGAAAACTACTGTTATATGGCCGCTCCCCGTAAAATGCGTCAGCTCTACCGTGCAGGTGTGCTCGGCGATTTTGAATACGGCGAGGGTGAGTATATGCACAACTGTGAGGGTGGTTGGCATAACTGGACTCGTGGTTTGCCTGATCACTGGCGTAATCAGATGCACGCTTGCTACTACTGCACACATTCTCTTGGCCCGCTTGTACATATCACAGGTATGCGTCCCGTCAAGGTAAGCGGATTTGAAGTTCCTTTTAACAAGAGAATGGAGCGTATGGGTGCAAAAGCAGGTCCCATAGGTATCGAGATGGTAACACTTGAAAACGGTGCCGTTCTCAAGAGCATTCACGGCGTAGGCCCTGCAAAGGATTCAATCTGGTATTCAATTTACGGTTCAAAGGGCAGAATGGAAAGTGCCCGTGAGGATGACGAGGCAAAAGAATATGTGCATACTCTCTATGTCAACTGCGACAAGAACGAGGGTGACAACGATTCTGAACCCGTACTCACTTCTACTGCCGACAATCTTGCATATAAGGCAGAGCCTTACGGTCACGGAGGATCTGACTTCTATGTAATGTATAACTTTATTGAGTATATCAACGGCAACAAGAGTGCCGATATTATTGACGTTTATGAGGCTCTTGATATGTTCCTGCCCGGTATGTTTGCGTACTATTCGGTACTTGAAGGCGGTATGCCTATGGAGATTCCCAACTTCCGTAATAAGGAAGAGCGTAAAAAGTGGCGCAACGACACACGTTGTACAGACCCCAAGGTTGCGGGCGATATGCTTATTCCCGGCTACTCAAAGGGAAATCCCGAAATTCCTGCAGAAAACTATGCAAAGCTCGTAAAGAAACTCGAAGAGCAGGAAGCTGCTGAAAAAGAGCAGGAAAACAAATGAAAGTAATTGGCCGTATTGTTACGGATTTTCCGTCTAAATTCGGTTTGCCGCGTCAAAGCGGACTGGTTGAAGGTATAACGGGTAAGATCGTTTTTGAAGAGGAATTCCGTGTGCCCGAAGCATTCAGAGGTCTTGAAGATTTTTCTCATATCTGGATTCTGTGGCAGTTTTCCGAAGCTGTGCGTGATAGTTGGTTACCTACGGTGCGTCCGCCGAAACTCGGCGGCAATAAGAGGGTAGGGGTTTTTGCGACACGCTCTCCTTTTCGTCCCAATTCAATAGGTCTTTCATCTGTTAAACTTGAGCGGATTGAGTATTCTGATACGGAAGGTCCGGTTCTTTATGTCAGCGGCTGTGACCTTATGGATGGTACACCTATATACGATATTAAGCCGTATCTGTCTTATACCGATTCTCATCCCAATGCATCAGGCGGATTTACCGATACTATTGTTAAAAGTGAGCTTGAGGTTGTAATTCCTGATGAAATCCTTGACACTATTACCGAAGATAAAAGAGATACCTTAACAGCAATTCTGGTACAGGATCCCAGACCGTCTTATCAGAATGATGCTGAAAGGGTATATGGCTTTGGTTTTGCGGGCTATGAAATAAAATTTACGGTTTCGGACGGCGTGCTTACCGTTATTTCGGCAGAAAAACTTAAATAATTTTATGCAGTGTGACTGATACAAACTCGGTCACACTGTTTTTCTTTTTATATTTTCCATTTTTCGTCAGCCGCTTTCAATGCTACAGTTTCCATTTTCATAGAATCTGTCTTTTTCTTCATTTTATCTGCTAAAATTTGCCGTAGTGTCAGGTGTGAAAAGTTATAAAATCGGAGGTGATCGGAATATTCTGAAAACATTTGTCATATAAAGTAATGATATTCAAAAAAAATCAAAGATAAAGGACGGATTTATACTTATGGAGAAGAAACTGAGAGTTATTGTTGCTGATTCTACCGACAATTTCGGTAAACCATGTCGTAACGCATTGAGAAACCACGGAATAGATGCGGAGTGTATAGATAAAGACGGTAAAAGGCTTATAGATACTGTTATGAAGGTGAGACCCGATGTAGTTGTGATGGATGTATTCTTGCCCGGTGCAGATGCAATTTCTGTTATGAGCAGTTTGCGTTCGCAGTCTCCGATGCTTAATACAAAATTTATTGTGGTTTTCGGATTTGACAATCCTACACTTGAAAGTGATATTATGAATGCAGGTGCGGATTACTTTTTCCTTCGCCCGTTTGATTATGATGCTATGTCTCAGCGTATACTTACGATGTTTGCTTCAAATAAGCAGGCTGAACACGCAAACAGTAGCGATAGCCTTGAAATGCGTATTACCCAAACCTTGCATCAGATAGGTGTGCCTGCACACATAAAGGGTTACCAGTATCTTCGTGAAGCAATACTTATGTCAATCGAAGACCCGGAGAGCATAAACGCAGTAACAAAGCTGCTGTATCCCGGTGTTGCAAAAAAGTATGCAACAACATCTTCGCGTGTTGAGCGTGCTATACGTCACGCGATTGAGGTTGCGTGGGATAGGGGAGATGTTGAGGTGCTTAATTCATATTTTGGATATACTATCCAATCCCAACGCGGTAAACCGACTAATTCCGAATTTGTTGCAATGATTGCTGATAAATTCAGACTGCAGCTTAAAGCCTGCTAATAAAAAATCGGTGGTAATTCAAAAAAGAATTACCACCGATTTTTATCTTTTGTCATCTATGTATTCAATGTATACATTTCTTATTTCTTTAAGATTGCGTTGTCTTATCAATACCTTTTCTCCGCTTATCATTTCAAAGCATTTGTCAGCTTTTATTATGTGATTCATATTCACGATATAACTCTGATGGCAGCGCAGAAAACGAGAATCATGAAGTTCTTCGGCGATTTTTCGCAGTTGATTGTAAACGGTATATTTTCTGCCGTTTATGCCGTGTACTATGCATTTTGTGTTGCAGCTTTCAATATAGAGTATATCATTGAGCGGCAGTGCGGTTATATCGCCTCTGTGTCTTATGCAGTAAACATTGTCAGATAATCCGTCAGTAGCTCTGTCCATTGCTTTACCGAGTTTGGACATACTTAACGGCTTTATTATATATCCGCAGGCGTTTACTTCGTAACCTTCAACCGCGTATTCGTTTGTCTGTGCCGAAAAAATTATCTGCCCGGAATAGCGGCTGTTTCTCAGCTTTTTTGCGATATTTATTCCGTCTGGGTTATGCGGCAGATTTTCAATAAAGATTATATCAAAGCTTTTGCCGTCTTCAATTTCGTACATCAGGTCGGTTGATTTTATAAATGTCATTATTTCAAAAGATATTGATTTTTGTGAAAAATATTGTTTCAAATATTCTCCTAAAACTTTGCTTTCTTCGCTGTCTTCATCGCAAATTGCAATTTGCATTTCACACACTCCGATTATATTTTGTCGTTTTTAGTATTATAGCGTTTGAATTTATTAATTCTGTCGATATTGTGAAATTAACACATATTGCACTGAATGTGAAATAAATTCAAGTAAAATGTTACAATATATGTGAAATAAATTCAATAAATAAATTGTAAATTTATCCGGTGTACTTGCAAAAGATATGTAAAGTGTTATAATATTCTGCAGAAAAATGACGGCGGTGAAACCAATGCTCGAAAAAACAAATGTAATGCGTATTCTTGACAGTAAAAAGGTGAATTATATTCCTCATACTTATGAGGCTGAAGAAGCGGCAAGCGGAACAGAAGTTGCCAAGATACTAAGCCTCGATCCGCAAAAAGTGTTTAAAACACTGGTAACAGCAGGCAAAAGCGGAGAGCATTACTGCTTTGTAGTGCCTGTTGAGAAAGAACTTAACCTCAAAAAAGCTGCAAAAGCTGTTGGTGAAAAATCAATAGAAATGATTAAATCCAAAGAGCTTCTGCCGCTTACCGGTTATATTCACGGCGGATGTTCACCCATAGGTATGAAGAAGTTTTTGCGTACAACATTTCACACAACCGCCGGGGATTTTGATACTATAGTTTTCAGTGGCGGTAAAATCGGCAGACATGTTGAGTTAAGCCTTGCAGATCTCAGCAAGGTAATACGCTATTCTGTTGCCGATATTGCGGACTGAGAGGTTGTTTATGCTGAATAAGGGTGAAGTATTATCTTATATTAAAACTGAGAATGTAAAGGTTTTTTGTTACGATGAAATTGACTCAACAAGCACACTTGCACGTCAGCTTGTAAACGGCGGCGAAAAAAATCTGTTAATTATTACATCGGATAAACAGACAGGCGGCAGAGGCAGAAACGGCAAGAGCTTTTATTCGCTCAATGACGGGTCTGTGTATATGTCTGTTGTGCTTCATCCTAATCTTGAGTTTGCCGATGCTGTAGGTATTACTACTGCGGCAGCTGTTGCAGTCAGCCGTGCAATAGAAAGTGTGACAGGCAGAGTTACCGACATAAAATGGGTCAATGACCTTTATTATTGCGAAAAAAAGGTTTGCGGAATTCTCTGCGAAGCTGTTGCCTCAAAGGGCATAGTGTCAAGCGTTATTATCGGTGTCGGTATAAATCTTCCCGAGTGCAGTTTTCCTGATGAATTAAAGAACATTGCAGGTACTCTCGGCTGTGATTCTTCACTTCGTGCACAGCTTATTGCCGCTGTTGCCGATGAACTTTTTTCACTTGATTTTGGTAAATTAAGTGATGAAATTCTCGATGAATACCGCCGTAAAAGTATAGTTATAGGTAAAAAAATTGATTATTATATAAAAGGCAAAAAAAACACCGCCTCTGCCGTCGGAATCGACGCAAATGGCGGGTTGATAATTGAAATAAGTGACGGTAGTACAGATGTGCTCCGCAGCGGTGAAATCAGTTTGCGTTTAAGCGAGTGACCTCTGAAAGCCTTTTCGAAATAAAGTATGCGAGCAGAATTTTAACTGTATCGGGAATTATAAACGGTACAACGCAGGTAAGTAATGCTGTGCCGAAGCCTGCTCCTTGTGAAGCTGTTATTACAAACCACAGCGTACCGATTATATAGCATACAACAAGACCTGCAAATGCTGAAATGAGCTTGAAAACGGGCTTTTTGTTTATTGGTTTTGTCATAAGCAGATATATAATTCCGCAAAAAACAAAGCCGAAAATATATCCGCCTGTATTGCTCAAAAGTATGCCTATTCCGCCGGTGAAGCTGTGAAATACGGGTAGCCCCGTGATACCGAGCAGGACGTATACGGCAATACTTAGCGTGCCGTATTTGCCTCCCAACATAAACAGTGTAAAGAAAACGGCAAACGTCTGTAACGTGAATGGTATGGCGGCAGGAATACTCAGCATAGAGCATATGCATATTATAACGGCAAACAGTGCAGCCATTGTAAAATTAAGAGCTTTTGGTTTCATTCAGCTGTTTCTCCCATAGAATTAAAACAAGTATATATGATTAAAAAGTTATTGTCAAACTTAATTAATCAGCCCCACGCATTGTTTTATGCGTGGGGCGTTTTTGTCACTTATACCATGCTATTCTGTGGAGGTAGTGGTAGGTGCTGAAAAACTGACCGAGGTTTGTGCGTAATGAAGTGCCGGGGTCATTGATTATAAAGTCCGTAGGTTTGAGTGAATCGGTTTGTTTTACTCCCGTCACTACAACCCAGTGTTGACTTCCGTTGGCTTTTTTTGCTCCGACTATTACGGGCTTACCTTGCTCGAGAAGTGAATAGATTTTTGCAAGGTAGTTATTGAAATCCGTAGTGGTCGAGTAGTTTGAAGGCCAATAGAGCATACCTGTTGAATTGTAGGTTAATTTATCTTCCATTTTATGCGGATAAATCGTTGTGCCGGTGCGATAACTTTCAGTCATTGCAAGTGCGGTTGTTGTACATCCGATATCGCCGATTGTGTATTTTGTTGAGCCTATTCTGTGTTTTGCCCATCGGCTGTCATTCTGCTTATAGTCGGGCACTTTAAGTGATATCGCACGGTATTTATTTGATGTTCCGCCGATACTCACCAGATAACTGCTGCTGACATAGCCCGTTGAGTTGCCGTTGTAAACAACCTTGCTCCAGCCGTTTGTTTCGCCGATTACGGCAACCTTTGCCCCGCTTGCAAGTGAATTTATTATGGTGCCTGCCGGGGTACTTCGTACATACAGTCTGCCCGAGTTTGTTTTTACCTGCTTGTAAGTGCTGTTTTCAATAGGAGCAATATAATTCGCGTTGCTGTATCCGAAACTACCGGATTTGTATTCAACCTTATACCATCCGTTTTCTTCAGAAATTATCGCAACATTACTGCCTCTTGAAAGGCTTGATACGATATTTCCGCCGGGTGAACTTCTGACATAAAGATTACCCGAATTTGTTGTTACCGTGCCTGCCGCCGGGGCAGGTGAGGCACTTGCCGTAAACATACAGAATACCGTTACGGCTGCCGCAAACAGTGCGGCGGTGATACTTCGTCGCATTGTTGTTATCATTCCTTTTTGTTTTATTTGCCGAAAGAAAGAGTTGAGATAATTGTACCATTTTTTATACACTTATTCATTACATAAATATTGGAAGTTTAGTTGATTGAAAGTACAAAATATGCTATTATATACGCGTAATTATTAAACCAAAAGGTGAAAAGCGATGCTTAAAATTGTTACAGGCAGAATAAACAGCGGAAAAACCACATATATCCGCGGTGTTATCAAGGATAAGCTTGACTCGGGCGCAGATAAAGTATATCTCATCGTGCCTGAGCAGTTTTCGTTTGAGAGTGAACGCAGTATGCTTACTCTTCTCGGCGAAAAAGAGGCACTGAAGGTTGAAGTTTGCAGTTTTTCGCGTCTTGCACAGAATGTGCTCGGTGATATTCACGGTGTGCGCCGTCTTGATGAAGCCGGCAGAGTTGCACTTATGAGCACAGCACTTGAAGAAACATCGGATAAACTTACTGTTTACGGTCGTTTTTCACGCAGTATCGGTGTTGTGTCTGAGATGCTGAAAATATCCGACGAATTCAAAAAGTGTGCGGTTACACCTGTAATGCTTGAAGAAGCATCTCACAAGCTTCCTCAGGGTATACTTCGTAATAAACTCAATGATCTCTCTCTTGTTATTTCTGCTTTCGATGCTCTTGTTGCACAACGCTTTTCAGATTCCAGAGATGAACTTACTATCCTTACAGACAGATTGCTTGAAGATAAAATTTTTTCAGGTATCACTGTAGTAATTGACGGCTTTAAGGGCTTTACAAAGCAGGAGTTTGATGTTATATCCCGCATTATTGCACAGAGTGAAGACACCTATATTACTCTTTGCCTTGATGAAATCTTTGCCGGTGAGTACGATATCTCGCCGTTTGCGAGCGTACGCGAAACTGCAAGGACACTTATGAATCTTGCCAAGAAAAACAGTGTTGCTGTTTCTCAGGTGCGTGTGCCCGAGTACAGCGGTCGATATAATTCGGCTTGTATAGAAGCTCTTGAAAGCCAGCTTTATTCGATATCACCGATTCCTTATGAATGCGAATGTTCCGATGTATCGATATTTTCTGCAACTACTGCTTATGAAGAGTGTAACTATGTTGCTCTTGAGGTTAAGCGTTTGCTTCGTGAAGAAGGTTACCGCTGCCGTGAAATTGCTGTTATTTCCAGAAGTGAGGACGAATACTCAAAATCTCTGCGTGCAGCACTCAAAAGGCATGGCGTACCCGTGTTTGAAGATAAACGCAGACCGCTTATATCACAGCCGCCGGTTGTTATGGCGCGTGCCGCTATCGAGATTGCCGCAAGAGGTTATTCAACAGATGCTTTAATGCGTCTGCTCAAAACTCAGCTTACTGATCTGACTGTTGAAGAAATAAGTGAACTTGAAAACTATGTAAAAATGTGGAAGATTGACGGCAGAAAGTGGCTTGACACTTGGTGTAACCATCCTTCAGGTCTCGGTCAGTCTCTTGGTGGAAAAGATAAAGAGTATCTTACTCGTCTGAATACGTTGAGAGAAAAATGCATTTTACCGCTTGAAAAATTCCGTGCAGCTTTCAGAAAAAGTTATAAAGCAACCGATATGATGAAAGCGGTATATGTCTACCTTACAGATGTAAAAGCACCGGAAAATCTGAAAAAACTTGCAGTTGCACTTAACGCAAGCGGTGAGAAAGCTGAAGCGATTGAGCTTGGCAGAGTATGGGACAAGCTGATGCAGATTCTTGACCAGCTTGCAACTGCACTCGGTGAAAGTAACATTGATTACGAGCGTATGCTTCAGCTGTTTTCACTTGTGCTCGGTGTGCAGGACATAGGTGTTATTTCTCACGGGCTTGATGAGATTACAATCGGCTCTGCGGAACGAATCCGTGTCAACCGTCCGCGTGCCGTATTTGTTGTCGGTGTGAATGACGGCGTGTTCCCGAAAAAGCCGTCATCGGGAAGAGTGCTCGGTGATGCTGACAGGCAGACTCTTAACGATATGAGACTTACTGTTGCTGCGGCATCGCAGAATGATTTTATAGAAGAGCGTTATATCGCTTACAGTGCTCTCTGCTGTGCGAGTGAGCGGTTGTATGTTTCAACCTGCCGTACTGATTTTTCGGGCGGTGAAAAATCTCCGTCAGAGCTTATCGGTCAGATAAAACGAATATTACCTGAATGCCGAATGAGAGATGCGTCAGATTTTGATGATGTTGATATGATACAGAGTGAGGCTTCGGCATTTGAAGCGGCGGCAAAAAACTGGAAAACTGACAATGTGCTTTCAAGCACTCTGAAGGCTTGCTTTGCTGATATGCCTGAATATGCTTCGCGTATAAAAGCACTTGAGCGTGCTGGTGGCAAAATCAGTTTTAAGATTGATGATGCTTCGACCGCTTTGTCACTCTTTGGTAACGATATTTACGTTTCCGCTACAAAGATTGAGGATTACGGCAAATGTCCGTTTTTATATTTCTGCCGTCACGGACTTAAGCTCAATGAACAGCGTACAGCCGAAATGGATGCGATGATAAGCGGTATAGTGGTTCATTTTGTGCTTGAAAATATAGTTTCAAAATTCGGCAAACAGCTTACCGAGTTTGACTCCGAGCGTGTAAAAAAAGAAGTTTTATTGCTCCTTGACGAATTTCTTGCCGTTAATCTCGGTGCGGAACAGCGTGATGAGCGTTTTGATTTCTTGTACAGACGTCTGTGTGATTCGCTTTGCGTAGTTGTAACCAGACTCATCAATGAGATGAAACTCAGCGATTTTGAGCCTGTGGATTTTGAACTGCAGATAGGCGGTAAAGAGCCTGAAATCAAGCAGTTTGAAATTGAACTTGCGGATGGCGGCAAGGTTATACTAAGCGGTCAGGTAGACCGTGTTGATGTGCTTAAAACCGAAAGTCAGACTTTTGTCCGTGTAATGGATTATAAAACGGGTACTAAAAAGTTTGACCTTAACGATGTAATGAACGGGCTCAATATGCAGATGCTTCTCTACCTGTTTGCAATCAAAGCAAACGGTAAAGAACGATACGGTAATGTTGTGCCTGCAGGTGTGCTGTATGTGCCTGCAAAAGGTGCTTCGGGCAGAATAGGCAGAGCGCTTGATGTCGAGAAACTCAAACAGACTGTTATAAACGAAGGCAGAATGTCCGGACTTATGCTCGATGATGACCGCGTTACTCACGCAACCGATACCGCTCATACAGGCTCTGTTGTGGCGGTTAACCGAAGCGGACTTTACGAAAACCTTATTTCTCTTACTCAGCTTGCAAATCTTGAAAAAACAGTAACAGATATTGTCAGAGAGATGGGAGAAAATCTTCATGCAGGCAGAATTGATGCCAAGCCTAAATACGGCGGCACATATAGTCTTCCTTGTGATTATTGCCTTTATTCCGATATATGTTTGCATGAAGGCGAAAGTAAAGAGAATGAATATGCAAAACTGAAATTCAGCGAATGCCTTGAATTGCTTAGTGAGGAGGGTGAGGAAAATGCCTGAATGGACCGCGGAACAAAAGCTTGCCATTGACGGCAGAGCAGGTACACTGCTTGTCAGTGCTGCTGCAGGCTCGGGTAAAACAACAGTGCTTGTTGAACGTGTAATACAGCGGCTGACCGACATTGCAAACCCTTGCCCTGCAGACCGACTTGTAATTGTTACCTTTACCAAGGCGGCAGCTGCACAGATGAAGGAACGTATTGATATAGCTCTTTCTAAGCAGATAGCGAAGACGGGTGACCCGTGGCTGATGAAGCAACAGCTTCTTCTGCAGTCGGCAAAAATTTGTACTATCGACAGCTTCTGCGGTGATATTGTGCGTGAAAACTTTCATATGCTCGGTATAAGTGCCGATTATCAGATTGCCGATTCGGGTGAGCTCGCACGCTTTGAAGATACCGCAGTTAAAAAAGTGCTTGCCGATAAATATAATTCCGGTGATTCTGTATTTAAGGAGCTTTCCAATACCGTTTCGAGCGGCAGAAGTGATGCTGCACTCGAAGAAGTTATAAAAAATGTTTACAAATCTGTTTCAGCTTTCCCGTTTCCCGAGGATGAACTCGCAAAGTTTACTGAACCTTATAAGGGAAATGAGCCTGTAAACGAAAGTATATGGGGCAAGTACATTCTGACAGAGTCTTCGGCAAAGCTCAGATACTGCCAGGAGCTTATGGAGCAGTGTTCCGAAATACTTTCTCAGCCTGATACCGCTGTACAGGAGGTTGCCGAGGCAATCGGCACACTTGTACCGGAGGAGATTGCTCATTATCGCAGCATGGCTGATATGGCTGAAAGCGGAAAATGGGACGAGCTTTATTATGCAATAAACTATCATATTTACCAGCCCTTTACCAGAAAACGCAAAATTGATGCTGGGGTTAAAAACGCAGTAAAGCAAAGGCGTGACTGTGCAAAAGAAATTGCCGAAAAAGTAAAGGGGTATATCTGCGTTAATTCTGCGGATTTTGAAAAGGATCGTAAGACTTTGCTTCCGCTTGTCGAATGCCTGATTGACTGCGTTGTACAGTTTTCTCGCGAGCTTAACCAAATCAAGCGTCTTAATGAAAAATTCGATTTCGGTGATATCGAGCATCTTGCTCTTGAGCTCCTCATAGAGCGAAATGGTGATACGGTCAGCAAAACTGCACTTGCAAAGTCACTTTCCGAGACCTATGCTGAAATAATGGTTGACGAGTATCAAGATACAAATATGCTTCAGGATATGCTGTTTTCTGCAATATCCGATGATGAAAAGAATCTTTTCTTTGTAGGCGATGTCAAACAGAGCATTTACCGTTTTCGTCAGGCGATGCCGGAGATTTTTCTCGGCAGACGTGATTGTCTGGATATGTTTGACGGCAGCAATTATCCGGCAAGAGTTAATTTAAGCTCAAATTTCCGTAGCCGTAACGGTGTTACATCTGCAGTTAATTTTGTTTTTGAACAGTTAATGTCAAAAAAGCTCGGTGAGATAATATATGATGAAAACGAGCAGCTCAATCCGCTGGCAAACTATCCGACTAAGGATACGCCCGATGTTGAGCTGAAACTGCGTGAAAAGGATGAGTATGAAACCGAGCCCGAATATATTGCGAAATACATTAAGGATTTAATTTCATCAGGAAAACTTATAAAAGACGGCGATATGCAAAGACCTGTTGTTGCAGGGGATATCTGTATTCTTACGCGTGCCAAGTCGCATATGTTAAGTTATGCAGAAGCGTTGGAAGATATTGGTATACCTGCAGTGTGTGTTGTTGAAGGTGAATTGAGCGGCTCAGCAGAAGTCAGAATAATTCTTTCGCTTTTGCGTGTGCTTGATAATCCTTTGCAGGATATACAGCTTACTGCCGTCATGATGTCACCTTTGTTTGGCTTTACAGCCGGCGAGCTTGCCGAAATTCGTATGGGAGTTAAGAAAGGCGAGCCTGTTTACCGCAGTGTCGTTGCGGCAGCTGACAGCGGCAATACAAGATGCCGTGAATTTCTTGACAGAATCGATGCTGTGCGTCGTATAAGTATCGGTATGGGTGCGGCAGAATTCCTGCGCCGTGTTTATGATGAAACCGATATTATGTCTGTTGCCCGTGCTCTTGATGAGCACGACCAGCGTATTGCAAACCTCTGGTCACTTCTTGACCTTGCAGGAAGCTTCGATTCAACGGGTGCCTGCGGACTCAATGCGTTTCTGCGTTTTCTCGATACTGCAGAGCAGAAGGGTACGGAATTCAACGTCAGTGAAAACTCACACGCTGTTAAAATTATGACAATTCACAAGAGTAAAGGTCTCGAATTCGGTGTGTGTATCCTTGCTGATATGTCGCGTAGTCTTATACACGCTGAAAAAGGCAGTGTTGTACTCAGCCGTAATCTTGGTCTGGGTATGCTGCTTCGCGAGAGCTTCAGCGGCAAATCTCTCTTTACGCTTCCGTTTGTTGCCGCTGACCTGAGTTCAAGGTTGATGGATTTATCCGAAGAAACCCGAGTGCTCTATGTTGCGATGACCAGAGCCAAAGAACAGCTTGTAATTGTAGCAACCTGTGATTTTGAAGAAAAACTGAAAACTGTTTCATCTGCCTTTGATAAAAGCGGAAAAGGGCTGTCTTACGGCTATGCGAGCACAGCTTCAAATTATATTGATTGGCTGTTGCCGATTTTTACACGGCATATTGATGCTTGTGATTTGCGTATGTATAACGACGAAGGTGTCTCTTCACTTGTTGTATCGCCTGATTTCTCTTTGAGTGTGTCGGTGAATAAGGCAGGCAATTTGCAGGATACAGAATATGTTGAAGACATAGAAAATGTTCAGTCTATGCAACCTGATACAGAACTTATGATGCTGATAAAAGAGCGTATGGAGTATGAATATCCTTATGCTTCTCTTACCGAAGCGGTTGCAAAAAAGCAGGCTTCAGGTTTTGCAGATGATATGTTTGAAGAAGAATTTTTTGCTTCTTCACGTCCCGGATTTATGAACAGCGGCGGTCTTACTGCTGCACAGAAGGGTACGCTTACTCATAAATTCCTGCAGTATTGTGATTTCGGTAACAGCGATACCGAAACTCAGATCCTTCGTATGGTTACCGACGGCATTTTCAGTGAGCAGGAAGCTAATGAGCTTAAGCGTGATGAGATTGAGGAATTTATGTCTTCTGACATCTGTGCACGTATCAAAGCCTCCTGCGAGGTTATGCGTGAGAAGAAGTTTGCTATGCTTCTTCCGGTTTGCGAAGCTTATCCGAATTTGCCGGAAATAGTGTCCGATGAAAAGCTGGTTGTTCAGGGTATGCTCGACCTTGCTTTTGTTGAGGATGGCGAAATAGTAATAGTTGACTACAAAACCGACAGGGGAGTCACCGAGGCGGAAATATGTGAAAGACACCGCGATCAGTTAACCCTGTATTCAAAAGCTATGGAAAAATGTACCGATTATAAAGTAAAAGCGGCATATATTTATTCGCTTTCACTGAAAAAAGAGGTAAGAGTGCTGTAAAGCAGTATAAATTTACAAAAAATTGAAAAAACAATAAAATAATGCTTGCATTTTTCGGAATAGTGTGTTAAAATCCATTCGTTATGTATCCTAATGTACCAATGAGAGGTGAAATGAAATGAAGCAGGGTATCCATCCCAAGTACGAGAAGACAGAAATCCGCTGTGCTTGCGGCGCTGTTCTTGAGACATCATCAACAAAGCCGAACATGCGTGTTGATATCTGTTCAAAGTGCCATCCGTTCTTTACAGGCAAGCAGAAGCTTGTTGATACAGGCGGACGTGTTGACAGATTCAAGAAGCGTTACAACCTCGAAAGCAAATAAGAAAGATATAAGGCGGTGGGTTTACCACCGCCTTAACTTTTAGTACGGTAACCGCTGAATTAAATCTTGTTTACAATTCTCAGCGGCTATTTTTCCGTCATAATTATTCAAAAATGCTCGTTAATACACAAAGTATTGCCTGCGATTTTTGAATATTCTGACAAAAAACTATCTCGCTGATAATCACAAAACGATTTAATTCAGCAGTTACTGTAGGAATGAGATTTTTATGACAGAATATCTTACACTTAAAACAGAAAATAATGATGAATTTACCGTTAAGCACTCGCGTTTTATCGGTTATGCAAAGCCTGTTACAACGCAGGATGAGGCGGTAGCTTTCATCAATGAAATAAAATCAAAGCACTGGGATGCAAAGCATAATGTATATGCTTATATTCTTCGTGAAGGTCAGACAAGGCGTTATTCAGATGACGGAGAGCCTCAGGGTACGGCTGGTATTCCCGTGCTCGATGTGCTCCAGAAAGAAGGTTTGACCGATTGCTGTGTCGTGGTAACACGATATTTCGGAGGTATTCTTCTCGGTGGCGGTGGCCTTGTGCGTGCATATTCACACGCGGCGAAGCTTGCCGTTGACAGTGCAACCGTAATTAAAATGTCGATGTGCGTTCGTGCCGAGTGTGAGTGCGATTACGGCTTTTACGGCAGACTCGCTTCGCTTATACCCGAGTGCGGCGGTACGGTAGAAAACAGTGAATTTACCGATATTGTAAAGGTTGTTTTCACAATTCCCGAATCTCTTTACGGCAGTTTTTGTGCTCAGCTTACCGAATGCAGCTTCGGAAAAGTCAGCTCAACTGTGTTGGAAAAAATCTTTCTTGAAATAAAATAAAAAATAAAGAGGGTTTTAGTAAAAAAGCTACTACAACTTATATATATGAACGAAAAAAGGCAGGTGAGGTCAGGTTATGCAGAGTATAAGAGAGTTAACGGAGAAGAATGAACATATTATTTTGTCGCCTTATGCCGCTTTTGCCGATGAGAGTGTCGGTAGAGAGCGTGATGAAGAGCCGTGTGATATCCGTACCTGCTTTCAGCGTGACCGTGACCGTATAATTCATTCTAATGCCTTCCGCAGGCTAAAGCACAAGTCACAGGTTTTCCTGTCACCAGAAGGTGACCATTACCGTACAAGACTTACACATACACTTGAGGTTTCGCAGATTGCCCGTACGATTGCCGTAGGTCTTCGTCTCAATGAAGATTTGACCGAGGCCATTGCCTTAGGTCACGATTTAGGTCATACTCCTTTCGGTCACGCAGGCGAGCGTGCACTCAACAGTGTGCATCCGGGCGGTTACCGCCACTATGAGCAAAGCGTGCGTGTTTGTGAACTTCTCGAAAAAAACGGACAAGGTCTCAATCTGAGTTATGAAGTAATCAACGGTATTGAGCGCCATACAAACGGTGAAAATGCAAAGACGCTTGAGGGTAGGATTGTACGGCTTGCAGACAGAATTGCTTATATCAATCACGATATTGACGATTCTATCCGTGCAGGTGTAATCACTGAAGACGATATATCTTTATCTGTACGCAAGGTACTCGGCTTCTCGAAATCAGAGCGTATCAATACTCTTGTTCTCTCTGTAATTGAAAACAGTGAGGACGATATAACTCTCGATCCTGAGGTTGCAGAGGCTATGGATGAACTGCATACTTTTATGTTTGCAAATGTTTATACAAATCCTTACTGTAAGGGTGAAGAGGGCAAGGCTGATACTATGCTCAAACAGCTTTACCATTATTTTGCTGATAATCCTGCAGAATTACCTAACGCATACGAAGAGATATGTTTGCGTGAGGGCGCTGACAGAGCAGCGTGCGATTACATATCCGGTATGACCGACAGATTTGCCGTGCGCAAGTTTGAAGAGCTGTTTATTCCGCTTTCCTGGTCATAAGTATATCGGGCTTTTTTGTGGTTAATACATATATAAATACATTATATAGTTAATTTGGAGAGAGAAATGGCAAATCGCTTGAATGAAGATTTTTTGCGTGAACTTCGGGAAAAGAACGAAATTTCCGAGGTTATCTCTCCTTATGTCAATTTGCGTCGAAGGGGTACCACTATGAACGGTCTTTGCCCATTTCATAACGAAAAAACTCCTTCGTTTACTGTTTATCTTGATACACAGTCTTTTTACTGTTTCGGCTGCGGTGCAGGTGGTGACGTAATCACTTTTATACGCCGTATCGAAAATCTCGGCTATATTGATGCTGTCAAAAGTCTTGCTCAGCGTGCGGGAATGGCTTTGCCTGAAGACGGATTTGATGATGTTATCAGTAAACGCCGCCGCAGGATACTTGAAGCAAACCGTGAGGCTGCCAGATTTTTCCATTCATCGCTTATGAGCGAAAAAGGTAAAATCTGTCTTGATTATTATCTTTCGCGCGGTTACAGTATGGCAACTATACGTCGATTCGGTATGGGATATGCACCCGATGATTGGCGTGCACTTTATAATCATCTGCATTCACTCGGCTATACACCGGGCGAGCTTGTTGATGCAAACCTTGTGCGTAAGAGCGAAAAAAACGGTAAGGTGAATTATTACGATAATTTCCGTAACCGAGCTATAATACCTATTATTGATGTGCGCGGTAATGTTGTTGCTTTTGGCGGTCGCGTGCTTGATGACTCTAAGCCGAAATATATTAATACTTCTGATACTCTTGTTTATAAAAAAGGCTCAGGTGTGTTTGCACTTAATCTCGCAAAAGACAGTGGTGAGCGCAGCCTGATTATAACTGAAGGCTATATGGATACAATAGCTCTTCACCAGGCAGGCTTCAAGAATACTATCGCTTGTTTGGGCACAGCTTTACCCGACGAGCAAGTTAATCTTATAAGTCGCTACGCCGATGAAGTGCTCCTTGCATACGATTCCGACGAAGCAGGGCAGAAAGCTGTTCGCAGAGCAATACAAGCCTTTTCAAAAACAGGTGTCAAGGTGCGCGTGCTTGCACTTTCAGGCGGTAAAGATCCTGACGAAATAATCAAAAAATACGGTCCGGAGAGATTCCGCAGCATTGTAAATGGTGCGGCAAACGATGTTGAATATCGTTTGCAAAGCATCCGTTCCCGTTATAATATTATGACCGATGACGGTAAAGTCGGATTTATGCGTGAGGCTGTTACAGTGCTTGCTGCGATAAGCTCTGAAATTGAGCGAGATGTTTATATTAACCGACTTTCAAGTGACTTAGGTATATCTAAGGATGCAATTACCGCTCAGGTCAAATCAGTGCGTAAGCGTTCCGTGCGTGCGAAAGAAGCTGAGGAAATGAGGCGTATTCAAGCTTCGTCTTTTGCACCGCAAGGTGCTGCTTCAGTTTCCGGCTCTGTAGGCGCAAGGCGTGCGGAAGAGGCACTGCTTGCCAATCTGATGCGTTCGCCGTCAAATTACCGTAAGTTTTCGGACAAGCTTTCAGCTGATATATTTCTCACCGAATTCGGTAAAGCTGCTTTTGAGGCTTTGCTTCCGTATCTTGAAAGGGGAGAGTCACCCGAATACGGTCAGGTTATACAATCGCTCGACGGTGAGCAGGCGGCAATTCTTTCAAAGATTATCAATACCAAAATCAATACAGGCAACACCGCTGCTGAATGCAGTGATTGCATAGATAAGCTTATTGAGGAAAAAGCTAAATCGGATGTGGCAGATCCCTCAGCATTAAGTGATGAAGATTTCAAAAAATTATTCAACTCATAAGGAGAGATAAAGAATGGGAATTGAGACAACAGACAAGAAAAGTGCTTTTCGTGCGTTGGTTGAGCGCGGTAAACAGACCGGTAAGCTTTCAACACGCGAGATTGACGCTGCAATCGAAGAAATGAATCTTGAGCTCGAAGAACTTGACGAGCTCTATGATACTTTAGAAACGCACAATATAAAGATTATTGATGACCTTGGTGATGCAGCACTTGAGGAGCTTGCTTTCGATACCGATATCAAGGTTCCCGGTGATTCAGGCTCAGGTGATGCTAAAAACGCAGCAATGGATGACCCTGTTAAGGTTTATCTCAAAGAGATTGGTCATGTTCCGCTTCTTACTGCTGAAGAGGAAATTGAGCTTGCTGTTAAAATTGCAAACAACGATGAGGCTGCAAAAAGCCGTCTCGCCGAAGCTAACCTGCGCCTTGTTGTCAGTATTGCAAAGCGCTATGTCGGCAGAGGTATGCAGTTCCTTGATCTTATTCAGGAAGGTAATCTCGGTCTTATCAAAGCTGTTGATAAGTTTGATCATACCAAAGGCTTTAAGTTTTCAACCTATGCTACATGGTGGATCAGACAGGCTATTACCAGAGCTATTGCAGACCAGGCAAGAACTATCCGTATTCCGGTCCATATGGTTGAAACTATCAATAAAGTCAAGAAGACAAACAGCCAGCTTCTGCATAAAATCGGTCGCGATCCCAGTGCTGAAGAAATTGCACAGGAGCTCGATATGCCTGTAGATAAAGTTCGTGAGATTCTTCGCGTTGCTCAGGAGCCTGTTTCTCTTGAAACACCTATCGGTGAAGAGGAAGACAGCCATCTTGGTGACTTTATTCCCGATGATGATGCACTTGCACCGGCAGATGCAGCTTCAAACATTCTCCTAAAAGAGTCTCTTGATGAAGTACTTAACACTCTTACTCCCAGAGAAAAGAAGGTTATTGTACTTCGTTTCGGCCTTGCAGACGGTCATCCCCGTACACTTGAAGAGGTTGGTAAAGAGTTTAACGTTACACGTGAGCGTATCCGTCAGATTGAGGCGAAAGCTCTTCGTAAGCTCCGTCATCCCAGCAGAAGCAAGAAGCTCAGAGACTTCCTTGATTCATAATTTTGACGTGTTTTACTTTGGGTAAATGTTTTTAGCTACTGAAAATTTGTAGGGTGAGTTTATTTGAAAATCAGTAGAATAATTGCTGTTGCTTTTGCGTTTATATTACTTGCGGCTAGTTTATCGTTTAACTCTTTTGCTCTTAATGTTGACGGTGCTCTTCTTGAAGCAGAGTGGAAAAGTGCCGATGAAACAGTGTTGGTTTCATCAACGGATAATGCTAATTGCGACATCAGTTACGGTATTGTTTACATTTTCTGTGATGAGTCTGCTTCGCGGATTTATATAGGATTCAAAGCAAAGCTTACTGAAAAAATTGATGAAAATTCTGCTTTTGGCGTAGCTTTTTCAGCAGATTCGGGTGAGTTTGTATATGTTACAACCGAAGGTGTTTCTGATTACAATTCCGATAAATATGAAGTAGAGGCTGAAACGTGCTGCTATTCCGATTCAGTTTATAGTGTTGAGGTTGCTTTAGGTATAAAATACGGTATGTCAACTGTTGATACACTGCGTGTTCGTTTCGTTGATTCGTCAGGCAGCCCGTCGAATATCTATACCGTTAATATTCCCGAAGCGAATTTGTTAGATGATAACAACGTCACAAAACCTGTATACAACAACTCTGATATCGCAGATGCTCCTGCAGAAAAAACTACAAAAGTAAGAGCAACAAAGCCTAAAACATCCAAGCCCAAGACCACCAAACCGAAGAAAACACAGACAGATATTACGCGAACGCAAGCAGCAGATACAGCAAATATTAACGGTGCAATAAATACAACCGCAAATCCTTACAATGAAGATACAACGGTTTTGACTGTCAGCAAGGTTAAACTCTATAAGAATATTAACTATACAGTTGTATGTGTTCTGATAGTGACGGCTTTGGGAATCTGTGTTGCTGTCAATCTTTCGCGTGATAAAGAAATGAGCAAAAAAGAAAAAGAACTTAAACGCGATAAAGACAAAGACGATAAATCGTTTTAAATGATTGTTCGTTATCCCTATCTGTTCATTAATGATATAATATTAAGTATTAAAATACATAAGGAGAGTATGTTTATGTCCTTGACGTCAACAATTATCCCGATAATAGTATCTGCCCTTGTGGCGGCAATGTCTTCCTTTACTTCAATGGTTCCTGCCAGAATCGAGGCAAAAGAAGATGATGTTCTTCTCAACTTATCAGTAGTTTCCGATACTCATCTCGATGAGAAGTTTTCTCCGCTTGCATGGTTCCTTGGTATTGGCCTTAACGATATGAGCCGCGCAAAAACTCCTGTTGATGCAGTTCTTGTTACAGGTGACCTTACCAATTACGGTGATGAAGGTTCAATTGATGAATTCTTTGACACAATGGAAAAGCACTGGGACGGTAAGGCTATTATCGCAATGGGTAACCACGATATAGGTCACGTTGAAGATAAAGAAGCTGAGGAAGCAAGACAGTATTTCGTAGAGAAATATAACGCTTATCAGGGTACGAATATTGAAAAATCTTACTACAGCACAGAAATTGACGGCTATAAGTTTATTGTTCTTACCGATCAGTCTGATGATTCATGGGATCATCCCGACCTTTTCCGGGATCAGCTTGATTTCCTTGATGCTGAGCTTGCAAGCAGCGGCTCCGACGATAAGCCCGTTTTTGTTATCTCTCACTGGCCGCTCGCCGGTACACACGGTGAAGAAATTGCTTGGGACGACGGTGATATGGGTGAACCTTATACAACTCAAGTTCAGCAGATTCTTGAAAAATATGAAAACGTATTCTTTATCAGCGGTCATATCCATATAGGTCTTAACGGCAATTTTACCAGCGAGAAATACGGCGTTTCTTATTACGACAGAATTAACGGTGTAAATTATCTCAATCTTCCTTCTTACGGTCTGTTCAGCCGTTTCGGTACAGTGCTTGGAGGTAAAGGATATCAGATTGAAGTATATGACGATGAAGTCGTTATCCGAGCCAGAAATTTTGTAACTCATAAATGGTTCGGCAATTACGAAACAGTAGTTGAACTTGATTAATTTATTTATTTATTAAAATTATATACGGGGAGCAAGATGATTGCTCTCCGTAATTTTTGTTAAAAATCAGCAAATTTTTTTGAAAATTCTTATAAAAAACACTTGCAAAACCGTATATACTGTGATATAATTGCTCGTGCATTTCGCACGCAGAGCGTTATGCCTTGGTGCAGCCATAATGGCTGTTCGGTAAATTTCAAAGCTCTGCGGAGGAAAAACTAAGGAGGAAAAAACAAATGGCAACAGTATCAATGAAGCAGCTGCTCGAAGCAGGTGTGCACTTCGGTCACCAGACCAGAAGATGGAACCCCAAAATGGCTCCCTATATTTTTGCGGAGCGCAACGGTATCTACATCATCGACCTTCAGAAGACAGTTAAGAAGCTCGATGAGGCTTACAAGTTCGTTACAGATATCGCAGCAGAAGGCGGCGAAATTCTTTTCGTCGGCACAAAGAAGCAGGCTCAGGATTCTATCCGTGAGGAAGCTATCCGTTGCGGTATGCCTTTCGTAAACGCACGTTGGCTCGGCGGTATGCTTACAAACTTCAAGACAATCCAGAAGAGAATCAAGAGACTTGCACAGCACAAGGCTATGGAAGCTGACGGTACATTCGATATGCTTCCCAAGAAGGAAGTTATCAAGCTCAACCTCGAGATCGAGAAGCTCGAGAAGTTTATGGGCGGTATCACAGGCATGAAGAAGCAGCCCTCTGCTATGTTTGTTGTTGATCCCCGCAAGGAGAAGAATGCTGTAGCAGAAGCAAAGAAGCTCGGTATTCCGGTCGTAGCTATTGTTGACACAAACTGTGATCCCGACGAGATCGATTACGTTATCCCCGGTAACGATGACGCTATCCGTGCTGTTAAGCTCATTGCTGCTGAGATGGCAAACGCTGTTCTCGAAGGCAAGCAGGGCGAGCAGGTTGCTGCAGAAGCAACAGAAGCTGCTGCTGAATAATTAAAATACAACCATATTAATATAGGAGGACTAATACAATGGCATTTACAGCTAAAGATGTCCAGGCTCTTCGCGAGAAGACAGGCGTTGGTATGATGGACTGCAAAAAGGCTCTCACCGAAACAGACGGTGATATGGAGAAGGCAATTGAATTCCTTAGAAAAAAGGGTCTTGCTGCTGCTGAGAAGAAGGCAAGCAGAATTGCTGCTGAAGGTATGGTTTATCCCTACTACGATGCTGACAAGAATGTCGGTGTTGTTGTTGAAGTTAACGCAGAAACAGACTTCGTTGCTAAGAACGATAAGTTCACAAGCTTCGTAAAGGCTGTTGCAAATACAGTTGTTACTGAGAATCCCGCTGATCTCGATGCTCTTCTTGCTTGCAAGCTTGACGGCAGCGACAGAACAGTTCAGGAGAACCTTCAGGACAACATCCTTTCAATCGGTGAGAACCAGAAGGTTCGCCGTTTTGAGAGAGTTGAGGGCGTTTGTGCAACTTACATCCACGGCGGCGGTTCCGTTGGTGTTCTTGTTAACTTCGATACAAACGTTGCTGCTGACAATGCAGAGTTCGTTGCTATGGGTAAGAACATCGCAATGCAGATTGCAGCTATGAACCCCGAGTATCTCAGCAAGGAAGATATGTCAGAGGCTGAGCTTGAGAACATAAAGTCAATCACAATTGACAGCTCACTCAACAAGCCCGAATCTCTTCCCAAGCCCATTCTTAACAAGCTCTTTGAAACAGCTGTTAACGATAAGCTTTTCAGCGATGCAGATATCGCTGCTTATGAGGCAGAGAAGAACAACAAGTTCCTCTTCAACTTCCTTTCCAAGGAAGCAGTTGCAACTCTTGCACAGCTTGCTGTTGCAGGTAAGGAAGAGTATGTCAACAACAAGATTTTTGCAGGTGCTGTTGACGGCCGTATCAAGAAGCAGCTTAAGGAAATCTGCCTTCTTGATCAGACATTCGTTCGTTCCGACCTCTTCGACGGTACAGTAGGCGGCTATATCGCTGATGTTGCTAAGAAGATGGGCGCTGAAATCAAGATCAAGGGCTTTGTCCGCTACGGCAAGGGCGAAGGTCTTGAGAAGCGTGAGGACAACTTTGCTGACGAAATCGCAAAGATGGTTCAGTAATTAATCCTGATTGCTAATATGGCAGAGAGCAGTAATATTCTGTTCTCTGCCTTTTTTGAATTTTATATATAAACTATATTGTGGTGTGATTTGTTATGAAATTAAGCGAGAAAATAATGCGAAAGCTTTATAATATAGCAGGTAAGTTTGTTAACTCTCTTTCTCAGGAGCAGGGTACAGGCGATAAAACCGATAAAACCGTTACTCCGGGTATGCCCGAGCTTATCAGAGCTGTTGCCGCAGAAGGCGCAGTTTTGATTAAAAACGACGGTGTTCTGCCATTCACAGCTGACGATAACGTTGCTCTTTTCGGCAGAACGCAGATTGAAACCTTCTTTGTGGGTTACGGCTCAGGCGGTGATGTTAACGAGCCTTATAAAATTAACTATCTTGACGGTATCAGGTCATCAGGTGTTTTAAATTTTAACAATGACCTTGCAGATAAATATGAATCATGGTGTGCGAAAAATCCCGTTGATGAGGGCGTATGGGGTCGTTGGCCACGTTATTTTCCTGAAATGCCGTTTGATGATAAACTGGTTGCAGATGCCGCGGACACAAGCAACCGTGCAGTCGTTTTCATCGGTCGCTCATCAGGTGAAGACCGTGAAAATGCACTCAGCGAAGGCAGCTATTATCTTACTTCTGAAGAGCTTTCTTTGCTCGATAAGGTTACTTCAAAATTTGAAAGCACTGTTGTTGTGCTTAATATTGGCAGCGTAATTGACTTTGCGTGGATTGATAAGTATGCAGATAAAATTGGTGCTGTACTTATTTCATGGCAGGGCGGTATGGAAAGCGGTAATGCTCTTGCCGATATTCTCAGCGGTAAGGTTTCTCCGAGCGGTAAGCTGACGGATACTGTTGCTGTTTCTTATGATGATTACCCGTCTTCAAATGACTTTGGCGCAAAAGAATATAACAACTATACTGAAGATATTTTTGTGGGTTACCGTTATTTTTCCACATTTGCTGTGGATAAGATACGTTATCCTTTCGGATTTGGTATGAGTTATGCAGATTTTTCTCTTGAGTTTATTTCTGCAGATGTTAAACAAGGCGACGTTGCGGTTAAAGTTAAGGTTACGAATACATCCGATAAATTCAGCGGCAAAGAAACCGTACAGGTTTATTATTCAGCCGAAAATACTAAGATTCTCAATCCGTCAAGACAGCTTGTGGGATTTGCTAAAACAAAGCTTTTGGCACCCGGTGAAAGCCAGGAACTTACCGTTAATTTTTCCGCTTCAGCATTCAATTCTTACGATGATATCGGTGTTACCGGTTACAAGTATGCTTGGGTTTTTGAAAAAGGTGATTATATACTTTATCTCGGCACAGATTCGCTTAATGCTGCAGCTGTTAAAACATTTTCAAATCCCGAAACAAAGTGCGTTGAGCAGCTTACCCAGGTTTCTGCTGCTCAGTATCCGTTTGACAGAATTGATGCCGTGCAGACCGTAAACGGCAAAAAAATACCCTTGAAGCACAAGACTCCCGAATCTGAAACAAATCTTAAGGATATTATTCTTGATGATATGCCTGCAGATATACCTTTTACGGGTGATAAGGGGTATAAGCTTGATGATGTAAGAAACGGTAAGGTTTCACTTGATGACTTTGTTGCACAGCTTACTCCCGATGAGCTTGAGGCAATCAGCCGCGGCGATTACGTAATGGGCAGCTCTCTCGGTGCAAAAGGTAACGCGGGTACACTTGGTGGTGTGCTTAAATCATTGCGCGATAAAGGTATCCCTGCACTTACTACTACTGACGGACCTTCCGGTATCAGACTCCGGGCAAGTTGCTCTTTGCTTCCTATCGGTGCAATTCTTGCTTGTACATGGAATGAAGAGCTTGTTGAGAGGCTTTATACTGCCGTTGGTGCCGAAATGAAAGTAAAAGGCTCCGATATCCTTCTTGCACCCGGTATGAATATTCACAGAAGCCCGCTTTGCGGCAGAAATTTTGAGTATTTCTCCGAAGACCCGTTGGTAAGCGGTAAAATTGCTGCTTGTGTTGTACGCGGTGTACAGTCAAGCGGACTCAGTGCTTGCCCTAAGCATTTTGCTTGCAATAATCAGGAAACCAACCGTTGTCATAACGATTCTCGTCTTTCCGAGCGTGCACTGCGCGAAATCTATCTCAAGGGTTTCGAAATATGCGTAAAAGAGTCTGCTCCCAAGTGTATAATGACTTCTTATAATAAGATAAACGGTGTATGGGGGCACTATAATTACGAGCTTTGCACTACAGTGCTCCGTAAGGAATGGGGCTATAAGGGTATGGTTATGACTGACTGGTGGATGAGAAAGAGTAAAAGCCCCGAATTCCCGAATCTTTGTGATAACGCATACCGTGTACGTGCTCAGGTAGACGTTCTTATGCCGGGCGGAGGACGTACAGGCAAGAAAAAGCCTGACGGCACTCTGCTCAAAACTTACGGTAAAGCAGACGGTATAAAGCTTGGCGAGATGCAGCGTGTAGCAAAAAACGTAATAGGTCTTGCTCTTGCTATGCCCGATAAAAGTACCGATAGTCATTGACAATAGTATAAAGCCTTTGTATAATTAAAAAGTTATTAACAGTATATTTTTTATATGGTGAGTTTATGAGTAACGGAAAACAAAGGCTTATTGCTTTGGCTGAGTTTTTTAAAAACAAAACAGATGAAGAGCATATATATTCTGCTTCTCAGATTATTGAGGAGCTTGCACAGCAGGGGATAGATGCTGAGCGAAAGGCATTGTATTCCGATATCGATGCTCTGAAGCTTTCGGGTTACGATATAGTTTGCACACGCACGCCTAAAGCAGGTTTTTTTCTTGCTTCACGCGATTTTGAAGAGGCTGAAGTGCGCCTTATGATTGATGCAGTGCAAGCAGCAAAGTTTATTACGGCCAAAAAGACCGATTCTCTTGTAAATAAAATCGGCAGCCTGCTCAGTGAACCTCAAGCATCTAAACTTAAATCTCAGGTTTATATCGATAAAAGCCATAAACGCAAAAATGAGGAGATTTATTATACTGTAGATGTGCTTCATAATGCTATTGCCAACAGACTTAAGGTCAGCTTTGTTTACTCGAATCTCAGTGTATCCGATGACCTTACGCCTACACTCAATGAACGTGAGTTTACGGTAAGTCCTTATGCTTTGATATGGTCAAATGACCACTACTATCTTGTTTGCAATAATTCAAATTACGATAATCTTATGCACGCTCGTATCGACAGAATGAAAAAAGTTGTCTGTACAAATGAGCCGTGGCGTCATTTCAGCGAAGTTTCCGAGTATAAGGATAAGTTTGACTCTGCCGATTATGCAGGTAAGCTTTTCAATATGTTTTCGGGTACCGAGCAAACAGTTACACTCCGTTGTGCGAACAGATTTATTGAAGAGATAATTGACAGATTTGGTGAAAATGTGCGTTTTTCTGCACGTAATGCCGACAATTTTACGGCGGAAATAACCGCTGTTACCGGTGAAGGCTTTATCTCATGGCTTCTCCAATACGGCAATTCTGTCGAAGTAATACGCCCGGCTAAGCTTCGCACAGCAGTTGCACAGCGTGCGGCAGAGCTTGTCAAACTTTATACCGACAAATAATTAGGGAAGGAGTGAGGTTGCTTCATAATGCAGTATGTAATATTTGACCTTGAATGGAATAATGTTTACGGCAGAAAAATAAATGGCTTTATTAATGAAATTATTGAAATTGGTGCCGTAAAGCTTGATGAAGACCTCAACGAAATTTCAACTTTTTCATGCTTTGTAAAGCCCAGTATCGGTAAAAAACTCCGTGGTAGTGTTAAAAAGCTGACTAATATTACAAATGACGATGTGCTCGGTGGTGAGCCGTTTACACAGGCTTTTTCTGATTTTCGCAAATGGATAGGCTCACAGCCTACGCTTATACTTACATGGGGCGACGGCGATATACGTGTGCTTATTGAAAATTATAAGTATCTTAACGGTATTGCTTTTATTCCTTTTCTTACCGACTATGTTGATTTGCAGAGCTTTGTACAACGCCGTGTCAAAACCGAAAAAGGCCAGCAGATAGGCCTCGGAAAGGCTGCGGAGTCGCTCGGTATTGATGATACTACTTTTTCTCATCACCGTGCACTTGACGACAGTAAGCTCAGTGCAGAGTGCTTCAAAAAGGTGTTTGACTTTAACGAGCTTCAGAATTATATAAGACCGTGCGGTACAGACTTCTACGCAAAGCTTGCATTTAAACCTTACCCTATAAGCAACCTGAAAAACCCGCTTGTTGACAAAAAGCAGCTTGTTTACACATGCCCGGATTGCCGTGTGAATGCACAGCGACTAAAAGAGTGGAAGTATTCAAACCGATTTTTCCGTACTATTTTCAAGTGCCCTTATTGCGGAAATATGACTAAGGTTTCGGTAAGGTTTATGAAAATGTACGATAGAGTAGATGTTAAAAAAACTGCCATACCGTATATTCCGCCTGAAGAAAATACGGAAACTGAATAAAAAACAGCGGCTGTTTTATACACATAAGCAAATTCGGTACTTGTGTGCATAAAGCAGCCGCTTTTGGTTGGTTTTTAATCAGCAGTATTTGATGTACATCAGTGCGATTACACCTATCAGGTGAATAAGAATAATTGCAGGCAGGCCAAGCATAAATTTATTGTGCTGAGTTTTATGTCGGATTGATTTCATTGTAATAAGCATAGGAATTGCACCGCCGCAAAAGGCTGTAAGCAAAAGAAAATTTTCCGGTATTCTTTTCTTTCTTTTTTTTGCTGCAGATTTATCGTAAACCGTGATGATTACGGAAAATGCACCGATTACAATATAAATGCATAAAATGGGCAGTAACTGCTCAAGAGATGAACTTAAAACGGAGATTAATTTATCCATAAAACTACCGTAGTGGTTTGAAACCAACCTTTCAATGAATATTATATCTATTCTAATATAATAAAGCTTTTGTGTCAACACAAAAAGATTGGAGAAATGATGAAATTTAAAAGAATAACCTATATTATTTGTACTTTGCTGCTTTTGCTGTTGCCGTTGACAGCGTGTACAAATCAACCTGAAATCATTGAGACACCTACACAGGTGCATAAAGCTGTTGCAACCGATTTCAGAGGTGTGTGGTTGAATTGCTACGAGCTTAGCGATATGTTGTCTGAAGGCGATGAAGATGTATTCAGGGCTAAGGTTGAAAATATGCTATCAGTGTGTAAAAGCCAAAGCATAAACACCGTCTTTTTACAAGTCAGACCTTTTGCTGACTCTGTATATCCGTCCGAAATATTTCCGTTTTCCGATTATGCTTTGTCTGATTCGGGTAATAAACCGGATTTTGATGTGCTGTCTGTTTTTATTGAACTGGCAGAAAAGGCAGGAATTGATGTCCATGCCTGGATTAATCCTTACCGCATTTCATATAAAACAAGTTTGTCGGAACTGAAAAAAGACAGTATAGCTTTTAAAGAGGATTATAAAGATTCGGTAGTGTGTACTGATGCAGGAATATATCTTAATCCTTGCTATGATAAAAGCCGCTCGCTTGTATTAAGCGGAGTAAGAGAAATTCTTGAGAATTATAATGTAAAAGGTATACATATCGACGATTATTTTTATCCGCTGACCGAAGAAAAATTTGATAAATCGCAATATGATGAATATTGTAAGCAAGGCGGCAAGCTAACCTTCGCTCAGTGGCGCAGAGAGAATGTAAACAGTCTTGTCAGTTCGATTTATTCTCTGGTACATTCCTATGGAGATGACCTTGTTTTCAGTATAAGCCCTGCAGGTGATATTGATAAAAATCTTTCCTCCTATTATGCAGATGTGAAGCTTTGGCTCAGGGAAAGCGGATATGCAGATATAATAATTCCGCAGGTTTATTTTGGGTTTGAACACGAAAAAATGCCGTTTGAGCAAGTTGCGTATGAGTGGCTTATGCTTACACGTGCAGAGGATGTTGATATCTGGTGCGGTTTAGCTGCTTACAAACGAGGAACAACAGACGAATTTGCAGGTACAGGCAGTGAAGAGTGGAAAGAAGACAGCAATATCATTGAGCGGCAGAAAGCGTATGTCGACAACAGTGCTTACAGTGGATATGTTCTGTACTCATATAAATATATTAGTTAATAATTATATATTGTAAATAATCTTTCTGTATGTTATACTTAATCTGTATAATTGTATGTTGGATGTGAAAGAAAATGAAAAAACAAAATTCAAGAAAAATTGCTATTGCTGTTTGTATTGCCGTAATTGTTTTGGGCGTAGTGTCGCTTGTTTTTTATATAGGTGGTTTTGCACCAAAAATTGTCAGCTTGTTTAAAGATGAGCAAACAACGGCAGTTGAAGAAGAAACAACGCAACCGGTCATTGAGTTTGTGTCGGCTGTCAGCGGTCCGGCTGACGGTATGAGCGGTGTTATTCTCGAAAAAGGCTCTGATTTTACTGATATCAATGCAGCCAATGAGGCTATCAAGCAAATATCGGATTGGGGTTTCAATACTGTAATTTTGAGTAAGTGCGATTATACAGAGGCTGCTCAGCTTGCAACGCAGGCAAAAAACAACGGCCTTTTTAGCGTGTATCGTATTGAATCAAACGATATTGTCAAATCCGGTATAGCTGATGAAAGTGCTGCCGCACCTATTGGCGGAATCGGTGTTGATTCTATACTTATCAGTGTGTCACAAGGTGCAACAAAAAGCGAAGCTGCTCTGGCGGCACAAACTTTACGAAAATTAGATAATACGCTCTATATCGGCATTTTTGCTGCTACCGAAAGGAATTATACTCCTGTTTGCAGTGCCGATGTTTTCGATTACAAGTATATTGATATCACAATTCCGACTTCGTCGGTTGCAGGTGAATTTTCAGATTTTCTTGCAAATTACTGTGACGGTACAACGAAAGATACTGTTTTTGGAATGCATACTGAACTGGTAGGTAACCACGACAGCTATAAAACTCCCGAAGAAATATTAAAGCAGTTTGCCGCAACAACTCAGACCATAGGTTCAGGTTATGCTTTTTATCGTTATGATATTCTTGCAAAGAATGCCAACTCTTTGCGTGATGATATTGTCGACTATATGAAAAACGGAATTTTAAAGAACTATTTCAAAGAGCTTGTTATTTCTTCACCAAAGAAAACAGTCTTTGAAACCAATCAGTCAAAGGTTTCGTTTGTCGGCACAGGTGATATAACTAAGCCTCTTACTATAAACGGACAAGCAGTTAAAATGGTTGAAGACGGATATTTTTCAACCGAACAGCAGCTTAAGCCCGGTGAAAATATTTTTGAGTTTGAGCATAACGGTAAGAAATATACCTACAAAATAACTTACAAAATCAAGCTCATAGATTCAGTTTCACCCAAAGGCACTGTCAATGCTCCGGGCGAAACACAGCTTGATATTGTAGCAGTAGCCAACAAATCAGCTGTTGTTACCGCAACACTCAACGGTAAAACAATCACTCTTGTTAAGTCGCCCGATTACGGTGAGGATTTTGATGAAGGCTCGGATTATACTTATTTTGTCGGCAGTTATATGTTGCCGGAGTCCGGTGCAGCTGATAAGAATATCGGTAAAATCACAATAAAAGCGACCTATAACGGTATATCTGAATCTCAGGAAGGCGCAACGGTGACGGTAAATGCCAAAGTAACTGCACCTCCGATAGTTGTTCCAGAACCTACAACTACTCCTTCAACAACTCCGAACACTACAGCTCCTGAAACAACCGTTCCGGATTCAACAGAATCTACAACCGACGAAAAAGAGAATACAACAGACGGTAATTCAACCGATAAACCTACAACTACTACACCGCCTGCAACGGTGCCTTCTACAACACCTCCGACTACGGCGCCTACTTCCGGTACTATTTTTAAGCAACTTACACCTTATCAGTATAACGGTGTTTCCGGAAAATCAAAAATGATAGTTGTAAAAAAGAATTACGCTGAAACTCTGCCGTCTTCTACAACTAACGATGTTTCCGTGCCTTATTTTACCGCTCTTCCCAAAGGCACAATTGACTATGTAACGGGTACAAGCTCATACAGCGGTATCAAGTATTATGTGCTCGCTTCAGGAAGACGAGTTTACCAGTCAGATGTAGAATATCTTGCCCAGGGCTACAATATGCCTGCAAACGAGCTTCGCACAGTCGGCGTTTCAAAGGGCAGTGATGAAACAAAAATCACTTTTACAATGAAGTGGAAAGTTCCTTTCAATGTCAGAGAAAAGCCGCAGTCATTCTATGAGCAAACTGCAGGCAGACCGTACAGCGTTAAAAGTTTTACCGCTGAATATGTTGATATTGTTTTCTACTATACTCCCACAACCGATGCTGCACCTTCACTCAATACTTCCGTAATTTCAAAAACTCAGTGGATTAAGAATAGCGACGGTTCAAGCACACTGCGTATTTTCCTGAAGAAAAAAGGCGGATTCTACGGAATTAAGTATTATTACAACTCCGACGGTACGCTTACATTCTCAATTAAAGAGCGTCCGTCACAGTCACTCAGCGGCAAGGTTATAATGCTTGACCCCGGCCACGGAGGTAATGACCCGGGTGCAATCGGTGCTGCAATTGTCGGCGGTAAGAATGTACACGAAGCAACTATCAATATGGCGCTTGCCAATAAGATTAAATCAAAGCTTGAGGCGCAGGGTGCTACGGTAATACTTACGCGTAATGCTGCCAGCCAGACTGTCAGCCTTGACCAGCGTCAGGCACTTTGCCGTTCGACAAATCCCGATATCTATATAGCAATTCACTGTGATGCATCAGAGGTTTCTTCTTCTCATTCAGGTACCACAGCGTATTACTACAAGAGTTATTCTTATCCGTTGGCTCAATATCTGAGTAAAAATATTGTTTCTGCATATAAGAATAATATCTATGCTTCAAATTCTTCTATGGCATCCAAGGTGGACAGAGGAGCAAAATTCAAAGGTTTCCAGATTGCCAGGGTTGAGGAATGTCCGAGCGTGCTTATCGAATACGGTTTTGTAACAAATGTTACCGAGTGTAATGCGCTTGCAAATGACAAGAATCAGAATGTTCTTGCTCAGGCAACGGTTGACGGTATTGTTGAATACTTTAAAAACAGTTGATTTCAACTGTTTTCTCTGTCTGATGAAAACAGCCTGCCTTTGATGAAAAACGAAAGTAACATGGCAGGAAAACTGATTAAAAACCATATAGCCGAAAACAGCGGGCATATCTGACCGAGGATGTGCCCCGGCTGTTGAGAATAATCCCATACACCCATATTAAATCTTCTGTTTACTATACAGCCTACAATAAATTCCAGTGCAGTAATTATAATGCATCCGGACAGGCATCTCAGAGCGAGGCTTCTGGTTTTCATCTTTATGTTTGCTATATAAATCAGTAAATAGGCGAGTCCGCCCGTGAGTGCCATTGTCCAGTGTGTAAAACCGCGGAATGCAACTTCGATAAGGCTGTAAATAACAGCGCCAAGAAGATAGATAAATGAGTACTCTTTAAACTTTTTCAAATTAAATCACCACAAGTAGTATTATCAGATATTTTGCTTTTTCAGGAGGAAAAATTATGCAGAATAAATTCAGCTCCGCTAATAAACTTCTCGATTCAGAGGGCAGACTTATTGAAGCAGGCTGGGCTGATACTGCCTTGCTTGAATATGAGCCTCGTAATATCAAGCTCAACCGTATGAATATGCGAGAGTGGGACAGATATATTATTATCAGCGCAAGCGGTGAATATGCGCTGTCAATGTGGCTTGCTGATAAAAGGTCAACAGGTGCCGTGTGTGCTTGTTTTTACGATATCAAGAATAATAAACAGTACGATTGTTTCCATTCTGCAATCCTTCCTGCTGCACGAATTTGTATGTCAAATTCAATTGAAAAGGGAAGCGTAGTTTATAAGAATTTGTTCTGTGATTATATGTATCTTATTACAGAAGGTGACAGACATCTTTACTGTAAATATACAAACATTTACGGTTGTGAACTTGAGGCAAATTTGCATCTCGGTTATATTAAAGGTGACAGTATGGTTGCTGTTGCAGCTCCGTTTAATAAAGATGCTTCAGAATTTTGTTATAATGTAAAAACAACATGTATGCCTGTCAGCGGATATGTTACAGTGGATTCGGTGCGCTATGAGTTTAATCCTGAAACTGATTACGCTGTGCTCGATTGGGGCAGAGGTGTCTGGACTGCTCAGGATGCAAAACGCTTCACTTGCACAGGTTGCGGTGATGTTGAAGGCAAAAAATTCGGTTTTAATATCGGATACGGCCTTGGTGATATGTCAAATGCAAGTGAAAATGCTGTTTTTGTTGACGGTGTTTGCCATAAGTTAGGAAAAGTTTTCTTTGATATTCCTTTTGATGACAGAAATGAAAAGTGGACTGTTCGTTCAGACGATAAGCGGTTTGAAGTTGAAATTATACCTGAATATAACTGTAACAGTAAGCATACACTCGGCCTTAAAACTTACAGTGAAAAAGTTATGTTTGGCCGTATGAGCGGTAAAGCAGTGCTTGATAACGGTGATACCGTGATTATTAAAGATATGCCGTGTTTCTTTGAAGAGTCGAAAAATAAATATTAAACTATGAAAATTAAATTAAAACAACAAAAACCAACTTTGTTAAAAAGCCCTGCATTTTCCGCTGCAATAGTTGCCGGAGGTGTGGTAATTGCTTGTAATATTCTGTATGTGTTCGGCTTGTATTTTGTTATGACTTCTCCTAAATATAACATATACTCGCGAGTTACGATTATTTCTATGGCAGTTGTATGTGTGCTTAATGTAATTGTTCTGGCGTTGCTCATTATACTGCGTAAGTACTATGAGCGAAGAGCTCTGAACAGCATTATTGTTCCGCTTCAGCAAATTGAGGCGCATATAGAAAAACTTGTCGAAGGTGAGTATGATTTACCTATCCGACACATCAGTAACGATGAAATCGGTGATCTTTTTCAGGCTGTTGAAGATGTGCGTATTAAGCTTAAAGATTACCATGCACAAGAATTAAAAAATGTGGCGCTGAAGAGGGTACATATAAGTGGCCTTATGCATGATATAGCAACTCCGGTTACGCGAATCAACGGATTTGCTTCATTGGTAGCCGACGGAATAGTAACTGACGTAGAAGAAATCAAGCGATTTGCATCTATGGTATTACAAAGTACAGAAGATATTAATATTATGCTTAAGAGTATTGCCGCAGCTGAACAGTACAATAAAACTGAGACAGCGACTAAGAGGCAGCCGGTAGACCTTGGTGAAGTGCTTGAAAAATATATTTTTGATTTGAGCCTTGAACTCAGTCTCCAGGATGTGAGCATTTCTTTTGATAACTGCTGTAAAAATGCTGCTGTATGCAGTGTCGATATAAAACACTGCAAAAGAGTACTCCATAATCTTATCAATAATTCAATTAAATACAAAAAACCAGATGAGCGGTGTAAGATATTAATTAAGTTAGAGGATTATCCGGACGGTAGAATTTTGTGTTCGGTATCAGATAATGGCATAGGTGTTGAACCCGGTACTGAGGAAATGCTTTTTGAAATGTTTTATCGCGGTGACGGTGCAAGGAGAAATATTAACGAAGGTAACGGCCTTGGTTTGTTTCTTTGTAAACAGATATTGCTTGCGAACGATGCTGAAATAAGCGCTGAGAATAAAGACAACGGACTTACAATCAATATTTTGTTTCACCGTAGCGATGAGATACCTGTTCGGTGGTATAAATAGGAGAGTTCAATTATGGAAAAAAGATTACTTATCATTGAAGACGACAGTCTTATTGCACAACTTGAAAAGGAGTATCTGACCGCTAACGGTTATAGTGTAGATGTGTGTGCTGACGGAATAAGCGGTTTGAATGTGGCGTTAAACGCAGATTATAACCTGATTATATTGGATGTTATGCTCCCGGGTATTGACGGCTTTGAAGTGTGCAGAAAATTGCGCGAAAAAAAGAATACACCGGTGCTTTTTGTTACCGCAAAACAAGAACCCGATGATGTTATCGAAGGTCTGACACTTGGTGCTGATGATTACATTACAAAGCCTTTTAATTTCAGGGAACTGGTTGCCCGTGTTGATGCTCGTATTGCCAGATTTGACAGTATTGTTTCTGACAAAATCGATGAACTTGAAACAATAGAACCCGGGTGTATAAAGCTTTGCAAAAGCTCACGCAGAGTTTTTGTTGAGGGTAAAGAGGTTTCTATGACAAACAAGGAATTTGACCTGCTGTGGTATCTTGCTTCAAATCCAAATACGGTTTTTAGCAAAGAAGAACTTTTTAACGAAATATGGGGTTATGACTCGATGGGCGAAACATCAACCGTAACAGTTCATATTAACCGAATCCGTGATAAGATTGATAAGAATTCTGTAGGCATTCAGCATATTGAAACAATCTGGGGCACAGGTTACAGATTTATCGGCTGATTTGTTTTTACGGAATATATAGTCGGATTTTGTATCGTATAAATATACTTTTTTCAGGAGACTTGTAAAAGTGAAAAAGAAATTCAGAAATGTAGTTTCGATTGCAGTTTGTTTAGCTTTGCTTATAACATGCTTTGGTTGTTCCGGTAATTTGAAGATTGAAAAAATTACTTTGCCTAAAGATAAAATTTATCCCCAAAATGTTGATTCTTTAGTACATTATTGTAATCCGGACGGGCTTGAAGAGATTGATTCTTCAGGTCTTATAACACTGCTATACGATGAGTCCAGCAGTGCTGTCGGTGTGCGTGTAACAAACACTCAGGACAGTAAACTGTGGTCTGCCTTGCCTCAGACTTCAGCAAATTCAGATAGTTCTGCAGAAGCTGATATTGTTTCGCTTGAGGTAATACATAACGAAAAAATTTACTGTCTCAATTCGCAGGATAACAGCGTATCCTTCGGCGGTGTTTATACCAAAACTGCTGACGAAGGCTTTGTTGTTACTTACCTGATTACCGATAATGCTTCATGGCTTAACAATATCGATTTGGATGCAACTGACGAAGCTTATTCAACGGCGGCTAAAGGGAATATCCTCTATAAAGTTACCGCTACATATTCGTTGCGTGATGGATGTTTTTATGCTGATATAGATTGGAAAAATCTTGGCGATTCGTCAGATGTGCTCCTTAATATCGGTTTCCTTGAATATTTCGGTGCTTCTGATATCGCATCAGACGGTGATTATATACTTGTGCCGGACGGCAGCGGTGCGATAATTAATACAGCTTCTTCCGAAGCCGTGGAACCTGTTGATATAGCTGTATATGGTAACGATATTTCGGGTAGTGCTGCAATGAGCGGTGTTGTTCCCGCTTATGGTATTAAGAGCGGTAACGATGCTTTTGCAGCTATAATTGAACACGGTGATGCTGTTTCAAGAATAACCGCAAATAAAGCGAAGAATTCAAGTGATTATAACCGTGTCGGTCCCGTGTTTACCGTTTCACAAAGCAAGGTTGATGGTGATAAGCTTTATTATTCTGAATTTGCATACAACGACGGTGCAACTGTCTGTTTCAGATTCCTTAACGGTTCAAACGCAAACTATGCCGGTATGGCTGCTGCTTGCCGTGAGCAACTTATACGAGACCATACACTTTCAACTCGAAGTGTTGAGGTTACAGAATATCTGCCTATAGTTGTCAATGTTATAGGAGCTGCAGCGCATAATAAATTTCTGGCGTCTGACAAAAAGCTCACAAAGTTCTCTGAGGCTATAGATATTCTTGGTCGTATTAAGGCAAAAGGTATCAACAATGTGTATTTGAGATATACCGGTGCACTTGAAGGTGGCATAAATGAAAAAAATGCGTCAAATGCCACTCCTCTTGGTTCGCTGGGCGGAATGTCGGGAGTAAGAGAACTTGATAATTATGCGGCAAGTCTGAATTTCAACGTTTTTTATGACATCGCTCTTATCAGTGATACAAGTTCAGGTTCATCTGTTTTGTATTCTGTTAACGGTGATAAACTTAAAGTAAAAGCTACTGATATTTTAACTTCTTCGGGCTTTGCTGCTAAAAACAGTGAAAGATACATTTTGAATTTGTCGTTACTCGAAGATACGGTTCTTAATTTGTTGAAGCGTTTCAATAATCTAAAGTCATCGGGATACTGTGTAACCGATGCCGGTGTGTACGCTTATACAGATCTTGCCGGTAAAATTGATCGTCAGTCATATGTAAATACAATTGCCGAAGAAATTGCTCCACTTTCAACAAACAGTAAAATAATGATTAAAGGGGGTAATTTCTACTCACTGAAAAATGCCGATATAATATCCGAGCTTCCTATGAGGTGCTCGCGTGAAGAAACCGAATCGTATGTTTCAGTTCCTTTTGTCCAGATAATCCTTCACGGTATTGTTGAGTTTTCGTATGACGGTATAAACCAGATGTCAGACAGTAAGACAGCAATTCTTCGCTGTGTAGAATACGGTGCAGTGCCGGGATATATTGTAACAAACAATGCTTTTGTCAAAAACGATAATTACACATCTGTTTTCGGTGTTGATAATTGGCTTAACACCTCATTGTTTGATACTTATTCTGAGATTAGCGGTGTGCTGAATGATCTGCGTGGATCACGAATCACAAATCATTATATGGTTTCTTCTGGTGTCTATTGTACGGAATATGAATCAACAACAAGAATTTATGTTAATTATACACAGGAGCCTGTAACAGTAAGCGGTATCACCGTTGAACCGATGAGTTTCTTCCGTGTCAATTGATATTTTGCTGTAATTTTTAAATTAATTTGAATTTTATCAAATTTCTATTTACTTATAAGATTTTATAAAGTAGAATAATTAAGATAAAGAGTAATTTGAAAGGGTGAGCAGAAATGAGCACAGTGTATAAAAGAATTCTTCTTAAGGTAAGCGGCGAAGTGCTGGCAGGCGAAAAAGGTCACGGAATTGACAATGATATGACAATGTCCGTTTGCCGCGTTATCAAAGAATGCTGTGATCTTGGGGTTCAGGTTGGCGTTGTAGTTGGCGGCGGAAATTTCTGGCGTGGTCGCTCAAGTGAAAATATGGACAGAACAAGGGCAGACCACATTGGTATGCTTGCTACAATAATGAATTCACTTGCACTGGGTGATGCTCTTTCTCAGCTTGGTGTTGACGCAAGAGTTCAGACATCTCTTCAGATTCCTCAGATTTGTGAAACATATTGCAAAGATGCAGCTGTCAGACATCTTGAAAAGGGCAGGGTAGTTATCTTTGGTGGCGGTACCGGTTGTCCGTTTTTCTCAACCGATACAACAGCAGCTCTCCGTGCAGCCGAAATCGGTGCAGAGGTTTATTTCAAGGCTACCAATGTTGATGGTGTCTACGATAAAGACCCCAATAAGTATGATGACGCTGTAAAATATGATGAGCTTACTCATACCGAGGTTCTTGCAAAAGGTCTCAAGGTAATGGACAGCACAGCTTCATCTCTCTGTCGTGAAAACGGTATAGCAATCCTCGTTTTCAATCTCAATGACCCTGAAAATGTATTAAAAGCCGTTAAAGGCGAAAAAATAGGCACAATAGTCAAAGAATAAGATAAAGGAGAATTTATCATGAAAACAGTATACAGCTTCGCAGACGAAAAAATGACCAAAACAATCAACGCACTCAAGAGCGAGTACGCATCAATCAGGGCAGGCAGAGCATCTGCTGCAGTTCTTGATAAAATCAGAGTAGATTATTACGGCACTCCCACTCCCGTTAATCAGCTTGCTGCTATTTCAGTTGCTGAGGCAAGAATTCTTACAATTCAGCCCTGGGATAAGAGCTGTCTTTCAACTATCGAAAAGGCTATCCAGACTTCTGATCTTGGTATTAATCCTCAGAACGATGGCTCTGTTATCCGTCTTACATTCCCGCCTCTTACTGAAGACAGACGTAAGGAAATTGTCAAGACAATCCGTGCAACTTCCGAAGACTCAAAGGTAGCTATCCGTTCAATCCGTCGTGATTGCATCGATAAGCTTAAGAAGATGGAGAAGGCTTCCGAAATCACTGAGGATGATCTCAAGGAAGGCGAGAAGCAGATACAGGATAAGACTGATAAGTATGTCAAGGAGATTGAGTCAATCGCATCCGATAAAGAAAAAGAAATTATGGAGATCTAAAATATGAGTCTCGTGTTACCTGAACATATAGGCTTTATTATGGACGGTAACGGTCGTTGGGCTACATCAAGAGGGCTCTCTCGATCTGAAGGTCATATTGCAGGTGCCAACACATTCCGTGAGATATGCGAATACGGTTGTGACCTTGGAATAAAAAGTATGACCTTTTACGCTTTTTCGACCGAAAACTGGAAGCGTCCGCCGGCAGAGGTTGCGGCACTTATGAACATATTCCGCGATTATTTGCTGGAAGCTCAGGAGCGTAAAGCAGAAAATGCCCGTAAGGGTATGCATATGCATTATATGGGTGAACGTGATGGTATGCCGCAGGATATTCTCGATTTGTTTGATACTGCCGAAATTGAATCGGCACATCAGACGAGGACAACTGTTAATATTGCTGTTAACTACGGAGGCAGGGCGGAGATTCTTCACTCTGTCAAAGATATTGCAAAGCGCGTTCAGCAGGGTGAGTTGAAGCCGGAAGATATTACTGAAGATATGATATCAGCAGGTCTTTATACTGCAGGTCAGCCCGAACCTGATATAATAATACGTCCGAGCGGTGAGCAGCGTATTTCTAATTTTATGATATGGCAGTCAGCTTATTCGGAGTTTTGGTATACCGATAAGTTGTGGCCTGATTTCACCACTGAAGACCTGGATAAAGTTATTGAAGATTATTCAAAGCGAAACAGACGTTTCGGCGGTGTGTAAGAAATAAGGTGATTTGTTTATGAAAAACAGAGTAATATTCGGCATATTGTTTGGCTTGGTAGGTATAGCATTAGTCATATTTCCGTTTTCGCCTCTGCCGGATGTAGTGGTTTTTATCCTTACTCTGATGGCTGTGTTTGAACTTGAGAAAAGTGTTGGTGTTAAAAATAAATTTGTTCATATAGTATCGTTGCTCTTTTCTGCTCTTACATTAGGCTATCACGGTTATTCCGGTATGATTGGTTTTGATATACCGATTCTTCCTATAGTAATTACTTACTGCATAATAATGCTTGTAACAATTGTTGCTGACTTTGGTAAAACTAAATTTGAGCATGCCGGTATGGCAATACTGTTTTCGTTGATTATGCCAACCGCTACGGGATGTTTCCTTCGTATGCGTAATATGTTGGATATTTACGATAACCTTACACGCGGTCATATCCGTTTCCTTGTTTGGTTTTGTCTTGCAGGTGCGGTATTTGCCGATACGTTCGCACTTTTTGCAGGTATAAAGCTTGGTAAGCATAAACTTTGTCCTCGCGTCAGTCCTAAAAAGACAGTAGAAGGTGCTGTTGGCGGAGTTATAGGTTCTGCTGTTATTAACATAATAGCTCTGTTTGTTTGTAATTGGCTTTGCTATAATCCGTTTCCGCTTCCCGTATGGTTTATGATAATTCTTTCTTTTGTAGTACCTGTAGTTAGTATGTTTGGCGACCTTATCGCTTCTACTATCAAGAGGAACTACGGTATCAAGGATTTTGGTAACCTTATCCCAGGCCATGGCGGAATAATGGACAGACTTGACAGCATAAGCATTGTTGCACCGTTTATTTACTGTGTATTACTCTTTTCTCTCAAGTTATTTTCATAAGTGAATTTTTACGGCGAAGTTAGCTTTGAGAAAAGCGGCTTCGCCTTTTTGAAAGGATAATAAAAATGTCCGAGAAAATAATAACTTTACTTGGTTCAACAGGTTCAATAGGTGAACAAGCACTCGATGTAGCCCGTATGCACGGTTACAGAATAAATGCTCTTACAGCTTCAAAGAATACAGATATAATTGAAAAACAGGCTCGTGAATTTAAGCCTGTAAAGGTTGCCATGGCCGACGAAGCTGCTGCGGCTGACCTCAAAATAAAGCTCGCCGATACCGATATTAAAGTGCTTTCGGGCGTAGACGGTGTCAGCGAATGTGCTGCAGATAATTCTCAGGCGATTGTTCTCAACAGTATTGTCGGTATGGCAGGTCTTGTGCCTACTCTCAGTGCTGTTGATGCAGGGTGTAAAATAGCTCTTGCCAATAAAGAGACACTTGTTGCAGGCGGTCAGCTTGTAATGAACAGGGCTAAAGAAAAGGGTGTAGACATTCTTCCTGTTGATAGTGAGCATTCTGCAATCTTCCAGGCTTTGCAAGGCATGAATGACAAGAAAGAGCTTAAAAGGCTTATTCTTACCGCTTCCGGCGGTCCTTTCTTCGGTAAAACAAAGGCAGAACTTGCTGATGTTACCGTAGCTCAGGCATTAAAGCATCCTAACTGGAGTATGGGTGCAAAAATAACCATCGACTCTGCTTCAATGATGAATAAGGGACTTGAGCTTATTGAGGCTGTCTGGCTTTTTGATGTTAATCCTAAAAATGTTGATATTGTTGTACATCGTCAGAGCATTGTTCATTCACTTATTGAGTTTGTCGATAATTCTGTAATTGCACAGCTTGGTGTGCCTGATATGCGTATACCGATTCAGTATGCACTGACTTATCCTCAGCGTTTTGAGTCACCTGTAAAACAGCTCAGGCTCGAGGAATGGCAGACTTTAACTTTTGATAAACCTGATTATGATACATTTGAGTGTATTAATCTTTGCAGAAGTGCAATTGAACAAGGCGGACTTTGTACCGCTGCAGTAAATTCGGCAAATGAGATGGCTAATGAGCTTTTCCGTGAAGGAAAAATCGGTTTTCTCGATATTGCCCGACTTGTATCAGGCGCACTTGATAATTGCAAGCGTGTTGATACATATTCTCTTAATGATGTGCTTGAGACGGATATATGGGCAAGAGAATATGTGAGGTTGAGTATCTGAGGAGGAGTAGTTATTTTACTTTCTGTTAGTAGTTTGGCAACTGTTTGGAGTAAAGTGTGGCCGATAATACTTGCAATTTTGTTTTTCGGATTTATTATTACAATACATGAACTTGGTCACTTTACTGTTGCACGTGTTTTCAAGGTTAAAATTAACGAATTTGCAATAGGTATGGGTCCGGCAATATTTAAGCGTAAGCGTAAAGAAACTCAGTATTCACTACGTGCTTTTCCTATCGGCGGTTTTGTCAGTATGGAGGGCGAAGATGAAGAAAGTGTTGATGAGCGTGCTTTCTGTAAAAAAGCTCCGTGGAAACGTTTTCTTATTGTTTGCGCAGGTGCCGTTATAAATATACTTTTGGGTACGGTTTTGTTGTCAATTGTTATATGTCAGCAAAATCTCGTCGGTACCACAACTATCCATTCTTTTAAAGAGGGCTCTCAGCTTGAAATTGATGGCTTGAAACCCGGCGACGAGATTTATAAGATTAATGACAGACTGGTTTTATCAGATATGGATTTGCCGTATCTTATGCATATGGATGATGACGGTGCGTTTGATATTACTGTCAAGCGTGACGGTAATAAGGTTGCACTGACCAATGTTCATTTTACAACGTTAGAAAAAGACGGTGTAAAACAGACTGTTAATGATATGACAATTGTCGGTGTTGAGAAAAATATACTGACGGTTACTTCCAATGCCTTTAAGCAGACAGTTTCTGTTGCAAGACTTGTTTGGATAAGTCTGGGCGATCTTATCAGCGGTAAATACGGGTTTAATGATATTTCAGGTCCCGTAGGTACAGTTGGTGTAATAGCCGATGTTGCAGAAGAGTCTTCAAAAATGACTGACTATTCGGCTCTGTTAAACATTATGGCATTTATCACTATAAATATCGGTGTATTTAATCTTTTGCCTATACCGGCTCTTGACGGCGGCAGGCTGGTGTTTATAGTTTTTGAGATGATATTCCGTAAACCCGTTCCCGCAAAATACGAGAATTGGTTACACGGTGCAGTACTTGTTTTGCTGCTTTTATTTATGGTTGTTATAACATTCAGTGATGTATTGAAACTTATCAGGGGGTGAGTGCGTTGTTCGAAAGACGCGCAGCACGAAAAGTTAAAATCGGCGATATTTTTATCGGCGGTAATGAGCCGATAGCTGTACAGTCAATGCTCAATAAACGTTCTGATGATTTTGTCGGCAGTGTTGCACAGGCAAAAGAGCTGGAGGCTGCAGGTTGCGATATAATACGTGCCGCAGTGCCCGATATGGCGGCGGTAAAGCTTATAAATGAGCTGAAAAACGCTGTTTCATTGCCGATAGTTGCCGATATTCATTTTGACTATCGACTTGCGTTAGAGTGTGTGGTTGCAGGTGTCGATAAAATACGCATAAATCCCGGTAATATAGGCTCTGAGGATAGAGTTAAAGCTGTTGCTGATGCTTGTGCCAATGCCGGTGTACCTATCCGAATCGGAGTTAATTCAGGTTCGGTTGAAAAAGAGATACTGGCAAAATACGGTTCTCCCACACCCGAAGCTATGGCAGAAAGTGCTATGTATCATGCATCACTTCTCGAAAAGTTTGATTTTAATAATATTGTTATTTCTATAAAATCTTCAAATGTACAGAATACCGTTGCAGCTTATGAAACAGTTGCCGCTATGTGTGATTATCCGCTTCACCTCGGTGTTACGGAAGCGGGTACAAAACATATGGGTATTATCAAATCTGCTGCCGGTATCGGTTCTCTTCTTGCTCACGGAATAGGTGATACAATACGTGTTTCACTGACTGATGAGCCGGTTGAAGAAATTAAGGCAGGAATTGATATTCTTAAGGCTCTTAATCTCAGACAGAACTGTGTTGAGATAGTTTCCTGTCCGACTTGCGGAAGAACAAGAATAAATATGATTGAGATTGCAGGTAAGGTGACGGAGCTGCTTGCCGACTGTAAAAAGCCGCTTAAGGTTGCAGTTATGGGCTGTGCGGTAAACGGACCCGGTGAAGCCAGAGAAGCTGATATCGGTATTGCGGGCGGAGACGGATGCGGACTTATATTCAAAAAAGGTGAGATTATCCGCAAAGTCAGCGAAGATAAATTAGTTGAAGAATTAATGAATGAAATTGAAAAAATGTAACTGAAAGGAACTGCTGTACAAGCTGTACAGCTACGGATTTAGCGAATGACAGGCAGACAGTTGGCAGAGCTTTTTGTACCTCTTGTTGGGTCTGAACTATGCCGTGAATATTTGGAGTATGACAATATTGAAATAAACATAAATACAGTTGAGCGTGTTCTTGTAATGGATGTGTTCGACGCACCTTATGATGCTCCGCGTAAAAAATTAATGGAGCAGGAGCTGTGTCAGGCATTAAAGCTTGAGCGTGCAATTATAAATATCAATCTTTTGCCTACACGCAATCAATGTGCTCAGCCAAATGCTGAAATAGATTTAGTACGTGTCAGTGAAGCCCTTGCACAGCGTATAATTCCTGCAAGTTGTTTTATGGCTGACGCAACAGCTGAGCTTGTCGGAAATAAATATACTCTTACTGTTTCATCGGCAGGTGAGGCAGTGCTTAAAAGTATGGGAGCAGAAAAAGAGCTTGTTTCTATAATCAGTGAGCTTTACGGTATTACAGTTACTGCAAAGATAGAAGCACGCGAAGAGGCTAATAAGATTTCAATAGAAGAAATGCAGCGTCAAGAAGATGAAAAAACAGCTGCAAAGCAACCTGTTGAAATAAAAAAGATTATCAAACCTACTTTTGAAGGTTTACCGATTTGCACCGAATATGCCAAAATTATTTACGGTGAAAAAATTCCTTCAAAACAGCCGATGAGGATTGCGGATATATCGCAGGAAAGCGGTACTGTTATAGTCTGGGGCGATGTCTTTTCACTTGAAATCCGTACAACAAAAGATCAGAGGAACAGAATTATTACGTTTAATTTCTCCGATGATTCCGGTTCGTACTCTGCAAAGATTTTCGGTCCTGTGTCTGAGACAAATTATCTTACCGAAAACCTTAAAGACGGTATGACTGTTCTCTTGCGCGGTGTAGTTATGTATGATAAATATGCGCGCGAAAACACAATTGATGTAAGAGCAATTGCTCAGATTGATAAGGTTTCAAAAACCGATGATGCACCTGAAAAGCGTGTCGAGCTTCATCTTCATACCCGTATGTCTGCTATGGACGGTATGACCGATGTTAAGGACCTTGTAAAGCGTGCAATCAAGTGGGGACATAAAGCTATTGCAATTACCGACCACGGTGTTGTGCAGGCGTTTCCCGATGCTGTTAAGGCGGCAAAGGGTAGCGATATTAAGTTGATTTTTGGTATTGAAGGTTATCTTGTCAATGATGTTGACGGTGAAGAAAAGGATTATAAAAAATTAGCATCGTATCACATAATAATACTTGCTAAAAATAATACAGGTCTTAAGAACCTTTATAAGCTTATTTCTATGTCTAATCTCGAGTATTTTCACAAACGCCCGAGAATTCCCAAAAGTCAGCTTATAAAGCACAGAGAAGGTCTTATTATCGGCAGTGCTTGTGAAGCTGGTGAGCTTTTCAGGTCAATGCTTCACGGCGAGCCTGATGAAAAGCTGCTTCAGATAGCCTCATTCTATGATTATATTGAGATTCAGCCGCTCGGAAATAACGATTTCCTTGTAAGGTCTGAAGAGTTTCCGCATATTCAGAGCTATTCTGATCTTGAAAACCTTAACAGGAAGCTCATTCATATTGCGGACAAGGTGTCAAAGCCTGTTGTTGCTACCTGCGACGTTCATTTTATTGACCCCGAAGACAGTGTTTTCAGAGCAATTCTTATGGCAGGTCAAGGCTTTAAAGATGCAGACCAGCAGGCACCGCTTTACTTCAGAACTACTGATGAAATGCTTGCCGAGTTTGCTTATCTCGGTGAAGATACCGCAAGAGAAGTAGTTATAACAAATACTAATAAAATTGCTGATGCAATTGACAGAATTATACCTATCCCCAACGGAAACTTCCCGCCTGATATTCCCGGTTCGGAAGAAGAGTTAACCAGAATCTGCTGGGAAAGAGCTAAAAATATGTTTGGTGACCCTGTGCCCGAATATGTTGCTCAGCGACTTGAAAAAGAGCTTACGTCAATTATCAAAAACGGTTTCGCAGTTCTTTATATGATTGCACAGAAGCTTGTTAAAAACTCTGAGGATAACGGCTATTATGTCGGTTCCCGAGGTTCAGTCGGTTCATCTTTTGTTGCGTCTATGGCAGGTATTTCCGAGGTTATGCCGCTTGCTCCTTTCTATCTTTGTAAGAAGTGTAAACACAGTGAATTTTTCCTCAAAGGTGAAGTGGGTTCAGGTTTTGACCTTCCGCCCAAGAACTGTCCGGTATGCGGCGAGCCGATGATTCGTGACGGTCACGATATTCCTTTTGAAACTTTCCTTGGTTTCAAGGGCGATAAATCTCCCGATATTGACCTTAACTTTTCAGGCGAATATCAGTTCTATGCTCACCGTTATACAGAAGAACTTTTCGGCAAAACGCACGTTTTCAAAGCAGGTACTGTTTCGACAGTTGCCGATAAAACAGCTTTTGGTTTTGTTAAAAAGTATTTTGAAGCAAAAGGTGTGTCAGTTCATAATGCTGAGCTTGACAGACTTTGCAAAGGTTGCACAGGCATCAAGCGTACTACAGGTCAGCATCCCGGCGGTATGGTTATTGTTCCAAACAGATATGAAGCTGAAGATTTCACTGCTGTTCAACATCCTGCGGATGATGTTGATGCAGCATCTATCACAACTCACTTTGACTTCCATGCATTGCATGATACTATTCTTAAGCTTGATAATCTCGGCCATGATGTTCCTACGCTTTATAAATACCTTGAAGATTTTACAGGCGTTTCTGTTCTTGATGCCGATGTTTGCGATAAAGAGCTTTACAGAATGATTGTCAGTCCGGAACCTCTTGGCGTAACTGCTGAAGATATCGACTGCGAAACCGGTACACTTTCTATTCCTGAAATGGGTACGGCATTTGTACGTCAGATGCTTCTTGAAGCACAGCCTAAGGGCTTTGCTGACCTTCTGCAGATTTCGGGTCTTTCGCATGGTACTGATGTTTGGCTCGGTAATGCTCAGGAACTTATTCATAACGGCACTTGTACAATTTCCGATGTTATCGGTACGCGTGATAATATTATGGTTTACCTTATGCACAAGGGTCTCGAGCCTGATATGTCATTTAAAATAATGGAAATTGTCCGTAAAGGTAACGCTACAAAGCTTCTCACTCCTGAGCATATGGCAGAGATGAGAAAACATAATGTTCCGGAATGGTACATTGATTCGTGTATGAAAATCAAGTACATGTTCCCGAAAGCTCATGCTGCGGCATATGTTATTGCTGCTTTGCGTCTTGGATGGTATAAGATTTACCATAAGGTTGCTTATTATGCGGCTTACCTCACTGTGCGAGGTGGCGACCTTACTGCGCCTTTGATTATGTCAACAATAGAGCAGGTGCGACGCAAAATGAGAGAGATAACGGACAAGGGAAAGGAAGCTACACCAAAGGAGCTTTCACAGTTTACTGCACTTCAGGTTTTGCTTGAGATGAAGGCAAGAGGTGTTGAATTCCTTCCGGTTGACCTATATAAATCAGATGCTACGGTGTTTAAGATTGAAGACGGTAAAATCCGCCTTGCATTCTCATCACTCAACGGCACAGGAGAAAATGCTGCCAAATCGATCGCTGCGGCACGCGATGACGGTGAAGGCGAGTTTATGTGTGTTGATGAGCTTCAACGCCGTGCAGGTATTTCAAGCAGTGTTATTGCGGCACTTCGTGAAGCAGGTGCACTCGAAGGATTACCTGACAGTATGCAGATAAGTTTATTTGATTTTTAATTTTTTGTTATATTTGTGGGGGTTAACAAAAAATGGATACAACAAAATATTTTCAGCGTTATGAAGTTATTCCCGTTGTTGTAAAATGCAAAGAGACGGGTAGGGTGCTGAATTTATGTTATATGAATCAGAAGGCACTCGAAAAAACACTTGAAACAGGCTATGTCTGGTATTGTAGTCGTTCAAGTCAGAAATTATGGAAAAAAAGCAGTGAATCCGCTCAACGCGTTGCAAGCATTTATTCCGATTGTGATAATAATTCTTTGCTTATAAAGGTTTATCAAAGCGGTTATGCTTGTCATACGGGACGAAGCAGCTGTTTTCATCACAGAATCTGGCCTGAGCACAGTGAAAAATAACATTGATATGAGGTGTTGACTATGAAGTTAAAAACAAAAGCTATTTTAGGTGCTCTCGGTGCAGTTGCTGCAACTGATTTTATCCGAGCCGCAGAATATCAGCCTGATAAGCAGGAAAGCGTAAAATTACCTGCAGAAAATGTTGATGCCGATCGTGCAGCAGAGCATATAAGCAAGGCTATTCAGTATAAAACAGTTTCATATCCTGATCCCGATGATATGGATTGGGCAGAGTTTGAGCGTTTTCATGCTTTCCTTGATGAAGCTTATCCGCTTACAGCAAAGAATCTTGAAAAAGAGATTGTTGACAGAGCAAGTCTGCTTTACCGTTGGAAGGGTACGGATTCGTCACTTGAGCCTATTGCACTTCTTGCTCACCAGGATGTTGTTCCGATTTCAAAAGGTACAGAGCAGGATTGGGAGCATGAGCCTTTCAGTGGTGATATAGCCGATGGCTTTATCTGGGGCAGAGGCGCAATGGATATGAAGAATCACCTTATATGTGTTATGGAAGCTGTTGAAACACTTCTTGAGGAAGGTTATCAGCCGGTGCGCGACGTTTATCTCTGTTTCGGTCATAATGAAGAAATTGTTGCATCTAATCATTCGGGTGCCTGTGCTATTGCCGAACTTTTCAAGTCCAGAGGAATTCACCTTGACTGTGTTATTGATGAAGGCGGTGCAATTCTGCCGCTGAATATAAAAGGCATTATTAACGGATTTATCGCAGGTATAGGTATAGCAGAAAAGGGCTATGCTGACTTTGAGATTACTGTTGAGACTAAGGGTGGTCACTCTTCTCAGCCGCCTAAGCACAGCGGTCTGGGTCAGCTTGCAAATGTTATACGCGACCTTGAGAATAATCAGTTTAAGGCAGAGATGTTGCCTTTCCTTACCGAATTATTTGATAAAATCGGTCGCCGTGTAAGTTTGCCTGCGAAGCTGATTACCTGTAATCTTCCTTATCTTAATCCCATTATCAAAGAGATTTTAAAGCTTATTCCTCCTGGAGCAAGCCTTATACGTACAACTACAGGTGTTACTATGGCACAGGGTAGCCCTGCAGCCAACGTTTTACCGCAGCGTTCAAGTATTGTTGTTAACTTCCGTGCAATGCCGGGTACAACTACCAAGGATATCGAAGAGCATATTCATAAGGTAGTAAAGAATAAGAAAATTAAGGTTGAATGTCTCAAAGCTAAAGAAGCATCCAATTTCTCGCCGACCGATTCAAGAGCTTTCAAAGCTCTTGAAAAAATCACGGTTTCCGATTATCCCGAAGCAATTGTTGCACCTTACCTTGTAATGGGCGGTACGGATGCTTATTACTATGAGCGCGTATGTGAGAATGTATACAGATATTCGCCTTTTATTGCTGATACAAAGCTGCTTCTTTGTACTCACGGTACCAATGAGCGTCTGCCGCTTGATACTGTAGGTGAGGCGGTTGTCTTCTTCAAAAGATACATTAAAGAGCTTGCAGGTTGCTGACTTTATTAAATATTTAATCGGACAGAGTAAATTCTGTCCGATTTTTTTTCTTTTTATTTAAAAATATCTTGTAATTAATAAAGATAACATATATAATTAGTCTATATATGTGAAATTCTGGTTAGTATTAAGGAAGGGGGGGAAAGCTTTCGGATGTTAGGTAAATACGTTAGGGTCAATGTTACAAGAGCGTATAATTCTCAGGACAAAGAAACAGGTCTTATTTACGAGCTCAATTACGGTCGTGTGGAAAAATCTCATCAGCCCGGTACACAGTATGCATACATAATGGGCATCGATCATCCCGTACATAATTTTGACGGCAGGGTTGTAGCTGTAATTCACCGTAAGAGCGGCGAAAAAATCTGGGTTGCTGCTCCTAAAAGCACTCGTTTTATTGTTAATGATATTCGTCGCGCCGTAGCTTTTGCCGAGGGAAAAGAAAAAGAAGATTATACAATTGAGTGTTTATATGAAAGCAGTTGCGGTGCCGTTGTTTACCGAAGAATCGGCGGCGAGGTAAGATATTTGCTTATTAAGAATAAGCGCAGTGCAAACTGGGGTTTCCCCAAGGGACATATCGAAAACGGCGAAACCAAAGAAGACACCGCCAAGCGAGAAGTGCTTGAAGAAACAGGTATACACATCAATATAATTCCCGGATTTGTTTCAACATCCGAGTATACGATTCAGGGTAAAGTTGAAAAATCTGTTTCTATTTTTGTTGCATCTACAACAGATACACAAACTAAAATTCAGCAAGAAGAAATTGAAGATTATATATGGCTCAATTATACTAAAGCTATTAAAACGCTTAAATTTGAAAATGACCGTTCAATACTTGAAAGGGCGCATGAGTTTCTTGTCAGAACGGGTGTTATCGACGCTGATTAACGGAGGAAAAAATGGCAGAACAACTCGCGAATACGATTGTTGGATTTTTTCAGGACAGAATTCCTGAGGAACTTATAGTTTTTGCAATTTCGTTATTGCCTATTCTAGAATTAAGAGGCGGTTTGATCGCAGCAAGCCTATTAGGTGTTGATTTAAAGCTGGCTTTTGTTATTAGCTATGCTGCCAATATGTTGCCTATGCCTTTTATTCTGCTTTTTATACGCAAAGTTTTTAAATTTTTGCGTAACAAACGTTTCTTTGGTAAAATTATACGTAAGCTTGAAGAGCGTTCTGAAAGAAAAAGTGAAACTGTCAAAAAATACGGTAAATGGGGTTTGCTTATTTTTGTTGCAATTCCGCTTCCCGGTACCGGAGGATGGACAGGTGCTTTGGTTGCTGCGCTTATGAATATGCGTATCAAACACGCCATAGGCCCTATAGCTGTAGGCGTACTTATTGCCGGTATCATTATGGCTATTATCTCTTATGGGATTCCGGCTTTAGTACAATAATTTCGATACTGACAGTATAATATATATCTTCTGCGTTATATATAAAATTTATTCTGATTTGTCAACACATCTTGTGTCAGGCGTTTCAAAGTGAATTTGCGGGTTTTAAATAAACTAACAATATTACTATATGTATAAAGGAGAGCGATTTTATGAACAAAGTTTATGGTGCGTATTGCCGTAGTTACCAGGCTGTTTTCAGGGTGGTAAGTAAGGCTCTTGACTGGACGGGTCCGCAGGTTCTCAAAGGCCCCGGAAGTGTTAAAAAGCTTCCTTCGGTTCTTAAGGGTAACGGGATAAAAAATGTAATGATTGTTACAGACAAAGGTCTCCATAGTCTCGGCTTGCTTAACTCTCTTAAAGAGGGTCTTGAAGCAAAAGGGATTAATTATGTTGTTTATGACGGCACTCAGCCCAATCCCACAATTCCCAATGTTGAAGAAGCACGCGAGCTTTATATCAACCATAACTGTGAGGCTGTAATTGCGTTTGGCGGCGGCTCTCCGATGGACTGTGCAAAGGTTGCTGCAGCACGTGTTGCTGCTCCCGGTAAAATGATTCCTTCAATGAGAGGCACACTCAAGGTTCTTGCTAAGTTGCCTCCGCTTTATGCTGTTCCCACGACAGCAGGCACAGGTTCCGAAACTACAATTGCCGCTGTTATTGTTAATCCTGAAACACACGAGAAGTTTGCAATTAACGATCCTTGCCTTCGTCCGAAAATGGCTGTTCTTGACCCTGAACTTACAGTCGGTTTGCCGCCTCATATTACTTCAACAACCGGTATGGACGCACTTACTCATGCTGTTGAGGCTTATATCGGACTGAGCAATACTCCTGCAACAAAAGTTGCTGCAGAAAAGGCTGTTAAGATGATTTTTGCAAATCTTGAAACAGCTTACAATGAGCCGAAGAACATTGAAGCAAGAGACAATATGCTCAACGCATCATTCTATGCAGGCATTGCTTTCACTCAGGCTTACGTCGGTTATGTTCATGCTATTGCTCACAATCTTGGTGGCTTTTATAACATTCCTCACGGTCTTGCAAACGCAATAATTCTGCCTTATGTTCTTCGTTACTATGGTGAGGATATTTATGATAAGCTTGCTGATCTTGCTGATATAGCTGGCCTTAAAACAGAAGGTATGTCTCGTGAGGAGAAGGCAAACTTCTTTATCGATGAAATTTGTGCAATGAATGCAAGAATGAAAATTCCGTCAAGTTTTGATTGCATTAAAGAAGAAGATATACCCACAATTGCTGAGCGTGCTATGTATGAAGCAAATCCGCTTTATCCTGTTCCGAAGCTTATGGATGAAGAACAGTGCCAGCAGATTATTCGTTCAATGATGTTCTGATATTGCTATAATAGAATTATAAACACATCCTGTATTTTCAATGCGATAACAGGATGTGTTTTTTATATTTTTTATAAAAATTTTAATTAAATATATATAATTTATTTGCATTATAATATAGTGCGTGTTATAATATATCACAAGAATGGAGTGATATTGCTGTGAAATTCATTGAAGATATTACAAAAATATTCGATCAGTTACAAGTACTATTGAGTTCCTTCCAATTTTCGGACTTTTTAGATATATGTCTTGTTGCTTTTGTTGTATATAACGTTGTAAAGTTTGTGCGCGGCAACAGAGCATTTCAGCTTTTTAAAGGAATATTGCTTTTTGCTGTTGCCTATGCGGTTATCACTTTTCTCGATATGCAGGCAAGTGAATTTATATTCAGTAATATTATTATTTCCAATGCAGTTGTTTTCCTGATTGTAATATTTGCTCCCGAAATTCGCCATGCTCTTGAGAGTATGGGCAGAAACGGCTTGTCAGGTATATCGTTTTTAAATTTCAGTAAAAGCTCCCGAGAGGTTGCGAATGAAAAGATAAACGCAATGATTACCGAGGTTTGCCGTTCTGTTTCCGCGATGAGTGAGAGCAAAACAGGTGCTCTGATTGTTTTTGAACGTCGGACGTTGCTCGGTTCCATTATCGAAACAGGTACTGCTGTTGATGCGCTTGCAACTGAGGAGCTTATCGGAACGATATTTTTTCCGAAAACTCCGTTACACGATGGTGCAGCAATCATCCGAGCAGACAGAGTTGCAGCTGCAGGTTGTATTCTTCCTCTTACACACAATAATGAGCTCAGCAAGGAGCTCGGTACACGACACCGTGCAGCAATCGGTATGTCTGAAGAAAGTGATGCGATCATCGTTGTTGTTTCGGAGGAGACCGGTTCAATATCTTTTGTAAGAAAAGGTGCAATACTTCGCAGACTTACAGCATCAGAACTTCGTGAAAATTTGCAGAAATATCTTATTGAAAAAGATGATAGAAGAAAAAATAACATATTTGATAAGTACACTATCAAAGCCAGAAAAAAATTAAGAAGAAAATTCAGGAAAAAGAAATAAAGAAAGGAGATACAAATGAACAAGATTAAAACTTTTAGTCATAAGGTTTTCTATGATAATAAAGCTCTGTTAGTATTCTCCTTTGTGCTTGCTGTTATTATCTGGTTGGTTGTTATGCTGGGCTTTGCCCCGATTGATACCCGCAAAATTACTGATATTGTTGTTGAAATTGATGCTGAAAGCAGCACGCTTTCGTCGTTAGATCTGATGCCTTTTGGTGTTGTTAACAATACTGTCGATATTACAATCGAGGGTAAACGCTATATCATCTACGATGATACGGTTGATAAAGATTCATTTAAAGCGGTTGCGAAGACTACATACGTGTCTTCACCGGGTAAATACGCTCTTCAGATTGAAGTTTCGAAAAAGAACGAAAAAGGCGAATATGAAATAATCGAGCTTTCAAAAGAATATATTGAAGTTTATTTCGATGTATTGAAAGAAATTGATATTCCGATTTCACCTAAAGTCCAGTACTCAAAATCGGGTCTGGTTAAGGAAGGATATGTGGAAGGTACTCCTTATCTTTCGTCAAAAAATGTTGCATTAAACAAAATTACCGTTTCCGGTCCTGCAACTGAAGTTAATGCAATTAAAAACGTTTACGGTGAAGTTTCTCTGCTGAATCCGCTTGACAAAACTACTACGCAGAATGCGGTTATCAATGCATATAACGATAAAGGCGGTTTGGTTCATAATCTTACTTTTGAAGATGCTGAGTTTATAACTGTAACACAGCCGGTTTACCAAATAATTGATGAACCTGTTACACCAATTGTTGAATTCAGAAACATTCCGCAGGCATATTCACAGGAAAATATCAAGTGTGAATTTTCAGCAACTGGTCTTAATGTTGCTGTAGAAAATCCGACCGATGTTAATAACAGTAAAGAATTGAGTATTAAAACAATTGATTTTGCCGAACTTAAACCGGGTAAAAATACAATGACCGTAAAAACCGAAAAATTGTCTTCAGTTTATTTCTATGATGATATTGAGGAAATAACAATCACTGTTACATTGGCTGATTTTTCAGAAAAGACCGTTGAGTTCGATGATAATCATATCAATTATGAAAATTTACCTGATGATTACATTATCGGTGATATCAAGAAGTCAATAGGTAATATCACGGTCTACGGTCCGGAAGATTCCCTCAAAACATTACGAGCAGCCGATATTTATGCAGAAATTGATCTTTCGGAACTTGATGTAAATGCAAAAGAGCAAACATTTACAGCTACCATCAACATCGAGAACAATAACGATTGCTGGGCTTACGGAACGTATACAATCACTTTGGTAAATCAATAATTATTAAACGGAGGTGTAAGACATGAAAAAAGCTTTTGCTGTCATTATTGCGTCGGCTTTAGCTTTGGGTGTTATGCTCAGCGGTTGTTCTGTTGAGATTCGCTCAATAGACAGTCTTATGCGTCCGCCTCATACCGCAATGGAAGCGGAATTGCAAAAATCAATCAGTGCTCTGATTGGCGACGAAATTTCTTATCGTTCACCGGAGTCAGGTGAGGATCATTCTGCAATCACCATACGCGATATAAATCGTGACGGTGTTAACGAAGCTGTCGTTTTTTATGTGAAAAACGATGATGCTTCAACAGTGCGAATGTGTGTTCTTACACAGTCCGGTAAAGACTGGTTGCTGGTTTCTGATTTTACCGGTAACGGAAACGGCGTTCTCACAGTTAATTTTGAAGACCTCAACGATGATAACGATGAAGAGATACTTGTTACATGGTTTATTTTTAATGACAAGTCTCAGAAGAAATTGTCTATTTATGCAGCTGATACACAAAATAATTCACTTAAAGTTTCATCGTGTATAAGTGAACCGTACAATCTTATGGCTGTTACGGATGCCTACGGTGACGGTGAAAAGCAGCTTCTGGTTGCCTATTCAAACATTACGAAAGAAATTGATAAAAATACGCTCAAACTTATAGGTGTCAGCAAAGATAATGAAATAAGTATATTGAATGAAATTATCCTTGATAACCGTATTATCAACCTGACATCAATTTCTACCGATTTGCCGCCAGGCGGCAATCCCAGACTTTATGTTGATGCACACGTATCAGACAAAAGCAGTATAACGCAGGTTATAGAGTGGAATGAAGAACAGCGTAATTTTGTCTCTTCAATCAACGATACAAATGCAGCTGATCTTACACTAAGGAGCAGTAATCTTATTTGTAAAGATATCGACAAAGACGGAATTATAGAAATTCCCATACAAAAGCCGTTATCAGAAAGCATTAACAGCGATACATCACTTGCATATTTGCTTGAATGGTGTGAGATTAAGGATTCTGATCTTGTACCACAGGAATATCATATTGTAAATATGCTCGAAAATTATACACTTTATTTTCCGAAAGAGTGGAAAAATAAAATCTTTGTAAAAAGTGATAATTCAGCACGTACCTGGCATTTTGTCGATGCGGAAGAGAATGTGTTCTTTTCAATATCAGCATGTATGTTCGAAGAGTGGGATGAATCAAACTTCGATAATGCACAGATGCTTATGATTCAAGGTGAAACTGTATATTTCTGCACGGTAACAGATGTTGGAGCAGAAAACGGTATAGTTATTGCAGACTTGATGAATTATTTTACTGTAAACATAAATTCTCAGGGGTGATAATATGAAACATGTACTTGTTGCCGAAGATGAATCCGCTATCCGCGAATTTATTGTCATTAACCTTAAGCGAAGTGGGTATAAAGTAACGCAGGCTGAAAACGGTTTGCAAGCACTTGAGTTATTTAAAAATTCAGAAGAAGTAATTGATATCGCAATTCTTGATATAATGATGCCGGAAATGGATGGTCTTTCTGTGTGCAGAGAAATCCGTTCGCTTAACGATAATGTCGGTATAATTATGCTCACGGCAAAAACTCAGGAAATGGATAAAATTACAGGCCTTATGATGGGTGCTGATGACTATGTTACAAAGCCGTTTTCTCCCTCTGAACTTATGGCTCGTGTCGATGCAATATACAGAAGGGTAAGTGTCAACAACAAGTCTGCCGAAAAATCAACCGAAAGTGAGTATCTGCTCAAGAGTGGTGAGTTTGTTCTTAATCTTCGTAACAGAACTCTTACCAAAAACGGAAAACTTATCGAGTTAACTCAGGTTGAGTTTCAGATAATGGAGTATTTCCTTTCAAATCAGGGTGCAGCCCTTGACCGAAATGATATTCTTGCTCATGTATGGGGTGATAACTATTTCGGTGAAGACAAGGTTGTTGATGTAAACATAAGAAGACTCAGAATGAAGATTGAGGATGCACCTTCAAATCCGACACATCTAACAACCGTATGGGGTATGGGTTATAAGTGGATTAATTAAAAATTCAGTTTGAATATAACTGAAAGGAGGAAAACAGTTGAAAAAGATCAGCGGTATATCAAAACGTTGGTTTTTCGGAACGTTTTGTGTTATTTCCGGTATAATTATCGCTTTTGCTGCAATAGCTGTTTTTCTGATTTTCGGTTATTACTATAACTATATTGAAATGACTCTTGATTCAAGAGCGTCAGATTTGGTTAACACATATTTTTCACAGTATATTTCTACAAACGATGAAACCTTTGTTGTAGGTGCAATTAATTTTGTAGAAGATTTCTCCGATAAAGATATTATGGAAGTATGGGTTATAGATAAAAACGGTAAACCAATTGTTTCTTCATCAGGATTCGATATCGACTCCGAACCTGTAATGCCTGATTATGAGCTTGCTAAAAGCTCTGAAACTAACAAAGCCAAATGGACTGGTAAGCTTTCAACGGGCGAAAAAGTTATGGCGATAACTGCTATGATACCAAGCGTTCAGGGTGAATATGCAGGAGCAGTCAGGTATATATGTTCACTTGAAGATGTTGACAATATGCTGCTTTTTATTTCACTTTTTATTTTTTTAATTGCAGGTATAGTACTTCTTCTTGTTTTCGCTTCTGGTCGATTCTTTATCCGCTCGATTGTGCGTCCGGTGCTGCAGGTCAACGCAACGGCAGAAAAAATAGCAAAAGGAGACCTTACCGCACGGGTTAATACGGGCGGTATGCATGATGAAATTGACCAGCTTTGCATTACATTTAACAATATGGCAGATGAGCTGAGTCAGACAGAGAGCTTGAAAAATGATTTCATTTCAACGATTTCTCATGAATTGCGTACACCGCTTACAGCTATTAAAGGTTGGGGTGAAACCATAGCACAGCTTGGCGACAGTGACCCGGAAACAACGCAGAAGGGTATGTCTGTAATTATCAGTGAATCACAAAGACTGTCCGATATGGTTGAAGAGCTTCTTGATTTTTCACGTATGCAAAACGGAAAGATGCAGCTTAATAAATCAAGAATTGATGTTCTTGCAGAGCTTGATGATGCTGTCTTCACTCTTAAAGATAGAGCTATGCGTGAGGGTCTGGAACTTATATACAATGTTCCGCATTTTCCGTTACCTATGTACGGCGATGCTGCACGAATCAGGCAGGTCTTTGTTAATCTGCTTGACAATGCAATAAAATACAACGAGCATGGCGGTAAAGTAATTGTTCTTGCTGAAATTAAAGATGATAAGCTGGTAATTTTCTTTACAGATACAGGTTGTGGTATTTCAAGCGAAAATATTCCGAGAGTTACGGCGAAGTTTTTCAGAGCTAATATGTCTGTGCACGGTACGGGTATCGGTCTTGCCGTTGCAGACGAAATTATAAAAATGCATGATGGCGAGATGACAATTAACAGCGTTTTGGGTGAGGGTACAACCGTAACGGTTACTCTTCCCGTTGAAGCTTCCGAGGTCAATGAATCAGCTTCGGAATAAACAGCAAATTTTTTGAAAGGAAGTAAAGTAAATTGAGTAAAGAAGGAAAGATAAAATATTCCGGTGTCGGCGGTGAAGCGCTGATTGAAGGTATTATGATGAAAGGTCCGAAAGGTGCTGCAATAGCTTGCCGTATGCCTGACGGTACAATTGACATCACACGCAAAGAGGTACATTCTGTAACAGATAAATGTAAGCTTCTCAAAGCTCCGTTTATCAGAGGCCCTATCAGCTTTGTTGAACAGATGATCTTCGGTTACAAATGTATGATGGAGTCTGCTGAAAAAACTGCGTTTGATACATCTGATACAAACGAAGAAGAAATGTCAAAGCTTGACAAATGGCTCAGCGACCATTTCGGCCCTAAGATGATGGCTGTTATTGGCGGTATAGCAATGGTACTCGGATTTGGCCTTGCTTTTTTGGTTTTCTTCTATTTGCCGACGTTTACGTCTGATTTGATCAATAAATATCTTGCACACGGTACACTTGACCGATACATCCCGATAATTGAAGGCTTAATGCGTATGATTATCTTTGTTCTGTATATGTGGGGCGTATCACTTATGAGTGATATCAAGCGTGTTTTTAAGTATCACGGTGCAGAGCATAAGTCTATTTTCTGTGTAGAGCATGGTCTTGAGCTGACTGTTGAAAATGTCCGCAAACAGAGCAGATTTCATCCCCGTTGCGGTACAAGTTTCATTTTTATTACGCTTATACTCAGTATTATAATTTCGTCAGTTATCAATGTTCTTTTCCCTGAGCTTCGAGCAACAAGCCTTTGGTTGTGGATTGCTGTTAAAGTGCTGATGCTTCCGCTCATTATGAGTATTGGTTACGAATGTATCCGCCTTGCAGGTAAGCATGATAATGTCTTTACAAGATTTCTTTCTGCCCCCGGTCTGCTTATGCAGCGTATTACAACAAAAGAGCCTGAAGATGATATTATCGAGGTAGGTATTGCCGCTATCAAGGCTGTTATCGAATCGGATGAAAATGAAAAGGCAGAAGATAATGTCGAAACATCTGCAGAAGAAACTATCGAAGAGTCTGCTGAAGAAGAAAAGACTCAGGACGAATCGGATGAAGGTTAAAGATTTACGCAAGAAACTTGCTGATGAGCTTGCTTGCTGTGCTTTTGAAGAATCCGAGTTTGAATCCGATTGCATAGTTGCCGATTTGCTTGGTGTGAGCAATTCTGTTCTCAGAGTTTTAGGCAAAACACAAGCAGATAATGAAATAATAAGCAAGGCTGATGAATTTGTAAGCCGCCGTTTAAACGGTGAGCCGCTTCAGTATATTCTTGGCAAATGGGAATTTTACGGACATGAGTTTTTTGTTGGTGAAGGCGTCTTGATACCAAGACCCGAAACTGAGCTTTTAGTTGATATTGCTTTGAAGTTTGCCGAAAATAAGAAGAAATTATCTGTGTTTGATTTGTGTTCCGGCAGCGGATGTATCGGTATTACTGTTGCTAAGCAGTTATCTGATTCAAAAGTTACCGTGCTTGAAAAATCAGACAAAGCACTTGCATATCTTTTAAAGAACAAAGATTTTAACTGTGCCGATAATGTAACGGTTGTTAAAGGTGATTTGTTTGAGGGATCGGGATTGTTTGATGGCAAAATGTGCGATATTCTGCTCTCAAATCCGCCTTATATCCGTAGTGATGTAATTCCATCTCTTCAGCGAGAAGTACTTTCTGAGCCTGAAATGGCGCTTGACGGCGGTGCTGACGGTCTTGACTTCTACCGTGCAATTGCAAAAAAATGGTCTTCCTGCGTTAAAGCTGATGGTATGGTTGCCGTAGAAATCGGCGAAGAGCAGGGGAATGATGTCAGTTCAATTTTTGCTGAATATTTCAGCGATGTGGATGTTATTAAAGACTTTTCAGGTAACGACCGCATTGTTATTGCAAAGAATAAAATTTTGGAGAAATGAAAAATGCTTTTTGATTTACTTAGAATGGGCAGTATGAGCAGTGATGCCCGTGTGCAGCTTATTATGGGGCTGCTTGTCAGAGTTTTTGTTATTATATGCGTGTTGCCCGTCCACGAGTTTGCACATGCTTTTGTTGCAAATAAATTAGGCGACAATACAGCCAGATTAAAGGGTCGGCTTACGCTTTCACCTTTTGCACATATTGATCCTATCGGTGCACTTATGACATTGCTTTGCGGTTTCGGTTATGCAAAGGCTGTACCCGTTAATATCCGTAACTTCCGTAAGAAGAAAAAAGAACCTACCGGTAATGTATATTATTTTGGTGACGGTACTGTTTTTGATGCAGGGTATGCCAAAAGATGTATGGCAGCCGTTGCTGTTGCCGGTCCTGTTTCTAACCTCATAATGGCATTTGTTTCAATGCTTCTTATGAATATAGCTCGCTTTGCATTCGGTTCTTATCTGATTTCTCATAATGATGCCACAGTTTCTCTTCTTGCATCAATTGTGGTTATATTTTTCCAAATATGCGCTTCAATCAATATTAATCTTGCGGTTTTCAATCTTCTGCCCATACCTCCGCTTGATGGTTCAAGGTTAATCAGTGTCATACTTCCCGATAATGTTTATTTCAAAATTATGAAGTATGAGCGTTATATAATGCTTGCTATACTTGTTCTTTTGTTTACAGGTATTCTAACCGGTCCTCTTTCAATGCTTTCAAATTTAGTATATAACTTAATGAATCGTATTGTTTTATTACCGTTCAGACTCATTATCGGATAAGGGGTAAATTAGTTTGGAACCTATTCAGTATAAAACCGAAGTTTTTGAAGGTCCGCTCGACCTGTTGCTATTTCTTATAAGTAAGCACAAGGTCAGTATCAACGATGTTGTTATAACGGAGCTTATTGACCAGTATATCGAATATATCAGGGCGTTACAGCTTGAGAATA